>NZ_JAFMOT010000184.1:0-234025 GCF_019049695.1 Rahnella perminowiae
CACCCCAACCCTCCCCTTCGCAGGGGAGAATACTCAGAATTCCCAATGACTTCTTCGCCAAACGCACCGGCTTGTGGCAATGATTTCTGGTCTTGAGTTGGAAACACGCAGAAAGCTTTCTAAGCAGCCTGTACGGCAGTGAACTGTTGCGTTTTCAGGTTTACTCTTATTTCAGGGAAAAACCCCACGATTTATTCCAACATGGCATAAACCGCTTCGTCCGATGACTGTTTAGCGTCCTATACTTATTCCCAATTACGTTGACTTTGAATCCCCTTATAAGAAAAAAGGAAGGAACTGATATGCCTCAGTCACAATCTGAAAACCGCCGCATCGTGCTGGCTTCACGTCCTCACGGTAAACCTGTCGATGATAACTTTCGTCTGGAAAAAGCCCCGTTACCGCAAGCCAAAGACGGCCAGTTATTGCTGCGCACCGTCTGGTTGTCACTTGATCCGTACATGCGCGGACGCATGAGCGACGCGCCTTCCTACGCCGCACCGGTGCAAATCGGTGAGGTGATGACCGGTGGTGCAGTTTCCCGCGTGGTGGAATCGAAAAATCCGGATTTCAGACCCGGCGATTTAGTGGTCGGCAGAACCGGCTGGCAGGATTATTGCGTTGCCGATGGCCAGGACGTCAAGAAACTGGAAGGGGCAGCACTCAAACAACCGTCCCTCGCACTGGGTGTATTGGGCATGCCGGGTTTTACCGCTTTTATGGGCCTGCTGGATATCGGTGAACCCAAACCGGGCGAAACGCTGGTCGTGGCTGCCGCGACGGGGCCTGTCGGTTCGCTGGTCGGACAGATTGGTAAGATCAAAGGCTGCCGTGTAATCGGGATTGCCGGTGGCGAAGAAAAATGCCG
This sequence comes from Rahnella perminowiae, assembly GCF_019049695.1. NCBI lineage: Bacteria > Pseudomonadati > Pseudomonadota > Gammaproteobacteria > Enterobacterales > Yersiniaceae > Rahnella > Rahnella perminowiae. The sequence goes on from NZ_JAFMOT010000184.1 coordinate 869, forward strand.
CTATGCGGTTGAGCATTTCGGTTTCGATGAATGCCTGGATCACCGCGCGCCGGATCTGGATAAACGTCTGAAAGCGGCCTGCCCGGAAGGCATTGATGTGTATTTTGAAAATGTCGGTGGCGCGGTGTTTGATGCCGTGTTGCCGCTGCTCAATACCAAAGCACGTATCCCGCTGTGCGGGCTGGTTTCTCAATATAATGCAACCGGTCTGAAAGATGGTCAGGACCGCCTTTCCTTGCTGACCGGCACCATCCTGAAGAAACGCATGCGTATGCAAGGCTTTATTATTTTTGATGATTACGGCCATCGCTATCCGGAATTTGCAAAACAGATGAGTGAATGGTTTGAACAGGGGAAAGTCAAATTCCGTGAAGATATCGTGGAAGGATTAGAGAATGCTCCGCAGGCGTTCTTTGGTCTGCTTGAGGGTAAAAACTTTGGCAAACTGGTCGTCCGTGTCGGTCAGGACTGATTTATTCTTAACGTCAGCCGGCAACGTCCACAGGAGGTTACATGAAATTACTGATGGTATTGACATCACACGATAAACTCGGTGAAACCGGTAAGAAAACCGGTTTCTGGCTGGAAGAATTTACTGCGCCTTATTACGAATTTCTGGATGCCGGTGCCGAACTGACGCTGGCTTCGCCGAAAGGCGGACAGCCACCGCTCGATCCGAAAAGCGATGAGCCGGATGCGCAGACCGAAACCACCGAACGTTTCCGTAATGATAAAGATGCACAGAAGGTGCTGGCGAACACGCACAAACTTGCTGATGTTAACGCTGATGACTTCGATGCCATTTTTTATCCGGGCGGTCACGGCCCGTTGTGGGATCTGGCTGAAGACCCGCACTCTATCGCGCTGATCCAGGCATTCTGGGCTGCGGGCAAACCGGTCTCTGCGGTCTGCCACGCACCGGGGGTTTTGCGCAATGTACTGGTGGAGGACGGCACGCCGCTGCTGAAAGACAAGCGCGTGACGGGCTTTAGTAACAGCGAAGAAGACGCGGTCGGGCTGACCGATATCGTGCCTTTTTTGGTCGAGGACGAGCTGAAAAAACATGGCGGTGACTACAGTAAGGCGGCAGACTGGCGGCCTTATTCCATTACCGACGGAAACCTGATCACCGGGCAGAATCCGGCCTCTTCCAGAGCGGTCGCACAGGCATTGCTGAAATTGCTGGGCGGCGGCGGGGCCGGCAAGTAATCTGACCGTGACTATTTCATCATCTGAAGAGGGTTTTATGGCATTTACACTGACCAGTAATGATCTGCGCGATGGCGAAAAAATGCCGGAAACGCAGGTTTTTAACGGCATGGGCTACAACGGTGACAACCTGTCGCCGCATCTGACCTGGTCCGGCGCGCCTGAGGGCACCAAAAGTTTTGTTATCACCTGCTATGATCCGGATGCCCCGACGGGTTCCGGCTGGTGGCATTGGGGCGTCGCCAATATTCCGGCTGACGTGACCGAATTGCCACAAGGTGCAGGCTCCGGCAAAGGCGGTTTACCCGCAGGTGCGGTACAAACCCGCACTGACTTTGGTAAGGCCGGTTATGGCGGCGCAGCCCCTCCGCAGGGCGAACACCATCACTATCATTTCACCGTCTACGCCATCGATACAGAAACGCTGGAAGTCGATGAGAATGCCAGCGGCGCATATCTCGGCTTCAACGTGCACTTCCATACTCTCGGCAAAGCATCACTGACAGTGATATACAGCTGATTCCTGTGGTATAAAAGACGCAGAAAAGGTGGTCAGTTTTTACTGGCCACCGTTTTTTTATTGCGGCGTTTGCTGCAACATTGAAAAAAAGAATAATCTTCTTCATCAAGGAGTCAGTCACAGTGAAAATTTCCACCCTGTCGCGCGCGTGCGCTGTATTGTCTGCCAGTCTTATCCTGGCGGCATGTAGCAGCAGCCATCAAGGCTTATCCAGCCAGGTTGCTCCGGGCACCGCGTCACTGCCCGTGTTATCAGCGGACGAAGCGGCCAATTTTACCACGAAAAATTATCTCGCCTTTGGCGGCCCTTCTTTGCAGGTTCAGCAACAGGGCTGGTTCCCTAAACTGGCAAGCACTGACGGTGTGAAAACCAGTTTCGTGGTGGGCCCGCAGTTAGGCACAGATGGCGCGCAATACTCCAACGTTCAGATGGCGGTAAACGCGGCACTGGCTGTGCGTAACCACGGCGAACGTATCTTCATTAAAATTCTGCCAGGCACGTATAACGGTGCGGTTTACATCCCGGCTGGTGCACCGCCAGTGACCTTATTCGGTGCGGGCAATAGCGCTTCTGATGTTACCCTCGCACAGGGTCTCGAAGCGTCCGCCGCTCCGGCAACATACCGTTCAACCGTCAGCCCTAACGGCCAGTTCCTGCCAGGCGATCGCGCGTACTATATGTTCCGGAACTGTGCCACCCTGACCACTGAAACCATCGGCACTGGCTGTACCGCGACCGTCTGGTCACAAAGCAACGGTGTTCAGATACAGAACCTGACTATTGGTAACGCCCTGCTCGATACCGTGGATGCCGGTGATCATTCTGCCGTTGCGCTGCGTACCGATGGTGACAATGTGATTCTGGATAACGTGCGTCTGATTGGCCGCCAGAATACCTTTATGGTCAATACCGCCAACATCCACAACCAGACTGACAACAACCGTTACAGCCGTGCTTACGTGCATAACAGCCTGATCGTCGGTGATGTGGATTACGTATTTGGCCGCGCTAATGCAGTATTCGATCACGTTGAGTTCCACACTGTCAGCAGCCGTGGCGTGAAACAGGCGTCCATCTTCGCGCCAAACACGCCAGCCGCCGCGCCTTACGGCTTCCTGGTGATCGACAGCAACCTGACCGGTGACCGTGGCTTCGAGCAGGCAGCGAAAGCCAAAATGGGCCGTGCATGGGATGCTGAGGGCGCCAGCAGCCAGCTGGTGATCCGTGACAGCAGCTTCGACAACAGCTATGACCAGATGAATCCGTGGGGCGCTTCCGTCTTCTCCGGTCACCCGTTTGTTGGCAATGTGCCGAAAGATGAAAAACAGCAGCGAAACGTGAATGACACTAACTTCAACCGCCTGTGGCAGTACAACAATGTACTGACTCAGCCTGCGAAGTAATTCAGTCTGATGCCATGAAAAAACCGCCGGGGTGGGCCTCCGGCGGTTTTTTTTCGTTCAGCCTTCTTCTGCCCGTCTTTTAGCGGGTTTCATTACCGAGGCGGAATACTGACACGGTGCGTTCCAGATTCACCGCCTGCTCATCGAGCGAAGCCGCTGCACTGGCTGACTGCTGAACCAGTGCCGAGTTTTGCTGAGTCACGGTATCCATCTCTGCCACGGCCAGCGCAATCTGACTGATGCCGCGACTTTGCTCGTCAGACGCCGACGCAATCTCATGAATGATTTGCGTCACATGACGCACCGAGCCGACGATTTCTTCCATGGTGTCACCGGCTTTCGCCACCAGCTGCGAACCGTTATTGACATTAATCACCGATTTATCGATCAGCCCTTCAATCTCTTTCGCCGCCTGCCCGCTGCGCTGCGCCAGACTGCGCACTTCGCTGGCGACCACCGCAAAACCACGGCCCTGTTCCCCTGCCCGCGCCGCTTCAACCGCAGCGTTAAGCGCCAGAATATTAGTCTGGAAAGCGATGCTGTTGATGACAGTGGTAATTTCCGAAATCTGCTTCGAACTGACAGTGATCTCTTTCATCACACCCACGACATCCGCCACCAGTTTACCGCCCCGCGCCGCCGTGCTGGCAGCATCGGAAGCCAGCTGACTGGCCTGCGCGGCATTGTCGGCGTTCTGTTTCACCGTTGAGGTCAGTTGTTCCATGCTGGCCGCTGTTTGCCCAAGCGCCGCAGCCTGCTCTTCGGTACGGGCTGACAGGTCGATGTTGCCTGCGGCAATTTCACCCGAGGCACGGGTCACCTGCGTTACGCCCTCACGGATATCACCGATGATGCCGTGCAGATTCTGGTTCATGGTTTCAATTGCGCGGCTCAGTTGCCCCACTTCGTCAAAGCTGTGGCTGGTGGTGTGTGTCGAAAGATCACCGGCAGCGATACGTTGTGCAATTTGCAGCGTGTGACGCAACGGGAGCGTCAGCTGCCGGGTCATGCGCCATGAAATCAGCACACCAGTGACTATGGCTGCCACAATGATCACCAGCATTTCGGAAATGGTGCGCGATACTTCCTGGTGAAGACTGTTCATCTCATGATCGAGCAGCGTGTTAGACGCGGAGGTCAGTGCCAGCCCGGCTTCAGCCAACCGGGCGGTGATGTGTTTTGGATCACTGCCTGCCGGAGGATTCAGCGTCTGCTGCCAGCTTTCACGGTAGCGTTGAATATTTGCCGGCATAGTCTCTACCAGGCGCTGATCTTCCGGCTCCCAGGCATACGCCGCCACTTCTCCCAGGCGGGTTTCCAGTTTATCCAGCGCCTGGCGGTTTTCTTCAACAAATTTAGGGTCTTTGCTGGCCATATAGGAAAGCCGGGTAAATTTGGCATCGCTCAGCAGATCGTTAACGGTTTTGAGCAAAGTCGCTTTTTCAGCGCGTTGATTGATGCTGGTCAGATGGTAGATACCGGACACAGCAATAAAGGAGCCCAGAAGCAATACCAGCGCAAATCCTGCACCGAGCTTGTTAGCGATTGTGGCATGGCGAACCCGGCCAGTGATCCCTGAAAGTACATTCATTTACTTCTCCCTGATAACCAAAAAGGACTGATTCTTAAGTGGCAGCGCCACCGCAGAATGAGTGAATAACGGGAGAGTTATCGACCAGCGCTGTTCAACATTTATAGAGACATTAAAATATTTCTAATCAATAGCACGTCTGGCACAGGCAATAAAAAAGCCCCTTATTACAGGAGCTTGATCATTATTTCACGGCGGTATTATTGGTTAGTTAAAAATATAACATTAACAAAACTAACAAGTAACCTATTGTGATTAATTAATTTCCAGAATGCTTACCCACATCGGGCCTTTGCCCACAGGGTAAGTTTTCAGGGTGGTCAGCTGACCGTTTTGTGGATCGATTTTCGCCACTTCAATCGCGTCCGATTTCTGTCCTGCGGTAATCACATACCGGCCAGTGTGATCGATATTGAAACCGCGAGGCTGTGTCTGGGTGGTGTGATGCCCGACCAGCTCAAGCACGCTGCCATCTTCTGAGACCGTCAGCACAGAAATCAGGCTGGCAGTCCGGTCTGAGGCGTAGAGGAATTTGCCATCCGGCGTGATGTGCAAATCAGCAGCCCAGCAGGTGCCGGTGAAATCAGCGGGCATAATCCCCAGCGTCTGCACCTGACGGTATTCGCCGCTGGTGACGTCTTTCTGGTACACGTCCACGCTGCTGTTCAGTTCATTTACACAGTAGGCAAAATGATGATTCGGGTGGAATGCCATATGACGCGGGCCCGCACCCGCTGCAGTTTTCAGCTCCGGCGCGGCGTGCGGCGTCGCTTCGCCGTTGGCACTGAAGTCGAACTGGCGGATGCGATCTTCTTTCAGCGCAGGGATCATCAGTACCTGATTGGTCGGGTCGATATTGGCGGAGTGCGGAGCCTGGATATTTTCCAGCACCTGTACAGGCGCAAGCGCGAGCCCTTTTTCATCCAGCGGATGAATGCTGACATTATTAAAACTGTAGGACGCGGAGAACACAAAACGTCCCTGAAGGTCGATCCCCAGATGCGTCGGACTGCCCGGCAATGGGGCCATCGCAGCTTCTTCCAGTTTACCTTCATGGTCAATGCGGTAGGTCAGCACACCAAACTCAGGGCGCACGCCAACATACAGACGATGGCCGTCAGGATGAATCACCATCGGCTGAACCTGTCCCGGAACTTCCACCGTTTGTAGCAGGCTCAGTTCACCCTTGTCTGCCAGACGAAAAGCGTGGATTTGCTGGCTCTCAGGGCTGGCAACGTAGACGACTTGCTTCATCACATCTCCTTATTAAGAATCAAATAGTTGTAATACCCAAAATAGTTCGAGTTGCAGGAAGACAAGCGCAACCAACCTATCTGCAACTTGAAATATGCCGGGTATTAAAGCGTAGCTCAGGTTACCACGATACGGCGCCCCCTTTGGTGCCGGATACGCAGTTTAATTAGCAGGCTAAAAAAGGTAACATGGCGATAATTCCCCCGATTCCCCCTCACTTACGATGGACTGCTCATGACTTATCGCATTATTGCGCTCGACCTCGACGGGACGCTGCTGGACCGCCAAAAACGTATCCTTCCTGAATCCCTTGCCGCGCTGGCAGATGCCCGTGCACAAGGGGTCAAAGTCGTCGTCGTGACCGGACGCCATCATGTGGCCATCCATCCCTTTTATCAGGCATTGCAGCTCGATACACCTGCTATCTGCTGTAACGGCACGTATTTATATGATTATCAGGCACGTAAGGTTTTAACCTCCGATCCGCTGGATCCGGTCAAAGCCAAAAAAGTGATCGACTTGCTGGAATATCACGGCATCCACGGTCTGTTATATGTTGATGACGCCATGCTGTATCAGCAGCCGAGCGGCCACGTCAGCCGTTCCATTGCCTGGGGGCAAACCCTGCCGGAACATCAGCGTCCGAACATTATTCAGGTTAACAGCCTGCGCGAAGCCGCTGACAACGCACAGTCAGTCTGGAAATTTGCCACATCGCATCAGGATCTCGATACCCTGCACACCTTTGCCGCACAGGTAGAAAATGAGCTGGGTCTGGCCTGTGAATGGTCATGGCATGATCAGGTTGATGTTGCAAAAGGAGGCAACAGCAAAGGCCGCCGCTTGCAGGAATGGGTCGAATCTCAGGGCATGACCATGCAGGATGTGGTGGCGTTCGGTGATAACTACAACGACCTGAGCATGCTGGAAAATGTCGGTCTTGGCGTGGCGATGGGCAATGCAGATGATGCTATCAAAGAACGTGCGGCGCTGGTGATTGGTGACCACGAAACACCGGGAATCGCTGAGGTTATCCGCAACAAAGTGCTGAATTAACCGTTACCGGTGCACCTTCCTCTGCTACAGAGGAAGGTGTTTTTTGCAGGCTTATCCGTCAGTTTCCAATGTCTTATTCCTGACCGGCCGGACGGTACGGGGGATTAATCGCCTGTTTTCGTCATAATACCGGCTGGGCCAGATCACCGAAGGAGGTATATCCAGAGCCTGAGCGATGATCATTTCCCCTTTCGGCCACGGACGCGCCAGTGCATTGGCCAGTGTCGACGAACCTAAACCGGCTTGCCTTGAGAGCGCCGCCAGTGAGGTTCTTTTCTTACGTAATGCGGCAATAATATCCGCCGGATGCCAGTCATTTTCCATTTTTCATCCTTCTTCCTTTGTTGTTAGTTCAGCTAACTGAATTGTGAATTACACTGACACATAACAATGTCCAGTAACTCTAAACAACAATAATGTTAAGTGATGCTAAACATAACGTCAATACGGTTTCTATGGTTATTGATAATGATCCCACATCGACTGAAATCCGCGCGGGCAAAAGCCAGGCTTACGCAGGAAAAATTGGGTGTTTTGGCCGGAATAGATGAGAGCACGGCGCGTTCGCGTGTATCGCAATATGAAAACGGCACGTACAGCCCGAACTTTGACACCATGTGTCATTTTGCCCGCGTGCTTAACGTGCCGGAATGTTACTTTTATATTCTCGATGACGCGTTTGCCGAACAGGTTCTGGTGCTTTATGCCGCTTTTAATCCGTCAGAAAAGTAAGGCGCAGTACGCTTAGCGATTAACTGACACGCTCTTGATCTGCGCATACAGCCATTGTCCTGCGCGGATCATCAGTTCGTCGCGCGCCCACGGCGTGATCCGCGCCCAGATGATATGATCGGCCATCGCCAGTTTGACCTCCACCTGATTTCCCAGATCCAGACATTCCAGCACTTTTGCCGGCAGAATGTTGCGGATACTGCTGTTGTTCGCCGTCGGTTGCAATACCAGAGAAACGTCCGTGGCATTCACGCGTATACGCAGCGCCGTGCCGGGTACTTCTTCGACTTTACTGATCCATAAACGCTGATCGCCAACCGCCAGCGCCGTCATTTCATAGCGCGGATGATGTTCAAGCACGCTGACATTCAGCACACTGCTTTGCTCTTCTTTGGGCAACCACGGACGCATCACATTGCTTGCCCACACCTCTTCCAACGTTCCCATGGCCAGCACCTTACCGCTGTCGAGTACCAGCACTTTTTCTGCCAGACGTAAAATCTCATCCAGACTGTGCGTCACATACAAAATCGGAATGCTGATTTCCTGCGCCAGACGCTCCAGGTAAGGCATCAGTTCGCGTTTACGCGGAATATCGAGCGCGGCCAGCGGCTCATCCATCAGCAAAATTTCCGGTGCTGTCAGCAGCGCCCGGCCGATTGCCACGCGCTGTTTCTCACCGCCGGACAGCGTAAGCGGGAAGCGATCCAGCAAAGGCGCGATGCCGAGCAAACGCACGATGTTATCGAATTGTCCGCGCATCGACGGCGCCATGCCATATTGCAGATTACCTTTCACGCGGTAATGCGGAAACAGGCGCGCATCCTGAAAAACATAGCCGATGCGACGTTTTTCGGGCGGCAGGAAAATGTTGTTTTGCCGGTCGGATAAAACGCGACCGTTCAACGTTATGCGGCCAGTGTCAGGCCGGGTGAGGCCACCGATGGCATTAATGAGCGAGGTTTTCCCCGCACCTGACAAGCCGAAAATGGCCGTTATTCCCTGCGCCGGTAAGGTCTGCGTCACCTGTAATTTCAGGCTACCCAGCGTCTGGCTGAAATCGAGTTCAAGCATGTCAGCCTCCCAGCCGGATACGGCTGCGTTTTGCCAGCCAGTCAGAAATCAGCAGTGCAGCCAGAGACAGCAGGATCGCCAACACACACAGCCGCGCGGCAGCCCCTTCCGCACCCGGTGTTTCAATCAGGGTATACATTGCCAGAGGAATGGTACGGGTCTCACCCGGAATATTCGAAACGAAGGTGATGGTTGCGCCAAATTCGCCCAGCGAACGTGCAAACGCCAGCACTATGCCGACAATGACACCTGGTGTGGAAAGCGGCAGTGTGAGGGTGAAAAACACCCGCCACGGTGACGCGCCGAGCGTGCGGGCAGCAAGTTCAAGTTTAGGGTCAACGGCCTCCAGCGACTGGCGGATCGCACGCACCATCAACGGAAATGCTACCACCGCTGAGGCCAGCACCGCACCGTGCCAGCTAAAACTGAAGCTGAAACCAAACCATTCGTACAGTCGCTGGCCAATAAAACCACGACGCCCCATCACCACCAGCAACAGATAACCAATCACCACCGGCGGTAATACCAGGGGCAAATGAATAATGCTGTCGAGCAGGGATTTACCGGGGAAACGGCCACGGGCCAGAATCCACGCCATCAGAATACCAAGCGGCAGACTGCAAACAACGGCCAGGCTCGATACTTTCAGACTGAGAAGTACCGCCTGCCACTCATATTCACTCAACATCATGTCGGTTTCTTAATCCTGAATTTATGTGTCGCAGAGATGAAATATCGGCAAAAATGTCGAAGGCTTTAATACCCATCAAAGTATAGAGAATCGCACACGGGGAAAGAAACAGAGAGGAAAAGATAAAGCCTGCGCAGTGCGGGAAGGCCTTATCTGTTTTCAGCAACAGCGATGAACTCAGGCGCGAGGCGTGAAACCGTATTTTTTGAAGATTTCAGCCGCTGCCGGCGTTTTCAGATAATCATAAAAACCGCTGACTGTCGTATTTTCATGCCCCTTAACCATGGCCATCGGATACTCAACTGGCTTATGGCTCGATGCCGGGAAAACACCGACCACTTTGACTTTCTTACTGGCCACTGCGTCAGAACCATACACAATGCCCACCGGTGCCTCTTCACGTTCTACCAGCGCCATGGCCGCACGGACGTCGCTGGCGCGCGCCAGTTTAGGTTCCAGCGTGGTCCAGGCTCCCAGTTTTTGCAGCGCTTCTTTGGCATAAATCCCGGCCGGGACATGATCCGGGTCCCCCACCGCCAGGCGGCTGTCGCCCAACAGTTTGGTCCATTCAGTTTTCTCTGAGATGTCGACTTTGTTGATTTTGCTGCCGGCCGCCGAAATCAGCACCAGCTCGTTACCCAGCAACGTATAACGGGTGTTATCCACCATTTGCTGTTTGCTGATGGCATAATCCATCCACTGCTGATCGGCAGAAATAAACATATCTGCCGGAGCGCCTTGCTCTATCTGACGGGCCAGTGTGGAAGATGAGGCGAAAGATGAGACAACCTGCACGCCTTTTTCTTTCTGATACTGCGTTGCAATATCCTGCAATGCGTTGGTCAGTGATGCGGCGGCAAACACAGTGATTTTCTCTGCTGCCTGAGCCTGAACACCAAGTCCTGCTACCAGAACGGTCGCGGTGAATACTTTGCCCCATTGATATGTCATCGTTTTCCTTCGCCTTTGTGAAAAAATGTTTCGTTATGTAATCCTTAATATAACGCAGCAGGAAACGATGTCATGCATTTTTAGGAGCAAGGGGCGGATAACCTATGGTTTTTTGATCTGAACGATAAAAAGAAAACCCAAAAAAAAGAAAACCCGGCGCGATGGCCGGGTTCCGGAAAAAAGCTCATTAATCAGTAATGAGGCTTCTCACGGGATTCTTTAGAGTGACCCACGTGGGAGATGATATTGAATACTTCGCCAAGCCCCCAGATCAGGCCCAGGATCACAGCGATGAAAACCGGTACCATGACGGCAGCGAAAATCAAACTTTCTAATAATTCTAACATGATAGCCTCACTTAACTGGCTGAATCGCCCTGAGGCGATGTTGAACTTCGTACATGAAGTCAAAAACGAAAAATCAAACTGTTGCGGATAATAACAGCACGGGACGGTAATTACTTTAGCATTTCGCCAACTTGCCTGCCTGCTGGTTTAGCGGCGACAATAAGCCCTCATTCTCACAAGGAAGCTGCGATGCAAGCCGAAATTCTCTTAACCCTTAAACTTCAGCAACGTTTGTTTGCCGATCCGCGCCGCATTGAATTACTGCGGCAGGTGCGCCAGACCGGTTCAATCAGTCAGGGGGCCAGGCTCGCGAACATCAGTTACAAAAGTGCCTGGGATGCCATCAATGAAATGAATCAGCTTGCCGATCAGACGCTGGTCGATCGCAGCACCGGTGGCAAAGGCGGGGGTGGCGCAGTGCTGACGGCATACGGCGAGCGTCTGATCCAGCTTTATGAATTACTGGCACAAATTCAGCAAAAAGCCTTCGACGTGCTGAAAGAAGATTCGCTCCCTCTCGACAGTTTGCTGGCGGCTATTTCACGTTTCTCCCTGCAAACCAGTGCGCGCAACCAGTTCTTCGGCAATGTCATTGAGCGCGGGTACAGCATCGTTCAGCAGCATATTGATGTCCTGCTGGCTGATGGCAAAACAAGGATCCGCGCAGCGGTCACTGAACAAAGCGCCGACCGTCTGGCGTTAACGCCCGGTAAAGAAGTCCTGGTGCTGATCAAAGCGCCGTGGATCACGCTGAGCATGCAGGCTGATCACCCGCATAACGCCTTGCAGGGCGATATCACCCACATCCAGCGCGGTGAAAACAGCAGCGAAGTGCTGATGAAGCTCCCGGGCAGTGAAATATTATGTGCGACAGTGCCAAATGCCGAAGCCGACAAACTGACCCTGAAAACCGGCCAGAGCGTTTTCGCACAATTTGATGACGACAAAGTAATCCTTGCCACCTTGTGCTAAAAAAATAAGTTAATCAGGATCTTGCAAAATCAGCGTTTTCATTTTGCAGATTTGTCAATTGACTTGCGAAGATGCAGCGCTTATCCCTTGTTTTATAATCATTTGAAAATGAGAGATTAAATATGTCGTCGTTGCATATCTCGCAAGGCGTTTTCCGCCTCAGCGATACCCGGACCCTCACACTTTCTGATCTCACTGTTCGTCAGACAGACAGTTGGGCGTTTGTCGGCTCCAATGGCAGCGGAAAATCCGCACTGGCACGTGCGCTGGCAGGCGATTTAACCCTGCTGAAAGGCACCCGGAAAAACAGTTTCCCGCATATCGTTCGCCTTTCATTCGAGCAATTACAAAAGCTGGTCGCCGATGAATGGCAGCGTAACAACACTGATTTACTGAGTGAAGGTGAAGACGATACCGGCCGCACTACTGCTGAAATTATTCAGGATGAAGTGCGTGATCCGGCCCGCTGTGCGGCCCTTGCCGCACAGTTTGGTATTGAGAAATTGCTTGACCGTCGCTTCAAATATTTATCGACCGGCGAAACGCGCAAAACCCTGCTGTGTCAGGTGCTGATGCAAAAACCCGATTTGCTGGTGCTGGATGAGCCGTTCGACGGCCTCGACGTCAACGCCCGCGCCCAGCTGGCACAGTTGCTGGAAACCTTATCCGGCGAAGGCCAGACGATGGTGCTGGTGCTTAACCGCTTTGACGACATTCCTGCGTTTGTGAAAAATGTCGGCGTGCTGGCTGACTGCACGCTGGCCTCTGTAGGGCCGCGAGAACAGGTGATGGCTGATGCGCTGGTTGCCCAACTGGCACACAGTGAAAGCCTGAACGGTATGGCCGTGCCGGAAGCAGAAGATCCCACCGCACGTATCAGCCCGCCTGCCGGCAGTCCGTTAATCGTGCTGCGTGACGGCGTAGTGCAGTACAACGACCAGCCGATTTTGCACCATCTGAGCTGGCAGGTTGATCACGGCCAGCACTGGCAGATCACCGGCCAGAACGGTGCAGGAAAATCCACCTTACTGAGCCTTATCACCGGCGATCACGCACAGGGCTACAGCAATGACCTGACGCTGTTCGGCCGCCGTCGCGGCAGCGGTGAAACCATCTGGGACATCAAGCGTCATATTGGCTATGTCAGCAGCAGCCTGCATCTGGATTACCGCGTCAGCACCAGCGTGCGCAATGTTATTACTTCCGGCTTCTTCGATTCGATCGGTATTTATCAGGCGGTATCCGACCGGCAGAAATTACTCACCTCCCAATGGCTGGAATTGCTCGGGCTGGAAGGTGATGCCGGTGATACCCCGTTCCACAGTTTATCCTGGGGACAACAGCGTCTGGCGCTGATTGCCCGCGCACTGGTCAAGCATCCGGCGCTGTTAATTCTTGATGAACCGTTACAGGGGCTGGATCCGATCAACCGTCAGCTGGTGCGCCGCTTTGTCGATATCCTGATCGGCGAAGGTGAAACTCAGTTGCTGTTTGTTTCGCATCATGCGGAAGATGCGCCGCAATGCATTACCCATCGTCTGAGCTTTATTCCTGACGGTGAAATCTACCGTTATCAGATTGACATACTGTAACGTTATTTCGCTTCCTCTTTGCGGGGATCATCAGTGCAGTCACTACGCCCGCCAGCGCCAGTGCCGCCAGCAATGAATACCCGTTTTCAATGCCCTGCCGGCCGGGATTATTTTTCAGCAACAGTGTGAGCAGTGCCAGCATCACCAGGGCGCTGCTTACCCGAATCCAACCTCCCAGACGGGATGCATAATGATATTCATCACCGGTGAGCTGATCCCTTTCTGTTGCGGCGGCCTGACGGGCTATGCCCGCGCCGAATCCGGTCAGTAACATACCCGGCAGCAGCACCAGCCCGAAAGCAGGCATTATTGCCATCACCCCCAGCCCGCACGCCGCAATCATAAAACCCCACAGCAAGAGGCTGGCAGAGGTGACATTCCGCCCGAGTTTTTCGCCGAACGCTTTGCCCGACACCATCATCAGCAATAAGGTAACAAAGCAGAGAATAATGCCCGGCCCGCCGAATCCGTAAATCTGATACATCGTCACCGCCAGCAGGAACCACGCAGCACAGGTGACTGCCGTAACGAAAATACCGGTCCAAAAACTTATTTGCAGGGGCAACGAGGCCCGCAAATGACGCGGCATCAGGGGTTGAGGGTGGTAACGCTCGCTGATGATAAACAACACAAAAAACAGTGCGGCGGCTCCCGCCAGCGCGTGGGACAGCGGTGTATCCAGCCCGTTAAAGCCGACATTCAGCAGCGTCAGCACCAGGTGCAGCACAAACAATATGCCCGATGCTGGTGACAACCACCGCGCAGGTGATTTTTTGGCGTTCATAACAGTTCCTTTATCAGCATTCCGCAGTACAAAAGATGAATCTTATTCATCCATATCATGTTGATAAAAGAGCTTACACCGCCTAATTTAGATGATTCAACGTCATAGATTTCAGCCATGGATGAAAATAACTCATCATGAAGAAGATTCGTTTACCGCCTCTCGGTTCGCTCAAAGCATTTGATGCGGTGGCGCAGCAGAAGAGTTTCAAACGCGCGGCAGAAGATATCGGCGTGACAGCCACTGCTATCAGCCATCAGATCCGTGTGCTTGAAGAGTCATTGGGCACGGCAGTGTTTGAGCGCAGCGCCCGTGAGGTCAGGCTTACCGCCGCGGGGCAAATCCTGCGCCACGCCACGCAGCAGGCATTTGCCGGGTTACAGGCAGCCGTCGAAGAAATTCATCACGCCGCGTTGCCTGCGGCGCTGACACTGACCACGACATCCAATTTCCTGACACACTGGCTGGTACCGCGGCTGGCGGATTTAAAAGCCGCTGCGCCCGAGATGGATTTACGCTTACATACCGGCATTGAGCTGGTGGATTTAACCCGTAATACCGTGGATGTAGCGATCCGTTACAGCGAATCCGCCGGTGAGAATCTTGATTCGAGGCTGCTTTATCACGACACTTTTGTGCTGGTTGCCAGTCCTGCGCTGGCGTTGAAAACGATGGAGGATCTGACGACAGTAACGTTGTTTCATGTGGAAAATCGTCATATTCCTCGCCCCTCTCCCGACTGGGAGAACTGGCAAAAACACTTCGGTCCGGCGCAATTAAACACCGACAGTGGCCTGCGTTTTACGGATGAAACCCATGCTATTCAGGCGGCGATTGCCGGTCAGGGTGTGGCGATTGTCAGCAGTTTGCTGGCGCATGACTTCATTGAAAAAGGCATCCTGACCACCCCGTTCCCTCAATACCTGCCCGGCGCAAACTATTATCTGGTGACCACCAAAGAGAAAGCACTGCGCGAAGATATCGTGACACTCCGCCGCTGGTTAGTGGACAAAATGTCGGCATTTCCCCCGGCTGGAGTCTGAAAATGAGTCCGAAAAGCTGATTCACCCCCCGGATAAATTTTAGTGTAACCGATTACACAACCCATCCTTTCTGGCTTATCACCGGTTGCCGAAGGCTTTGCGTACCGCACGCCGCACCTGTTGAGTCACGTTGAAAGGTGGTAAACTGTTTGTGTAAGCGATTCCATTTTATTGGGGATGGATCACCTTTTTCAGCCTTGCAGCGTGATATCGTTGCATCCAGATAATCATCGGGGAGCTATTATGTACGTCTTAGTCACAGGTGGTAGCGGTTACATCGGCAGTCATACTTGCGTGCAATTGATTGATGCAGGCTATACACCCATCATTCTTGATAATCTTCACAACAGCAAAGTGAGTGTACTGGAACGTATCCATACCCTGACCGGCAAAACGCCGCTGTTCTACGAAGGTGATATTCGCGACCGCGCCCTTCTCGATAAAATTTTCAGTGAAAATCCTGTTCATTCCGTTATTCATTTCGCCGGCTGGAAAGCCGTGGGCGAATCCGTGGCAAAACCGCTGGCGTATTACGACAACAACGTCACCGGTACGTTGGTGCTGGTTGAAGCCATGCGTGCCGCCGGCGTAAAAAACCTGATATTCAGTTCTTCCGCCACCGTGTATGGCGATCAGCCAAAAACGCCGTATGTCGAAGATTTTCCGACCGGTAATCCTTCCAGTCCGTACGGCCGCAGCAAACTGATGGTCGAGCAAATTCTGGAAGATGTGCAGCGTGCTGAGCCTGAATGGAGCATCACGCTGCTGCGTTACTTCAACCCGGTCGGTGCTCATCCGTCTGGCCTGATGGGGGAAGATCCACAAGGTGTACCGAATAACCTGATGCCATTTATCGCGCAGGTGGCAGTAGGTCGTCGTGAGTCCGTCGCCATTTTCGGCAACGATTATCCGACACCGGACGGCACCGGCGTACGTGATTACATTCATGTTGTCGACCTGGCAGACGGACATCTGGCCGCGATGAAAACGCTGCACAACAAAGCGGGCGTACATGTTTATAACCTGGGCGCCGGCTTCGGTCACAGTGTGCTGGATGTGGTTAACGCCTTCAGCAAAGCCTGCGGCAAACCGGTGAATTACAAGTTTGCACCACGTCGTGATGGCGACTTACCGGCGTATTGGGCAGATCCGACCAAAGCAGCGAAAGAGCTGAACTGGAAAGTCACCCGCACGCTCGAAGACATGGCCAACGATACCTGGCTATGGCAGTCGAAAAACCCGCAAGGCTATCCGGATTAAGGAGGACTGAGGAAAGTTTATGACCACGTTTAACCCGATTGATCACCCGCATCGTCGCTACAATCCACTGACCGATCAGTGGATTTTAGTCAGCCCGCATCGTGCCAAGCGTCCGTGGCAGGGTCAGCAGGAAGCCGTTTCTCAGGAAACACTGCCTGCGCATGACCCGGACTGCTTTCTCTGTCCGGGCAATACCCGCGTAACAGGCGATGTGAATCCGAAATACACCGGCACGTTTGTGTTCACCAATGATTATGCCGCGCTGATGCCGGATACGCCTTTTGCGCCGGAAAGCGACGATCCGCTGATGCGCGTTCAGAGCGCACGCGGTACCAGCCGGGTGATCTGTTTCTCGCCGGATCACAGTAAAACTCTGCCGCAACTCTCAGTTGAAGCGTTGACGGAGATCGTCAGAACCTGGCAGGAACAAAGTGCGGATCTGGCAAAAACGTATCCGTGGGTGCAGGTTTTCGAAAACAAAGGCGCGGCAATGGGGTGCTCTAACCCGCATCCGCACGGCCAGATCTGGGCCAACAGCTTCCTGCCTAACGAAGCCGAACGTGAAGACCGTCTGCAACGTGCCTATCTGGAACAACAAGGTTCGCCGATGCTGGTCGATTACGTGCAGCGCGAACTGGCCGACGGCAGCCGTACGGTGGTTGAAACCGAACACTGGCTGGCAGTAGTGCCTTATTGGGCCGCATGGCCCTTCGAAACCTTGTTGCTGCCGAAAGTCCACGTCAAACGCATTACTGAGCTTAATGATGCACAACGCAGCGATCTGGCTCTGGCGCTGAAAAAGCTGACCAGCCGCTACGACAATTTGTTCCGGTGCTCTTTCCCGTATTCGATGGGCTGGCACGGTGCGCCATTTACCGAAGGCGACAACGAACACTGGCAACTGCACGCGCATTTCTATCCGCCGTTGCTGCGTTCAGCCACGGTGCGCAAATTTATGGTCGGCTACGAAATGCTGGCTGAAACCCAACGCGACCTGACAGCGGAACAAGCCGCAGAGCGTCTGCGGGCGGTGAGTGATGTTCATTATCGTGAGGCCGGAGAAAAAGAATGAAACTGAAGACCAAAACCCTGGAAATCTTTGCCGATAAATTTGGCTACCCTGCGACCATTACCATCAAAGCGCCGGGGCGCGTGAATCTGATTGGCGAACATACCGATTACAACGATGGCTTCGTGCTGCCGTGCGCGATCGATTATGAAACAGTGATCGCCTGCGCGCAGCGCAATGACCGTACGATCCATGTGATCGCCGCCGATTACGATAACGACGAAGACAGCTTCTCACTCGACGAACCGATTGTGCACACCGATGCACACCCCTGGGCCAATTACGTGCGTGGCGTGATCAAGCATCTGATGTTGCGTAACAAAGATTTCTCCGGTGCGGATATGGTGATCAGCGGCAACGTGCCACAGGGCGCGGGCCTGAGCTCTTCAGCTTCGCTGGAAGTCGCGGTCGGCCAGGCACTGAAGTCATTATATGACTTGCCGCTGGACGGCGTAGCACTGGCACTGAACGGTCAGGAAGCGGAGAACCAGTTTGTCGGCTGTAACTGCGGCATTATGGATCAGCTGATTTCTGCACTCGGCAAGGAAAATCATTCCCTGCTGATTGACTGCCGTTCACTGGATACCCGTGCGGTGTCTATGCCGGAAAACGCGGCGGTGGTGATTATCAACTCCAACGTGAAACGCGGCCTGGTTGACAGTGAATACAACGCCCGTCGCGAGCAATGCGAAGTGGCGGCACGTTTCTTCGGTGTGAAAGCGCTGCGTGATGTTGACCCTGCCCTGTTCTTCTCCATTCAGGATGAGCTGGATCCGGTCGTGGCCCGCCGTGCGCGTCATGTGATTACCGAAAACGACCGTACACTGGCAGCGGCTGATGCACTGGCCAGCGGCGACCTGAAACGTATGGGCGAACTGATGGCGGAATCTCACGCCTCAATGCGCGATGACTTTGAAATCACCGTGCCGCAAATCGATAAGCTGGTGGAAATCGTCAAAGAAGTGATTGGCGATAAAGGTGGTGTGCGTATGACCGGCGGTGGTTTCGGCGGTTGTATCGTGGCGCTGGTTCCTGAGGACATGGTGGAAAAAGTCCGTCATGCCGTTGAACAGCAATATCATGCGCACAGCGGTCTGAAAGAGACCTTCTATGTTTGCACCGCTTCACAAGGAGCAGGCATATGCTAAAACCTGAAAACACACAGCTGGCGCCCGATGGTCAGCCGTTTGAACAGGTTACGCTACAGAATGCAGCGGGTGCCACCGCAACGTTCATGGACTGGGGCGCGACCTGGTTATCCTTCACCCTGCCGCTGACGGATGGCTCCACGCGTGAACTGCTGCTCGGTTGCCAGTCGCCGCAGGAATACATGAACCAGAGTGCGTATCTGGGCGCGACCGTCGGACGTTACGCTAACCGTATCGCCCGCTCGCAGTTTGAAATTGACGGCAAAGCGCATCTGGTAGTCGCCAATCAGGGTGTTCACCAGTTGCACGGCGGGCCGGAAGGCTTCCATGCGCGTCGCTGGATCATTCTGGAACAGACCGCGCAGAAGCTGACGTTTCAACTGTTTTCTGTCGACGGCGATCAGGGTTATCCGGGCAACATGACAGCGAAAGTGTATTACCAGCTGACCGACGATAACCGGCTGGAAATCCGTTACGAAGCGACGGTTGACAAACTGTGTCCGGTCAATCTGACCAATCATGCCTATTTCAACCTCGACGGTGAAGGGACTGATGCGCGTCAGCACAAGCTGCAGCTGTTTGCTGATCGCTTCCTGCCGGTCGACAGCGATGGCATTCCTTGTGCGGATCCGGTCCCGGTTGAAAACACCGGCATGAATTTTAATGCCGCCAAAACGCTGGCGAAAGATTTCCTCGCCGACCGTGACCAGCAACGCGTGAAAGGGTATGACCACGCTTATCTGCTTAACCGCACCTGCAATACCGGCAGCAATCCGGCGGCGCATTTGTGGTCTGCTGATGGCAAAGTCAAAATGACGATGTTTACGTCTGCGCCAGCAGTGCAGCTTTACAGCGGCAATTTCCTGGGCGGAACCCCTAACCGTAGCGGCGGCGAATACGCCAGCTACAGCGGTGTCGCACTGGAAAGTGAGTTCCTGCCGGACAGCCCGAATCATGCCACCTGGCCGCAGCCGAGCTGTTGGGTTAAACCAGGTCAGATCTACAAATCTTCGACGACGTATCAGTTCTTTGCACTGTAATGTCTCACGACAGGGTCGCCCGGCCCTGTCTTCATTCCTTCCTGCTTCTGCGAATTTGTGACTCACGGCGCATCTGTATCAGCACATTTTAAGCTAAAGGCTCTTCCCCCATCTACGCTTAGAGAGTGTCCTGCCGAAAGGACGATTAATAAGGAGTTCGATATGCGTTTACCTGTTGTGTTATCCCTGCTGGCAACGCTGTGCGCGGCGGGTTCCGCTATTGCGGCTGATCCTGTTAAAGTTCCTTCCCCTGCTCAGACTGAGCAACGCCAAAAGATGACCGACTGTAATCAGCAGGCCACTACCCAGTCACTCAAAGGCGATGACCGCAAAAAATTCATGAGTCAGTGCCTCAAAGCGGAAACCAAACCGGCTATGGCAAAAATGACGCCTCAGCAGGAGAAAATGAAAACCTGTAACGCAGACGCCGCCAAAAAAGAACTTAAAGGCGATGCACGTAAGACTTTCATGAGTACCTGCCTGAAAAAAGCCAGCTGATCGCTGACTTTTTACACAAAACGCGCTGTCCGGGAGACCGTACGCGCGTTTTGTTTTACATCGCCGCAGCAAATTCGTTATGTTTAATACAAACGGCGTCCCGCAGAGACTTCCTGAGGAAGTTTCAGATTGCTGTCGGGGAGGCCAAGCCTCTATAATGATAACCGTTATCATTGAAAATTCAGTTAACTGAGGAGTTTAGCTATGGCTGTAACCAAGCTGGTGCTGGTAAGACACGGTGAAAGTGAGTGGAACAAAGAAAACCGTTTTACCGGTTGGCATGATGTTGAACTGTCCGATAAGGGTCGCACTGAAGCAAAAGCTGCAGGTCAGTTGCTTAAAGACGAAGGCTTCCAATTCGATTTTGCTTACACCTCTGTGCTGAAACGTGCCATCCACACGCTGTGGAGCGTTTTGGACGAACTGAACCAGCCATGGCTGCCGGTTGAGAAATCCTGGAAACTGAACGAACGCCATTACGGCGCATTGCAAGGTCTGGATAAAGCAGAAACTGCACAGAAATACGGTGACGAGCAAGTTAAACAATGGCGTCGTGGTTTTGCTGTCACGCCACCAGAACTGGATCGCGCTGATGAACGTTTCCCGGGCCACGATCCGCGTTACGCTAAACTGACTGAGGCAGAACTGCCAACCACAGAGAGCCTGGCGCTGACCATCGAACGCGTTATCCCTTACTGGACTGAGGTCATCAAACCACGTATCGCCAGCGGAGAGCGCGTCATCATCGCTGCACACGGTAACTCCCTGCGTGCACTGGTTAAATATCTCGATAACCTGAGCGAAGACGAAATTCTGGAACTGAACATCCCTACCGGTGTTCCGCTGGTTTACGAATTCGACGAAAACTACAAACCAATCAAACGTTACTATCTGGGTAATGCCGACGAGATCGCAGCGAAAGCCGCGGCCGTAGCAAACCAGGGTAAAGCGAAGTAATTTCGCGTTTTCTGCGTGAAGCACGATGATTGATAAGGCATGCGAAAGCGTGCCTTTTTTGTATCCCCGACCCGCAAGGAAAAATATTTATGCCAGTCAGACGTGCAACACCCGATGAAGCAGAAGCGCTGTGGAACATACGTAATCAGGCAATCCGTCACGGGTGTAAAAACGCTTATGATGCACAGATTGTGATGGCATGGACACCCGATGAGATGCCTGCCGGATACCGCAAAGCCATTATTGATAATCCTTTTTTTGTCGCACAGACACAGGGGCTGAGCACACCGGCGGCAACAGGATTCCTTGATCTGAAAAATGGCAGTGTTGAAGCAATTTTTACATTGCCAGAATTTGAAGGGAAAGGCCTCGCTACGCAAATTCTTGCTGCCATAAAAGCAGAAGCGAAATCACGCGGTTTCACAGCACTTACGCTGGCTTCTACGCCGAATGCGTTTGAATTTTATAAGAGGAACGGATTCAGTCTGGTAAAAGAGAGCCTCTACCGCTCTGAGATGGCGGATGCTGATTTGCGTTGTATGGAGATGCGCTGCGAATTGTAGGGGATATTCAGGCAATAAAAAGCCCCGCTAAAAGCAGGGCTCAGACAAGTATTCCAGCAGGTGACATTAACCGCGGCGTGCTTTGACCGCGCCCGCCAGGCTGCGCAGCAGCACTTCGGTGTCTTCCCAGCCTATACAGGCATCGGTCACGCTCTGACCATAAACCAGAGGCTCGCCGCTGTCGAGGCTCTGATTCCCTTCCACCAGATGGCTTTCTACCATCACGCCCATCACCGACTGCTCACCGCCGGCAATCTGACCACAGACGTCTTCACACACTTCCATTTGTTTTTTGAATTGCTTACTGCTGTTAGCGTGGCTGAAGTCGATCATGATACGCGCTGGCAGGCCGCCTTTTTTCAGGCCTTCTTTCACTTCCTGCACATCCTGAGCGCTGTAGTTTGGCTTTTTGCCACCGCGCAGAATGATATGACAATCATTATTTCCGCTGGTATTAACGATAGCGGAATGCCCCCATTTGGTCACAGACAGGAAACAGTGTGGCGCGCCAGCTGCATTGATGGCGTCGATCGCCACTTTAATGGTGCCATCTGTGCCGTTTTTGAAACCGACCGGGCAGGATAAACCGGAAGATAACTCGCGGTGAACCTGAGATTCAGTGGTACGTGCGCCGATAGCCCCCCAGCTCATCAAATCCGCCAGATATTGTGGCGTGATCATATCCAGGAATTCGCCAGCGGCCGGTAAACCCGTGTCGTTAATATCCAGTAACAGTTTGCGGGCAATGCGCAAACCCTCGTTAATCTGATAGCTGTTATTCATATGCGGGTCGTTAATCAGCCCTTTCCAGCCCACTGTAGTACGTGGTTTTTCGAAATAAACACGCATCACCACTTCCAGTTCGCCTTGCAATTCTTCACGCATTGTCAGCAGGCGGGTGGCGTATTCTTTCGCGGCTTTCGGATCATTGATCGAGCAAGGGCCAATGACGACCAGCAAACGGTCATCGTTTCCTTTCAGTATCTTATGGATCGCATTACGGGCCTGAGAAACTGTTTTGGCCGCTTTGTCAGTGGCAGGAAATTTTTCGAGCAGGGCAACCGGAGGTAAAAGTTCTTTGATTTCTTTAATGCGTAAATCGTCGTTTTGATAATTCATAACTGTTCCATTCGGGTGTTCATAAGAGACAAAGCGAAACGCTGACCGCGTTCAATCTAGCCGTATTGAATCCCGGTGTAAACCTGCTTTTACACTTACGATTAGTCTCATTTTGATTTAGGACATAATTTCTTTAGCTAGGCTTTTACCAGACACATGAAAAACGACTACGGACCTTTCTCGAAAAAATGGAGATGACATTATGAAAAAGCTCGCAATCATGTTACTGACCACAACCATGGCGCTGACCACCGGTGCTGCTTACGCAGCCGGCGAGTCCTCGGCAAGCGACAACAATGGTCAGGCTAATCAGTCTGGCTCGCCGGGTTCGGTACAGAAAATTGCGCCAAAAAGCGTGAACAATGATCAGATTAACACGACCAATAAACCCGTGAATGAAACGACTACTCAAACGGATGGCACCACCCATCACATGAGTAAAGATAAAGAGCATAAGAAAACGATGTGCAAAGATGGCCGTTGTCCGAATCAGACCCCGGATACACCTTCTTCAAAAGCAACCGGTAACTAATTCCGTCACGTTTGCTCACCTGCTCATACAGGAGGGACTTTGCTTCCTCCTGCTTCCCTGAATTCCCCTTCTTGCAACACCTTAGGTTTACGCTATTGTGATTGTCTCGGTTCATCATTTTTGTGAATATAACTATGCCTTCTTCCCTGTTGCCACAGGATAAAAATAGCCGCCGTTTGTTGCTGGCTTTCCTTGTTACTGTAATTTTTATGGTAGCCGAAGTGATTGGCGGGCTGGTCTCTGGCTCTCTGGCGCTTCTGGCCGATGCCGGGCACATGCTGACTGACGCAGCCGCGTTACTTGTTGCCTTGCTTGCCGTACGTTTTGCGAAACGTAAGCCTAACAGCCGTCATACTTTTGGCTATTTGCGCCTGACCACCATGGCGGCCTTCGTGAATGCCGCTGCGCTGCTGGTGATTGTCGTTCTGATTGTCTGGGAAGCCATCGCTAGATTCTTTAATCCGCAGCCCGTAATGGGCACCACTATGCTGGTGATCGCCATTGCCGGTCTGTTCGCCAATATTCTGGCCTTCTGGCTGCTGCATCAGGGGCAGGAAAAGGCCAACATCAATGTGCGTGCCGCCGCGCTGCACGTTTTGGGTGACTTGCTGGGATCGATTGGAGCGGTCGCTGCGGCGCTCATCATCATGTATACCGGCTGGACGCCTGTGGATCCGCTTTTATCAGTGCTGGTTTCCTGCCTGGTGTTAAATAATGCCTGGCGGTTGCTGCGGGAAAGTTTTCATGAATTACTGGAAGGCACACCGGAAGAGATCGATATCGATAAACTGCGACGGGATTTGTCACTGAGTATCCCGGAAGTGCGCAACGTGCATCACGTTCACGTCTGGCAAATTGGTGAACAGCGACTGATGACCGTGCATGTACACGTGGTTCCACCGCACGATCACGACGCACTGCTTTACCGCATTCAGCATCATTTGCTGGAGAAATGCCGCATCGGCCATGCCACGATACAAATGGAATATGGCCAGTGTGAAACTCCGGATTGTGAGATGAATGAAATGCCGTTAACCCGTGCCGGGCACGATCATCATGGACATAGCCATGCACATCATCATCACTGATCCTCAGAGAAGAACCCGAAAATAAAACGCCTCTGTGATAGAGGCGTTTTTCCAGGAAGATGAAATCAGGCCGGTTGCAAAGGCCGTGAACCGTTTTGCTTTGCACTTTTGATCCACAGCCACGAACCGTTCAGCGCAATCAAGGTCAGAAGCACATATTCGAGTGCCATCGCATAAACGCCCTGATAAGCAAAAATCGCGACGCTGATGACATCAATGATGACCCACAGCAGCCAGTTTTCAACATACTTTCGGGTCATCAGCAACATTGCCACAATCGACAGCACCATCATTGATGAATCCCAGAACGGGAAGGCATCAGGTTGCAGTTCAGGCACCTGCACATTGAGCCCCAGCGCCTGCATCAGGTTTACCGCCAACAGTGTCAGGGCGGCAAAAACGCGGTCGATGTTAAAGGTCATCAGCAGAATGCCTGCGACACATACAACGCCCCATATTAGCGCTTTGCCACGTGGCAACCAGCGGATCTGCAATTGTGCTTCCTGGTCCGCTGTCTGGCGGCTCCAGGCATACCAGCCGTAGATATTGGCGGCAAAGAAGAAGATTTGCAGCAACAGGCTGGCGTAAAGCTGGATCTGGAAGAAGATGATCGCAAACAACGTGACGTTGATCAGACCGAAAGGATAGTTGATCAGCTTTTCTTTACTGGCGTACCAGATGCAGAGCAACCCAAAAATGGTGCCTACAGCTTCAATCCACGACAGGTCATATCCCCCCTTTCCAAGCGGAATATGAACCAGAATGTTACTGGTACTGAAAAAATCCATCATCTCATCCTTTCCTTTTATTGATGCTCATAAATCATTATCAGCCATGAAAATGCTTACAACGCTTTAGCCTGTGTTCTTAATCTCAGTTGGGCGGCAAAATCCAGCATGCGGTTGAGCGGGATCAGAGATTTTACACGCAGCGCCTCGTCTACCTCGATAGCATGTTCCGTGCCACCGTGTTCCAGCCCCTGGGCAATCGCTTTCAGACCGTTCATCGCCATCCACGGGCAATGCGCGCAGGTACGACAACTTGCACCCTCACCTGCCGTCGGCGCCTCAAACAATTCTTTGTCCGGGCACGCCTGTTGCATTTTGTAAAAAATACCGCGGTCCGTGGCGACAATAAGTTGCTGCTGGGGCAATGTTTTTGCCGCCAGAATGAGCTGACTGGTAGAACCGACCGCATCAGCCATATCAACGATCGCCTGAGGAGACTCAGGGTGCACCAGAACAGCGGCGTTCGGGTATAGACCTTTCATTCGGGTCAGGGCCTGCGTTTTAAACTCGTCATGGACGATACAGGCACCCTGCCAGCACAATACATCTGCCCCCGTCTGCTTACGGACGTAATTTCCGAGGTGACGGTCCGGTGCCCAGATTATTTTTTCGCCCAGACTGTCAAGATGTTCAATCAGCTCAACCGCAATGCTTGAGGTAACAACCCAGTCTGCTCTGGCTTTTACTGCTGCTGAGGTATTAGCGTAGACCACTACTGTGCGGTCGGGGTGCTGGTCGCAGAAATCTGAGAAAGCCTGTTCAGGACAGCCCAGATCCAATGAACATTCAGCATTGAGTGTTGGCATCAGCACAGTTTTTTCCGGGCTGAGGATTTTAGCCGTTTCTCCCATGAAGCGTACACCGGCGACGAGCAACGTGGAAGCTGGATGCTGGCTGCCAAAGCGCGCCATTTCCAGAGAGTCGGCGACAATGCCGCCGGTTTCTTCGGCAAGCGCCTGAATTTCAGGATCAGTGTAATAATGCGCCACCATCACCGCATCACGTTCCCTGAGCAGTTTTCTGATCTTCTCTTTGTAGAAGGTCTTTTCATCTGCGGTCAGCACGGCGGGTTTCGGTGGGAAAGGATAAACCGCCGCATTCAGATCCAATGTTTCGCTCATACTCGTCATCTCATTCAGTCAGACAATTTGCCCGGATAGCCAAAAGCCACCATGATCCCATCCCGGAATCATTAGTTTTGTATGCTAAACAAAATACCGCAAAAAATAGGGAAAGTCGTCCATATAATAGACGCAGGGCTTAAAATGTTTACTGCACTTAAAATCAGAGAGATTTTAAGTAAAGTCAGCAGAAAAAATTTATCTGCCAGGAGGAAGTTTTGAGGGTCAGATGCGAAAAAAGCGCCAAAAGGCGCTTTTCTCTGAATTCTGCAATGTAGATGACTTCACAAAAAGTGGTGGGCCGTGCTGGATTGACTCGGTTTCACCTCGCCATACGGGCAACGCCTGCGCGTTGTCGTCCTGCACTGCTTTATTGCATTTTCCACTGAAAAGTGGTGGGCCGTGCTGGATTGACTCGGTTTCACCTCGCCCTGCGGGCAACGCTTACGCGTTGTCGTCTCGCTTCGCTCGGCTCGAACCAGTGGTTCTCATCCTGCACTGCTTTATTGCATTTTTCACTTTAAAAGTGGTGGGCCGTGCTGGATTCGAACCAGCGACCAATTGATTAAAAGTCAACTGCTCTACCAACTGAGCTAACGGCCCATCTAAACCTGCTGCAAATTGCCTAAATCTCTGACAGCGTTAGCCGTTTGGAGTTGTCTGGGCAACGGCGGCATATATTACTTATTTAACTTTTCAGTGCAACTTTAATTTTCAGAAAGAGTGCTAACTGATGGTGTTTCACACACTCAAGCCCAGAAAATGCACGATATGTACATTTTCCGGGCCTGAACGAGTCACTACTTTGCAGATAAGCGTTTTTGAGCTTGTTTTGCCGCATCGGTATTTGGGTACTGTTTCACGACCTGTGCGAAGACGGCTTTGGCTTTATCAGCCTGACCTTTCTCCTGCATGATGACCCCAACCTTGAACATTGCGTCAGAACTTTTTGGCGACTTAGGATAGTTTTTGACCACAACTGCAAAATAATAAGCAGCATCGTCTTTTTTACCCTTGTTGTAATACAACTGACCGAGCCAGTAATTGGCGTTTGGCTGATAAGTTGAATCAGGATATTTTTTTACGAAACTCTGAAAAGCCGCAATGGCTTCATCATATTGTTTCTTTTCCAGCGCCAGTGAAACCGCAGCATTGTAATCGCTGTTCACGTCACCGGTACTTGCAGGAGCTTGTGCAGCACCCGCGTCAGGTGTTGTGGCAGAAGACCCTGCAGCGTCACCTGTGGCTGCAGCAGCACCCGTGCTGGCGGCCCCGGCAGAACCCTGGCTTAAACTGTCGAGTTGATTAAAAATCTGCTTCTGGCGATCACCAAGCTGACTCAGCTGATATTGATTCTCCTGGATTTGACCACGAAGAGTATCCATATCACGTTGGGTATCAGAAAGTTGTTGCTGGAGTTGAGTTAATAGCTGGCTGTGAGCGTTAGAAATACGCTCCAGAGAGGTGACCCGATCTTCAATCGAGCCTGAGCCGACATTACTGATTGGCGCTTGGGCAGTAGCGGCCCATGGGACCGCTACGCCAACCAGTAACGACAGACTCAACAGGTGAGTTCTGAAGTTACTGCTCATACTATTCTCTTAGTATACCAGTACGGCACGACGGTTTTTAGCGTATGCCGCTTCGTCATGGCCCAGTACAGCTGGTTTTTCTTTACCGTAAGAAACGATAGAGATTTGGTCAGCAGAAACGCCTTTGCCTTGCAGGTACATTTTAACAGCAGTAGCACGACGTTCGCCCAGGGCGATGTTGTACTCTGGCGTACCACGTTCGTCAGCATGACCTTCTACAGTCACTTTGTAAGACGGGTTGCTACGCAGGAAAGCTGCGTGCGCGTCCAACATCTGAGCGAATTCAGAAGACACATCGTATTTGTCCAGGCCAAAGTAAACGATGTTGTTTTTCTGCAGTTCTTGCATCTGCAGACGAGCTTGCTCTTCTGAAGACATGTTAGCGTTTTCAGTGCCTGCGCCAGAGTTCAGACCCATACCATTAGATTGGTCGTTGTCTGCGTTCTTGTGAGAACTACAAGCAGCTACTGCCAGTACAGGCAACGCCAGCATCAGCCCTTTCAGCACTTTGTTCAGTTGCATCTATTCGATCCTTTTATAATTTTTTGCCATACATAGTATTCTATGCATTACAGATACGGCGACCAGGCAGGAAATTTGACCTGTCCATCAGTTGCCGGAAGACGCGCTTTGAAGCGCCCATCAGTCGATACCAACTGCAATACGGAACCCAGTCCCTGAGAGGAGCTGTAAATTACCATGGTGCCATTTGGTGCGAGGCTAGGCGTTTCATCCAGGAACGTGTCCGTCAATGTTTGAACGGCTCCCGTTGCCAGATCCAGTTTAGCGATGTGCTGTGTACCGCTGGCGCTGCTCACCATAACCAGGAACTTGCCATCTGTACTGACGTCAGAGTCCTGATTCTGCGAGCCTTCCCAGGTCAGACGCTGAGGCGCACCGCCATTAATGTTCACTTTATAAACCTGCGGACGACCGCCCTGATCCGACGTGAACGCCAGATTCTGGCTGTCCGGGAACCAGGTTGGTTCAGTATTGTTGCTACGTCCGTTTGTCACCTGGCTAATCTGACCAGAAGACAGATTCATTACATACAGATTCAGGCTGCCGTCTTTAGACAGCGCAAAGGCCAGTTTACTGCCATCAGGCGAGAAAGCAGGTGCGCCGTTGTGACGAGGGAAAGAAGCAATCTGTTTGATTGCACCGTTTGCCAGCGTCTGTACCACCAATGCTGAACGACCGCTTTCAAATGTCACGTAAGCCAGTTTGCTGCCGTCAGGAGACCAGGCAGGAGACATCAGTGGCTCTGGTGAACGGTGAACCACGAACTGGTTATAACCGTCGTAATCGGCTACACGCAGCTCATACGGGAATTTACCGCCGTTGGTCTGCACGATGTAAGCAATACGGGTACGGAATGCACCTTTAATGCCGGTCAGCTTTTCAAATACTTCGTCGCTGGCGGTATGCGCGGAATAACGCAGCCATTGTTTGGTCACTTTGTACTGGTTTTGTGCCAGCACGGTACCCGGTGCGCCAGAGGTATCTACCAGTTGGTAAGACACCACATAGCTGCCATCGGCGGCAGGCTGAACCTGACCGATAACAACAGCATCAATACCCAGCGCGGTCCAGGCAGCAGGTGTAACTTCTGCGGCGGAGGTTGGCTGCTGAGGCATACGTGATGCATCAATAGGATTAAATTTGCCGCTGTTACGTAAGTCAGCAGCAACAATACCACCCACATCTTCAGGTGGTGTACCCGGGCCAGCCCATTTGAATGGCACAACGCCAATCGGACGAGCTGTATCTACCCCTTGGGTAATTTCAATGCGAACTTCTGCATGAACCACAGATGCCCACATCATCAAAAGGCCGAACGCTACTCGAAATGCCTGCTTCATTGTATCTCCCTTATCTGGACGTATCTGCCCGCGATAATTTAGCAGAATTTTAACAAACCAACGCACACAAAACTAGAATTACACCCTGCAATCTATCGTAAAAATCTGAAAAGGAATTATTTTCTTCTTCCTACGGTTTAAAATCTATCGGAGCATTTTTAAACACTTCATAGACTGCTTCAGAAGGCGGTTTCGGGAACTTCGCCTGTCGTGCTGCGGCAAGCGCAGCCTGACACAGTGCAGGATCCCCACCTTCAGCCGACACGCTGATCAGCGAGCCATCCGGATTCATTTTAACGCGCAACGAACAGGTTTTGCCTGCATAAGATGATGCGTCATAGAATCTGCTCTCGATGGCAGCTTTAATCTGGCTACCATAGTTCGCAATATCCGCCCCGGATGCGCCCGCCTTTTTCTGAGTTCCCTTCCCAGCAGGAGCAGAAGCACCGCCCCCGGTTGCCCCTTTCGGCGCATTTTTAGAGTCGGCCAGGCCATCAAATAAGTTATTCGCATCAGCGGCTTCTTTGGCAGCGGCGGCAGCAGCAGCTTTTTTATCGGCGGCAGCTTTCTTGGCAGCCGCGGCAGCTTCCGCTTTTTTCTCTGCGGCAGCAGCAGCTTTTGCATCGGCGGCGGCTTTGGCATCAGCCTCAGCTTGTGCTTTAGCATCGGCAGCGGCCTGAGCCTTCGCTTCAGCAGCAGCCTGTTTTTTGGCTTCTGCGGCCGCTTCTTTTTTAGCATCCGCTTCGGCTTGTTTCTTCGCAGCGGCAGCCGCGGCGGCGGCTTCAGCCTCTGCTTGTTTTTTAGCATCCGCAGCCGCTTTTTTCTGCGCGTCAGCTTGTGCTTTAGCCGCTTCTTTCGCGGCATCTGCTTTCGCCTGAGCGGCCGCTTTTGCCGCTTCAGCCTTCGCCTGTGCTGCGGCAGCTTCAGCCTGTTTTTGCTGTTCTTTCGCCTGCTCGGCAGCTTGTTCAGCCTGCTTTTGCTGCTGGGCCTGTTCCTGAGCCTGCTGCTTCGCACTTTCCTGCGCTTGCAGACGCTCTTTCTCAAGTTCTTTCAGGCGTTGCTGTTCTGCGGCCTGTTTCTGTTGCAGCTCTTCAGCCTGTTGTTCTGATTTTTTCTGACGCGCGGCGGCAGCGCGTTGGGAATCAGCCTGTTGCTGTTGCTGACGATTGTACTGATCGACCACGGCACTGGGATCAACCATTACGGCAGAGATATCGCTCCCCCCACCGCCGCCACTCATGCTGGTATCTTCGTCCAGCGATCCCCAAATCAACAGGGCTATAATGATGATATGCAGAACGACCGAAACAATAACGGCGCGTTTGAGCTTATCGTTTTGTTCAGTTGCAGTTGCCTTTACCAAAATAGATTTCCCAAGACAGGATTACTAAAAACCCGGGTTCCTGTATTGCCTGTCATACTTTTAACAAGCCAGAGAATGCCGGGTTTCAAATAAGTGTTACAAATTACCTATCCTCAGATAGGTTGTGTCATCAATCCGACAGATTTCACGCCAGCCTGATGCAGCATATTCAGCGCCTTGATGATTTCATCATAAGGCACGTCTTTTGCACCGCCGATCAGGAATACCGTCTTCGGATTGGCCTGAATACGGCTGGTCGCTTCTGCGATAACCTGTTGTTCAGGCAATTGTTCCATACGCTGATGATCCACCACAATGGTGTACTGACCCACGCCGGAGACTTCAACAATCACGGGCGGATTATCATCGCTGGACACCGTTTTAGAATCCGTTGCGTCAGGCAAATCGACTTCCACACTCTGGGTAATGATGGGTGCTGTTGCCATAAAAATCAGTAACAGAACCAGCAATACGTCCAGCAGCGGAACGATGTTGATCTCCGACTTACCTTCGCGGCGGTTACGACGACCTCGTGAACGAGCCATACTCTCCCCCTTTAGTTACTGCTGGTTTCGCGAGAGAAAGCCTGACGGTGCAGGATAGCCGTGAATTCTTCCATGAAGTTATCGTAGTTTTGCTCAAGCTTGTTCACACGCTGGTTCAGGCGGTTGTACGCCATAACAGCAGGGATAGCGGCAAACAGACCAATCGCAGTGGCGATCAGTGCTTCTGCGATACCCGGGGCGACCATTTGCAAGGTTGCCTGTTTCACAGAACCTAAACCGATAAAGGCGTGCATGATCCCCCAGACGGTACCGAACAGACCGATATACGGGCTGATAGAACCCACGGTGCCCAGGAACGGAATATGTGTTTCCAGTGATTCGAGTTCACGGTTAAAAGAAATACGCATCGCACGTGAAGAACCTTCAATCACGGCTTCCGGCGCATGGCTGTTGGCACGATGAAGACGCGCGAACTCTTTAAAACCGGAATGGAAGATTTGCTCTGCCCCGCTCAGGGTTTCGCGGCGGCCCTGGCTTTCCTGATACAGACGGGAAAGCTCAATACCGGACCAGAATTTATCTTCGAACGCTTCTGCCTCGCGGGTGGCGGCATTCAGCACCTTGGTGCGTTGAATGATGATCGCCCAGGACGCGATAGAGAAGCACACCAGGACAAGCATAATCAGCTTAACCAGGATGCTGGCCTTCAAAAATAAATCAAGAATGTTCATGTCAGTCACTGCTTAAACTCCGCGACAATAGACTTAGGAAGCGCTCGGGGCTTCATTTGGTGTGGATCAATGCATGCGATCAACACTTCTGCAGAACTCAGAAGGTTTCCATGCGAATCAAGAATTCGTTGTGCAAAAGTAAGAGAAGCTCCGCGAATGGACGTAATCTCACTCTGGACATCCAGCAGGTCATCTAGGCGAGCTGGTGCAAAGTATTCGACCGTCATGCGGCGGACAGCAAAAGCGACGTGTTCACCCAGCAACTGCTGCTGGTGAAAATTGCGTTGGCGCAACATCTCTGTGCGAGCCCTTTCATAAAAGGCGACGTATCGGGCATGGTAGACCACACCTCCCGCGTCTGTGTCCTCAAAGTAGACACGAACCGGCCATCGGAACAACGAATTACTCACTGTACATCCCGTAATGCAATTTGACGGCACTACTATACGCAAGAGAATTGGGGTTGGGAATGGGTAGGATTGATGGAATGAAAATAATTATGGGCCAGAGCGGCCCATAAGAAAATTACTGTAAATTTGTCTTTTTTTTACGCAAAAAATCAGCTGAAAAAGTAATAAAGTCCTGCAGCTAACGCAATCATCGCCAGCAATGGCGAGAAGAAAGCTTTCCAGATTGATTTATGCGGGCGAAAACCCAGGCCATGGATAACACCACTGCAAACGGCCCATATCAAAATGACCCCGTGCCAGACTTCCAGCTGACTGGTTGACGAGGCAAACATGCCGGGTTTCCAAAAAACGCAGCCGGCCAGCACCAGTGACATCACAAGCGAAAGGGCCCTTAACGGGCCCTTGTCTGTGACAGCGTAAAGTTTATCCGCGATCACACTCATTATTACTTCTCTTCTTTAGCCGCTTTATTGGCTTCGCTGTGTTCAAACGCCAGCGCGGTAATGATACCGAATGAGCAAGCCAGTAAGGTGCCGAGGATCCAGGCAAAATACCACATGGTGTTCTCCTTAATACAACGAATGCTTGTTGTTCTCGATGTAATGTTTATCGAGGCGCCCGAACATCTTGTAATACGCCCATGAGGTGTAAATCAGGATGATTGGCACAAAGATGCACGCGACAACGGTCATCACTCTGAGCGTCAACAGTGTGGATGTGGCATCCCACATGGTCAGGCTGGCATTCGGCTCAGTAATTGACGGCATCACGAACGGGAACATAGTGATACCCGCAGTCAGGATTACACAGGCGATAGTCAGTGAGTTACTGATGAATGCCAGCGCCGCTTTATTCATGCGTGAGAACAAAATGGTCAGCAACGGCAAAATCACACCCAATGCAGGAATCGCCCACAAACCGGGTGTCTTGTTGAAGTTAGCCAGCCATGCACCCGCTTCATGAGACACGGTTTTGCGCAGCGGGTTAGACGGACCTGCGTGATCCATAACGGATGTCACGGTGAAACCATCAATCCCTTTCACTAACCAGATGCCTGCCAGCAGGAAGCACACCATCATCACCAGCGCAGAAATCTGCGACGCGGCACGGGTACGCAGGTGCAGTTCACCCACAGTACGCATTTGCAGATAGGTGGCCCCCTGAGTGATCAGCATGGTCAGGCTGACCAGACCGGCCAGAATGCCGTACGGGTTCAGCAAGCCCAGCAGATTACCGGTGTAGAACAGACGCAGGTCGCCGTCGATATGGAATGGTACGCCTAACAGAAGGTTACCGAAGGCTACACCAAAGACCAGAGCCGGTACGAAGCTGCCGATGAAAATGCCCCAGTCCCACATGCCACGCCAGCGTGCGCTTTCCAGTTTTGAACGATAGTCAAAGCCCAGCGGACGGAAGAACAAGGCACACAGCACAAGTACCATCGCCGCATAAAAGCCGGAGAATGCGGCTGCATACACCATAGGCCAGGCCGCGAACAGTGCGCCACCAGCGGTGATCAGCCAGACCTGGTTACCGTCCCAGTGCGGGGCAATGGCATTGATCATCACACGGCGGTCCGTATCGGTTTTACCGATAATGCGCACCAGGATACCAACGCCCATGTCAAATCCATCGGTCACTGCGAAGCCGATAAACAGCACGCCAATCAGCACCCACCAGATGAACCGTAAAACTTCATAATCAAACATAAGTGGACTCCCTATTACCGAGCTTGCTCAAGTGGCGCTGAAGGTTGTTCATAATGATAACGGCCGGTTTTCAGGCTGCTTGGCCCGAGGCGCGCATATTTGAACATCAGGAACATTTCAGCGACCAGGAACAGGGTGTAGAGACCGCAGATAAGGATCATCGAGGTCAGTACATCACCCACAGTCAGTGAAGAGTGTGCGATCGCAGTGGGTAAGACTTCACCAATCGCCCAAGGCTGGCGGCCATATTCAGCCACGAACCAGCCTGCCTCGACAGCAATCCACGGCAACGGCAGGCCGATGAATACCGCGCGGTGTAACCAGCGTTTCTGGCCAATTTTGCCACGTAAGACGGTATAGAAGGACAGCGCAATCAGTACGAACATCAGGATGCCGCAGGCAACCATGATACGGAATGCAAAATACAGTGGCAGAACGCGCGGGATAGAATCTTTGGTCGCTTTCTGAATCTGTGCGTCAGTCGCCGCCGCCGGGTTGTCGGTATAGCGTTTGAGCAACATACCGTAGCCCAGATCCTGCTTGGTGCTTTCGAAATCGCTGCGCACTTTCGGGTCAGTGTTGCCCGAACGCAGTTCTTCCAGCAGGGTGTAGGCTTTCATACCGTTACGGATACGCACTTCGTGTTGCGCCATCAGGTCTTTCAGACCGGTGACCGGCGTATCAACAGAACGTGTGGCAATCAGGCCGAGCAGGTAAGGGATCTGAACAGAATATTCATTTTCCATTTTGTCCTGATTCGGCATGCCGAACAGCGTGAAACTTGCCGGTGCAGGTTGGGTATCCCACTCTGCTTCGATAGCAGCCAGTTTCGTTTTTTGTACGTCACCCATTTCATAACCGGATTCATCACCCAGTACGATAACGGAAAGCACGGCAGCCAGACCGAAGCTTGCTGCGATAGCAAATGAACGCTTCGCGAAACCGACATCGCGACCTTTCAACAGGTAGTAAGAGCTGATAGCCAGAATGAACATCGCGCCAGTCACATAACCAGACGCTACGGTGTGAACGAATTTAACCTGCGCAACCGGGTTCAGCACCAGCTCGGAGAAGCTGACCATTTCCATACGCATGGTTTCGTAGTTGAAAGTCGATGCAATCGGGTTTTGCATCCAGCCATTCGCCACCAGGATCCACAAAGCTGACAAGTTTGAGCCAAGGGCAACAAACCAGGTCACAGTCATATGCTGAACTTTAGTAAGACGGTCCCATCCGAAGAAGAACAGGCCCACTAAAGTGGATTCCAGGAAAAATGCCATTAAACCTTCAATCGCCAGCGGCGCACCGAAGATATCACCCACGTAATGTGAGAAATATGACCAGTTAGTCCCGAACTGGAATTCCATGGTTAAACCAGTGGCAACGCCCAGTGCAAAGTTAATTGCAAAGAGTTTGCCCCAGAATTTGGTCATATCTTTATAGATTTGTTTGCCGGAAAGGACATAAACCGTTTCCATAATTGCCAACAAAAACGCCATACCTAGCGTTAATGGGACAAATAGGAAATGATACATGGCTGTTAAAGCAAACTGTAAACGCGACAGTTCAACGATATCAAACATCTTGACCCCTTGCTCCTCGGAGGAAGACCACAAATTGTGATCTTTGACGAACCGTGTGCCGGAACGCCTCATGACTACCAATATTTAAATGTGTGTAGAAAAAATGTCAGTACCCGGTTGAGTAAAGCCATCGACCAGACATTCTGAGTCCGGAAAAAGCACGAGCAGCTGGCCTGGAACAGGCTGATGAACGGGCAAAATCACGGGGAAAAATAATCATACAAAAAACGGATGTTACAGGACCATTATGTTACGCCAGTAATCCCACACATTAAATAGGATTTTTAGTGACCTTAAGCGGATTTCCGTGTACAGGTCAATTTAAGAACAAAACAGTGGAAAACCCTGTAATTGATCTGCCGCAATTTAAGCCTATCTCCTTGTTTATTTCTATAAGCTCCCCATCAATTTCTAAAAAAATATTTCAAAATGTTAACTTTTGGTTTCAATGAGATTTAATGATGGCTTCAATGTTAATTAATTGTGCTTTTATGGTTGTTGAAAATATCTAATTTGCTACCTTCTAAAATCCAATTATTAACCTTTTATTACCCATGAACGTATCGTGCTGTGTTAATGAATATAGCTTAATTCGGCGAATGTTAATTATTTAGCTTAAAATAAAAAAAGGCCACCCGAAGGCGGCCAACATGTCGAATCTTTTTTATAAAAATTGACTTAACCCGTACCGGCGGTTTACCAATACGGGTGGGTAATACTTATTGCGGAAGCAGTGATTTCACGGCTTCGCCGATATCGGCCAGGCTGCGAACGGTTTTAACACCTGCGGCTTCCAGCGCTGCAAATTTCTCATCAGCAGTGCCTTTACCACCGGCAATGATGGCGCCAGCATGGCCCATACGTTTGCCCTTAGGCGCAGTAACCCCTGCGATGTAACCCACAACCGGTTTAGTCACGTGCGCCTTGATGTACGCTGCGGCTTCTTCTTCGGCGTTACCGCCGATTTCGCCGATCATGACGATCACTTCAGTCTGCGGATCTTCCTGGAATAACTTCAGGATATCGATGAAGTTAGAGCCAGGGATCGGGTCACCGCCGATACCGACACAGGTAGACTGGCCGTAACCGTAATCCGTGGTCTGTTTAACGGCTTCATATGTCAGCGTGCCTGAGCGGGAAACAATACCCACTTTACCTGGCAGATGAATGTGGCCCGGCATGATGCCGATTTTGCATTCACCCGGCGTGATCACCCCCGGACAGTTTGGCCCGATCATCACCGCATCGCTCTGATCCAGTTTCACTTTAACCACCAACATATCCAGGGTCGGAATGCCTTCAGTGATACAGATAATCAGTTTAATGCCAGCATCCAGCGCTTCCAGAATGGAGTCTTTGCAGAACGGCGCCGGAACATAAATCACAGATGCCGTTGCGCCGGTGGTTTCTACCGCTTCACGCACGGTGTTGAACACAGGCAGACCCAGATGTTCGGTGCCACCTTTGCCCGGTGTTACACCGCCAACCATTTTTGTACCGTATGCGATGGCTTGTTCGGAGTGGAAAGTCCCCTGGCTACCGGTGAAACCCTGGCAGATAACTTTGGTGTTCTTGTTGATTAAAATCGACATTATTTCCCCTCCACTGCCGCGACAACTTGTTGAGCCGCATTCGTCAGGCTGGTCGCTGCAATGATGTTCAAACCGCTGTCTGCCAGTTTTTTGGCACCCAGCTCGGCATTGTTACCTTCAAGACGCACCACAACCGGCACGCTGACGCCCACTTCTTCCACCGCACCGATGATACCGTCGGCGATCAGGTCGCAACGTACGATACCGCCGAAGATGTTTACGAAGACGGCTTTGACTTTTTCATCGGACAGGATGATTTTGAAGGCTTCGGTCACGCGTTCTTTGGTTGCGCCACCGCCGACATCGAGGAAGTTAGCCGGTTCGCCGCCGTGCAGTTTCACGATATCCATGGTGCCCATTGCCAGACCGGCACCGTTCACCATACAACCGATATTGCCGTCGAGCGCAACGTAGTTCAGTTCCCACTGCGCAGCCTGAGACTCACGGGCATCTTCCTGACTGTAATCACGCATTTCACGCAATTCCGGCTGACGGAACAAGGCGTTGCCGTCGGCACCCAGTTTGCCATCGAGGCAGATCAGGTCACCTGCGGTAGTCACCACCAGCGGGTTGATTTCGATCAGCGCCAGATCGCGCTCAAGGAAAATGTTCGCCAGCCCCATGAAGATCTTGGTGAACTGCTGAACCTGCTTACCGCTCAGACCCAGTTTGAAAGCCAGCTCGCGGCCCTGATACGGCTGCGGACCTGCCAGCGGATCAAGCGCCACTTTGTGGATCAGGTGCGGGGTTTCTTCCGCCACTTTCTCGATTTCCACGCCGCCTTCGGTAGACGCCATGAACACCACGCGACGGGAGCTGCGATCCACTACCGCGCCAAGATACAGTTCTTTATCAATATCAGTGGCGGATTCAACCAGGATCTGGTTAACCGGCTGACCGCTGGCGTCTGTCTGGTAAGTCACCAGACGCTTGCCCAGCCAGTGCTCAGCAAAAGCACGGATTTCTTCTTTGCTTTTAACCACTTTCACGCCGCCCGCTTTACCGCGTCCACCGGCATGAACCTGACATTTCACCACCCACGGACCGGCACCGATTTTCGATGCAGCCTCTTCCGCTTCACGCGGGGTGGAACAGGCGAAGCCCGTTGGTGCTGGCAGGCCGTAGCGCAGGAACAGCTGTTTCGCCTGATACTCGTGTAAATTCATGATGTTCTATCCATTCTTATTCGGTAAATAGGAAGGCTTATCAGGGCACAGCGAACTGTGCCGCAGATTTTTCGATCTCTCATCTTTCGCTGTGCCGGGACTAGACGTCCAGCAGCAGACGAGCCGGATCTTCCAGCATCTCTTTAATGGTCACCAGGAAACCGACAGACTCGCGGCCATCCACCAGACGGTGATCATATGACAGTGCCAGATACATCATTGGCAAAATCACCACCTGACCATTCACTGCCATCGGGCGATCTTTAATGGCATGCATGCCCAGAATGGCGCTCTGCGGCGGGTTGATGATCGGCGTGGACATCAGAGAACCAAAGACACCGCCGTTGGTCACGGTAAAGTTACCGCCGGTCAGTTCTTCCACTTTCAGCTTGCCGTCACGGCCTTTGATGGCCAGTTCTTTGATTTGCTTCTCGATATCTGCCATGCCCAGCGTATCGACATCACGCAGAACCGGTGTGACCAGACCACGTGGCGTGGATACCGCAATGCTGACATCAAAATAGTTGTGGTAAACCACATCATCGCCATCAATAGAAGCATTCACTTCCGGATAGCGTTTCAGCGCTTCAACCACAGCTTTCAGATAGAAAGACATGAAGCCCAGACGTACACCGTGACGTTTTTCAAAACCATCACCGTACTGCTTACGCAGATCCATGATGGGCTTCATATTGATTTCGTTGAAGGTGGTCAGCATCGCCGTGCTGTTTTTGGCTTCAAGCAGACGCTCAGCAACACGTTTACGCAGACGGGTCATCGGTACCCGTTTTTCGCTACGTGAACCCAGAGCCGGTGCGGCGCTGGTGGCAGCCGGTGCCGCTGCAGGTGCCGCGGCTGGCTTCGCATCCTTGGCCTTCGCCAGGTGCTGTTCAATATCTTCACGGGTCAGACGACCACCGACACCGCTGCCTTTGATGGCGCTGGCATCCAGAGAATGTTCAGCAATCAGACGACGGATAGCCGGGCTGAGTGCGTCGTTGTTCTCTTCTTCCAGTGCTGCTGTGTGGCGTGCCGCAGGAGTCGCTTCTTTATCGGAGCTTTTCTCAGTGCTTGGCTTGCCGCTGCTGTTACCCGGCCGAATACGCGCCAGGATCTGACGGGAAATGACCGTCGCACCTTCGTCTTCGATAATGCTGTCCAGAATACCGGCTTCACTTGCCGGCACTTCCAGAACCACTTTATCGGTTTCAATTTCTACCAGTACATCGTCACGCTCAACACTGTCGCCCGGCTTTTTGTGCCAGGTGGCAACCGTCGCATCCGCAACGGATTCAGGAAGGTCAGGGACCAGAATATCTACGCTACTCATTATCAATCCTTCTTATGTTCCATATAGTTAACTGACGCCAACGCGGTTATTTAACGTTCAGCGCATCGTTAACCAGATCTTGCTGTTGCTTCTGGTGAACGGACATGTAGCCCACTGCCGGAGAGGCAGAGGCCGGGCGTCCTGCGTAACGTAAAGAAGCCCCGAAAGGAATCACTTCACGGAAATTGTGCTGGCTGCAATACCACGCGCCCTGGTTCAATGGCTCTTCCTGGCACCAGACGAAATCATGAACGTGTGAGAATTTCTCAAGCACTTCCTGAATTGCCTTGTGCGGGAACGGGTAAAGCTGCTCGATGCGGACGATCGCCACATCGGTTTGCTCGTTTTTGCGACGTTGTTCCAGCAGGTCGTAATAAACCTTACCGGAGCACATCACCACGCGCTTGACTTGTTTTGGATCCAGTTCGTCGACTTCGCCAATCGCAGGCAGGAAGCTGCCGTTAGCCAACTCATCAAGCGTAGAAACCGCAAGAGGATGGCGCAACAGTGACTTCGGTGACATCACGATCAGCGGACGGCGCATACCGCGCAGTGCCTGACGACGGATCATGTGGTAAACCTGCGCCGGGGTAGACGGGATACAGACCTGCATATTTTGCTCAGCGCAAAGTTGCAGATAACGTTCCAGGCGCGCGGAGGAGTGCTCCGGTCCCTGCCCTTCGTAGCCGTGTGGCAACAACATCACCAGACCACACATGCGGCCCCATTTCTGCTCGCCGGAACTGATGAACTGGTCAATAACCACCTGCGCACCGTTGGCGAAATCACCGAACTGCGCTTCCCAGATAGTCAGGGTGCGCGGTTCAGCCGTGGCATAACCGTATTCAAATGCCAGCACCGCTTCTTCAGAAAGCACGGAATCCCAGACGTTGAACTCGCCCTGGCTGTTATGAATATTAGCCAGCGGCACGTACACGGAACCGTTTTTCTGGTTATGGACCACGGCATGGCGGTGGAAGAAGGTGCCGCGACCGGTATCTTCACCGGAAAGACGAATCGGAATACCTTCATCGACCAGCGTCGCGTAGGCCAGGTTTTCTGCACCACCCCAGTCGAATTTCTTATTGCCCTCTGCCATCTCGTTACGGTCAGCATAAATCTTGGCCACGCGTGACTGCATTTCAATCGCATCCGGCACATGACTGACACGACGCGCCAGCTCCTGCAGACGTTTCAGCTCAACCTTGTTCGGGTAAGCTTCATCCCACTCATGGTTCAGATACGGTGACCAGGTGAAAGTGTGCATGTCATTCTGACGCCACTCTTCCACTACGCATTCACCAGCATCCAGCGCATCACGATACAGGTTGACCATTTCCGTGGCATCTTCGAGGCTGGCCACGTTTTGCTCAGTCAGGACATCAGCGTAGATTTTGCGTGGCGTCGGGTGTTTCTTAATCTTGTTGTACATCAGCGGCTGGGTTGCGCTAGGTTCGTCAGCCTCATTATGGCCGTGGCGACGGTAGCAAACCAGGTCGATCATGACGTCACGTTTAAAGGTGTTACGGAAATCCAATGCCAGGCGGGTTACGAAAGCCACCGCTTCAGGGTCATCGGCATTGACGTGGAAAATCGGTGCCTGCACCATTTTCGCAATATCGGTACAGTAATCGGTAGAACGCGCATCTTTCGGATTCGAGGTGGTGAAACCCACCTGGTTATTGATGACGATACGTACGGTACCGCCCACTTCATAACCACGTGCCAGCGACATGTTCAGGGTTTCCTGAACCACACCCTGACCGGTAATCGCCGCATCACCGTGAATGGTGATTGGCAGAACCATGTTGCTGCGCGCTTCGTCCAGACGATCACGACGGGCACGAACAGAACCGATAACCACCGGGCTGACGATTTCGAGGTGCGACGGGTTAAACGCCAGCGCCAGATGCACCATACCGCCTTCGGTTTCCACATCAGACGAATAGCCCATGTGGTATTTCACATCACCGGTACCCAGATGTTCTTTATGCTTGCCGGAGAATTCGTCGAACAAATCCTGCGGCTTTTTGCCCAGCACGTTGATCAGTACGTTCAGACGGCCACGGTGCGCCATACCCAGCACCACTTCACGGGTTCCGTTTTTGCCGGCATGACGGATCATGTCTTTAAGCATCGGCACCAGCGCATCGCCACCTTCGAGTGAAAAGCGTTTTGCACCCGGGAATTTCGCGCCCAGATAACGCTCCAGACCTTCTGCTGCGGTCAGCTCTTTCAGGAACGTTTTCTTTTCATCATTGGTGAAGCTCGCACGCCCGGCCACGGATTCGATACGCTGTTGGATCCAGCGTTTCTCTTCGGTGTTGGTGATGTGCATATATTCTGCACCAATGGAACCGCAATAGGTTTGCTTCAGGGCTTTATACAGCTCGCCGAGCTGCATGGTTTCCTTGCCAATGGCAAATGAACCGACGTTGAAGGTTTCCTGGAAATCAGCTTCAGTCAGATGGTGGAACGCCGGATCCAGATCGGGCACGTCGTCCAGTTTCCACAGACCAAGGGGATCAAGGTTCGCGTTCTGATGACCACGGAAGCGGAAGGCGTTGATTAACTGCAGCACCTTGACTTGCTTGGCATCCGTTTGCGGATCGCTGATGGAGGAGTTGTAACGTGACGCGTCTTTCGCCAGGCGGCGGAAGTAGTCCCGTGTTTGAGAATGGAGTTGCTCTGGTTTCACACCCACTGTTGGTAGCTGTTTAAAAATCGAACGCCAGCTATCGTCAACGGAACCAGGATCGGTTAAGTAGTCTTCATAGAGTTGTTCTATGTAAGACTGGTTCGCACCCGCCAGATAGGAGGAATCCAGCCAGGCCTTCATTGCGCCGTTCTGCATCGTGATCCCTTAAGCTTTGAAGCTTTAGTTTTCGCCGTGGTTAATAATATTGACCGTGATACACCGCGGTAAAACGGTTTTCCTTACTAAAACAGTTCGTTGGTTGAGCATTTGGCTCTTCAAGGAACCTTCAAAAATCCGCCATGCGCGTGACTGATTTTTGAAGTTGCCCTGCTTTTTAGTGCTGCCTTTTCAGATGTTTTCTAACACCCTGATTTTGACCCGGCTATCTTACTCCTGTAAGGCGCAACTTTGTTGCACTTGTTGCTATTTTGTTATTAAAAATTTACTTATTTGCTATCAACGCCTCAGTTGCAAC
The DNA here is from genome assembly GCF_019049695.1 of Rahnella perminowiae. Lineage (NCBI taxonomy): Bacteria > Pseudomonadati > Pseudomonadota > Gammaproteobacteria > Enterobacterales > Yersiniaceae > Rahnella > Rahnella perminowiae. The sequence continues at coordinate 44,288 of NZ_JAFMOT010000184.1, forward strand.
ATTTGTAACTAAAGAAAGCGCAACGCACCTGGGGATAAATAACAGCGGGAACCTGAGTTCCCGCTGTGGCGTGGCATATCTTCTCAGGCACCGCGTTGTAGCAGCATCGATTTGATATGACCGATAGCCTTGGTCGGATTCAGCCCCTTCGGACATACACTCACACAGTTCATGATGCTGTGGCAGCGGAATACGCTGAAAGCATCGTTCAGATCGTCGAGGCGCGATTGTGTCTCGGTATCGCGGCTGTCGATCAGGAAACGGTAAGCGGCCAGAAGGCCCGCCGGGCCGACAAACTTGTCCGGATTCCACCAGAAAGACGGACAGGACGTCGAACAGCAGGCGCAGAGAATACACTCGTATAATCCGTCCAGCTTTTCACGATCATCCGGCATCTGTAAATGTTCACGCGCCGGAGGATTTTTCCCATCATTCAACAAGTAAGGCTTAATCTTCTCATACTGCTTATAGAATTGCCCCATGTCTACTACAAGGTCACGGACAACCGGTAACCCTGGTAACGGACGGATAACAATTTTCTTGTTGCCGTTACGCAGCGTCGAGACGGGTGTGATACACGCCAGACCGTTTTTACCGTTCATGTTGACGCCATCTGACCCGCAAACCCCTTCACGGCATGAGCGGCGGAAAGCCAGCGTCGGATCCTGCTCTTTCAGCAAAATCAGCGCGTCGAGCAACATCATGTCGCGCCCTTCTTTGGCTTCCAGCACATAATCTTTCATGTACGGCACGTCATCGACGTCCGGGTTATAGCGATAAATCGAAAATTCAATTTTCATAATCTGTCTCCGCTCTGCCCTAGTATGTACGCGCTTTCGGCGGGAACGCTGCGCGAAGCTTAGGCTGCATGTTCACCTCACGGCGGGTCATGCTTTCTGTTTCCGGCTGATACAGCGTGTGGCACAACCAGTTCGCATCATCACGCTCAGGGAAGTCGAAACGGCTGTGTGCGCCACGGCTTTCGGTGCGGTAGTTTGCAGAGACGGCAGTGGAGAACGCGGTTTCCATCAGATTATCCAGTTCCAGGCACTCAACGCGCTGGGTATTGAATTCTGAGGACGTATCATCCAGACGGGCAGATTTCAGACGCTCGCGGATCACTTTCAGTTCTTCCAGCCCTTTCGCCATCGCATCACCTTCACGGAAGACCGAGAAGTTGTTCTGCATGCACGCTTGCAGATCTTTACGGATAGCCACAGGATCTTCACCTGAACGGGTGTTATTCCAGCGGTTCAGACGTTCCAGAGAGACATCAATGTCATCCTGAGAGGCATCACGGCTGTCACCCTGCTCTGCAATAGATTCCTGCAAATGCATGCCCGCTGCACGGCCAAACACCACCAGATCCAGTAGTGAGTTACCGCCAAGGCGGTTAGCCCCGTGTACCGATACGCAGGCGATTTCACCCACCGCGAACAGGCCTGGGATCACTTCGTCCTGGCCCTGTGCGTTAACACGCAGTGCCTGACCGGTCACCTTAGTCGGAATACCGCCCATCATGTAATGGCAGGTCGGAATAACCGGGATTGGCTCTTTCACCGGATCAACGTGGGCGAAGGTACGCGACAGTTCAAGGATCCCCGGCAGGCGGGATTCCAGAACGTCTTTACCCAGATGGTCGAGTTTCAGTTTGGCGTGCGGGCCCCACGGACCTTCACAGCCGCGGCCTTCGCGGATTTCGATCATGATGGAACGCGCCACCACGTCACGACCCGCCAGGTCTTTGGCATTCGGCGCATAACGTTCCATGAAACGCTCGCCGTCTTTATTAAGCAGATAACCGCCTTCACCACGACAGCCTTCTGTTACCAGAACGCCTGCGCCGGCGATACCGGTCGGGTGGAACTGCCACATTTCCATATCCTGCACCGGAACACCTGCACGCAGCGCCATGCCGACACCGTCGCCGGTATTAATGTGGGCGTTGGTGGTGGACTGGTAAATACGGCCTGCACCACCGGTCGCCAGCACGGTCGCTTTGGCTTTGAAGTACACCACTTCACCGGTTTCAATACAGATTGCGGTACAGCCAACGATCGCGCCGTCCTGGTTTTTCACTAAATCCAGCGAATACCATTCTGAGAAAATTGTGGTGCCATTTTTCAGGTTTTGCTGATACAGCGTATGCAACAAGGCGTGACCGGTACGGTCGGCTGCGGCGGCGGTACGTGCCGCCTGTTCGCCGCCGAAGTTCTTCGACTGTCCGCCAAACGGACGCTGATAAATACGGCCGTCTTCAAGACGGGAGAAAGGCAGCCCCATGTGTTCGAGTTCCAGAATCGCTTCCGGCCCGGTTTTACACATATATTCAATGGCGTCCTGGTCACCGATATAGTCGGAACCTTTTACGGTGTCGTACATATGCCATTCCCAGTCATCCTCATGGGTGTTACCCAGCGCAACGGTAATACCGCCCTGCGCTGACACCGTATGGGAGCGGGTCGGGAAGACTTTTGAAATCAGGGCACAAGACAGCCCCATTTGCGAAATTTGTAACGCGGCACGCATACCGGCGCCACCCGCACCGATAACGACAGCATCAAACTCTCTGACTGGCAGATTCATTTACTACGCTCCCCAAACAACAATTGTTCCGTAAAGTAGGTAAACCACTAACACCACGACAATAGCCAGTTGCAGCACCAGTCGGACAGCCAGCGATTTCACATAGTCCGTTAACACCTGCCACATGCCGATCCACGCGTGTATCAGAATTGAGAGCAGCGCCAGCAGTGTGAATACTTTGGTGATGGAGGAAGAGAAGAAGCCATGCCAGACATCAAATGTCAGTTCCTGAGCCAGAACCACAAAGCCCAGAATATAGAGGATGTACAAGGTGAGGATAATTGCGGAAGCACGCAGTAACAGCCAGTCGTGCACACCATTACGCCCTAACGCAGAAACGTTGCTTACCATACGAGGACTCCAGCCAGAATTGACAGCACGACGGTCAGACCGATTGCCACCTGGGCAGAACGGGTACCGGCAGCCAAACTCTCTTCGATATAGCCAAAATCCATCAGCAAATGGCGGACGCCACCGCAAACGTGATAGGCCAGCGCAGTGAGTATTCCCCAAAAGATGAATTTTACGAACAAGCTATTCATGATGGCGGCAGCATGTGCAAACCCTTCAGGAGAAGAGAGAGACAGGCCTAACAGCCAGAGGAGGATACCGACGGCGACGAAGGTAATTACGCCAGAGACTCGGTGTAAGATGGACGCTATCGCAGTAACAGGAAATCGGATCGTTTGCAGATCCAGATTGACAGGTCTTTGTTTTTTCACGGTTTTGCCCACACAGCTCTTATTATTTTCCCTCCGGTCCGGAGCAGTATGTCAGACAGCACCCTTTCCTTTGTTCTTGTCGCTGTGGGTGCGTTGGCTGCGCGCTCACCCTAATCACTAACCTGTGTCAGCTCATAAGGATTCGGTTGCTTGCCGCCTTCCCACAACACCAATAACTTTGGAAAGCTGAGCTAAAAGCTCATCATTTTTCGCGCTCAAAGGACGACATCCAGTGTGCTTAAAAGGCGCGATAAAAGTATTTTCGTAGCCGTAACGTGAAGGGCGAAGAAAATGATGCTGGGTGCTCCTACTTCGGATTGTCCGGAGACCTTGTAGGAGTATAGGTTGATCACATTCTTATTACAATTGCCCTACAAATGCTTTATTCACATTTCTGCGAAACAGTGAGTTATCTCTCACTTTTCATAAAAGACACAAAATAAATTATCTGGTTTGACATTTGATCAACATTTCTATTACAAAAGAACTATTCCAATAGGACTGTGATTCTGAGCACATACCGGCTTCGCCTTCACGCACCAAAATAGTGAAAGTTTCTGAAGAATCAGCGGATCACACAATCGCAAGTCGGGGTCTTCCCTGATGGCCCAAGTTATGCAAAAGTGGTGATTGTGTAAATCCTCATACTCTTCACCGGTACTGAGTGACAGAACAGTAATGATTTACCGAATCGTTAACAACGATGAAACGCCGCTTGTTTGTCACAGAGCAGTCTGAGACTGCACTTCGACTCAGCTCTACGTTCCCTTCCCATTCGATCGCAGAGCTAAGGCTGACAATAATAATGACCTTACAAGGCGTCGCTTCCAGGCATTTCTGTTGTTACTGATTTTTAAAAATAAGGCGCTAAGGAGACTGTAAATGGCTGATAAGAAAGCGACACTTACCCTACAAGGTCACGACCCGATTGAACTTAATGTGCTGTCCGGCACGCTGGGCCAGGATGAAGTGGATATCCGCACCCTCGGTTCCAAAGGTCTTTTCACTTATGACCCCGGCTTCACCTCTACTGCATCCTGCGAGTCCAAAATCACCTATATCGATGGTGACGAAGGCGTTCTGCTGCACCGTGGTTTCCCGATTGACCAGCTGGCACAAGAGTCCACTTTCCTTGAAGTGAGCTACCTGCTGCTGAACGGCGAAGTGCCGACTCAGAAACAGTATGATGAATTCAAAACCAATGTTACCCGTCACACGATGGTGCATGAGCAAATCACCCGTCTGTTCCACGGCTTCCGTCGCGACTCTCACCCGATGGCTGTTCTGTGTGGTGTCACCGGCGCACTGGCAGCGTTTTATCACGACTCGATCGATGTAGAAAACGAACGTCACCGTGAAATCGCTGCTTACCGTCTGCTGTCCAAAATGCCGACCGTTGCCGCCATGTGTTACAAATATTCTATCGGCCAGCCGTTTGTATATCCGCGCAACGACCTGTCCTATGCCGGTAACTTCCTGCACATGATGTTCGCCACTCCGTGTGAAGAATACAAAGTGAACCCGATTCTGGAACGCGCGATGGATCGTATCCTGATCCTGCACGCTGACCACGAGCAAAACGCCTCTACATCCACCGTGCGTACCGCCGGTTCTTCTGGCGCTAATCCGTTTGCCTGTATTGCTGCGGGTATCGCATCCCTGTGGGGACCGGCCCACGGCGGCGCGAATGAAGCTGCACTGAAAATGCTGGAAGAAATCAGCAGCGTTGATCACATTCCTGAATTCGTGAAACGCGCGAAAGATAAAAATGATTCCTTCCGCCTGATGGGCTTTGGTCACCGTGTTTATAAAAACTATGACCCGCGCGCGACCGTGATGCGTGAAACCTGTCATGAAGTCCTGAAAGAGCTGGATCTGAAAGACAACCTGCTGGAAGTGGCGATGGAGCTTGAGCATATCGCGCTGAACGACCCTTACTTCATCGAGAAGAAACTGTACCCGAACGTCGATTTCTACTCCGGCATCATCCTGAAAGCGATGGGTATTCCGTCTTCCATGTTCACCGTGATCTTCGCGATGGCACGTACTGTCGGCTGGATTGCTCACTGGAGCGAAATGCATCAGGAAGGCGTCAAAATCGCCCGTCCGCGCCAGCTTTATACCGGCTATGACAAACGCGATTTCCATTCTCAGCTGAAAAAGTAATCTTCCTTTTCAAGGATGACAAAAAGGCTCCCGGGGGAGCCTTTTTCATTTCGGTGCGTTTGCTATACCTGACACACCGGACACCAGAAGAACGGTCGCGATGACACGCTGGTTTTCATAATCGGATCGCCGCAACGTTCGCAGGGTAAGCCTGTCCGGCCAAACACCTTGAAACGAAACAGCGCACCGTGATGCACATTTTCATCCATCGTGCCGCGCGTGGCATACGATAAGCGCGCAACAGATAAACAGGCATCGGCCAGCGCCTGCAGTTCCGTTTCGTTCAGCTCTTTGGGTTTATGATCCGGCAGCAGTTTCGCCAGCCAGAGAATTTCCGCCCGCAGATAATTGCCCAATCCCGCCAGAAAGGCCTGATCCAGCAACATTCCGCCTAACTGACGGTTGCAAAATTTAGGGGACAATAACCGCTCACGTACCTGCTCGACAGTCAGACGCTCATCCAGCACATCCGGGCCGATACGTTGCAGGAACGGATGATTTTCGATCTCCGCCGTATCGTAAATACTGATTTCGGATGCACTGTACAGCAGGATCGCCGCCTCCGTGGTTTCCAGCATGACCCGCAGCGAGCGTTTGGTTTCCCTGGCGACTTCGCCGGCCTTCACTACCCGCCAGACCCCGTAAAGCTGATTGTGACTATAAAGAGTCAGACCGTTGGAAAAGTGCGTCAGCAGTGCTTTTCCGCGTGTTTCAATTGACGTGATTTTCGTGCCCCTGAGCGCTGACTGATAGGGTTTGAGTGCCGGAAACGCAAACCAGACATCGGTCAGGGGCTTATTCACTACCGCAGCAGCCAGCACATCAGCTGCGCGGCGGATTTCAGGACCTTCAGGCATCAGTGAGTTGCACCCCCGGCAATTTTCAAATCCTGCTCCGTATGCAGCGCGATGGCGATAGTCAGCTCAAGGGCGTTCAGAACAGTATGTACTGACATACTTGGCGCACCCGGATGATGTGCGGCCTGTTCCGGCAGATAAGGAATATGGATAAAACCGCCCTTCACCACTTTGCAGGCAGGCTGCGCCAGACGATGTAACAGGCCGTACATCACATGATTGCAGACGTAAGTACCGGCGGTTTGCGACACCGATGCCGGGATCCCTGACTCGCGCAATCCGTTGACAATCGTCTTGATCGGCAGGGTGGAAAAATACGCTGCCGGGCCCGTGCTGACGATGGTTTCATCCACCGGCTGGTTACCCTCGTTATCGGCAATACGCGCATCATCGACATTGATCGCTACGCGTTCGATACTGAAATCACTCCGGCCACCGGCCTGCCCGACGCAGATCACCATTTCAGGCAGCACTTCATCAATGGCCGCATTGAGTGCATCAATGGCTTTGCCGAACACACACGGCAACTGACGCACCACAATCTGCGCACCCGACAATTCCAGGTCACCCAGTTGCCTGACCACTTCCCATGACGGATTAACGCGCTCGCCGCCAAAGGGCTCGAAACCGGTGACTAAAACTTTACGCATAGATGCTCCTCAGATTCTGCCAAAATCAGCCTGCGCTGATCTGAATATCCTGTTCAACAAACGCATTCCTCAGCCGCCGGGCAAACGTCAGTGCATGTTCACCATCACCATGCAGACAAACAGTGTCAGCTTTAACCGGCACCCAGACGCCTTCACGGCTGAGTACTTTCTGTTGCTGTACCATCGACAGCGTCTGGTCCAGCGCCAGTTCATCGCTTTCGATCATTGCATCCGGCTGACTGCGTGGCACCAGCGTACCGTTGCTCTGATAACGCCGGTCAGCGAATACTTCCTGACGGGTTTGCAATCCCAGGCGTTCACCGGCATGAATTAATTCGCTGCCCGCCAGCCCGACCAGACGCAATGCCGGATCTACCGCATGCACCGCCCGGGCGATAACATCCGCGAGTACGGGGTCGGTTGCTGCCTGGTTGTACAACATGCCGTGCGGCTTCACATGCACCATATGCCCGCCTTCGGCACGGGTGATGGCAGCCAGTGCACCCAACTGATACACCACCTGGGCATACAGGGTTTCGGCAGGCACGTTCATGGCAGTGCGGCCAAAATTTTCGCGATCCGCAAAACCTGGGTGCGCACCAATTGCCACACCGTATTTCAGCGCATGGCGTACGGATTGCCGCATGGTCTGCGCATCTCCGGCATGAAATCCGCAGGCAATATTGGCCGAACTGACGAGTTGTAACAGTGCCTCATCATGTGCACAGCCTTCGCCTAGATCGGCATTAAGATCAACGATCATGCAGCCCCCGTTTAATCTGTTCGATAAAGAGCGATTGCTCACGCAAGGCTTTCTGCGCCTCTTCCGGTGTGCATTTGACGAAATGCACCGGTTCGCCCAGCCGGATTTGCGCCAGATTATACAAATCCGCCTCAATGACACAGGCAATACGCGGATAGCCGCCGGTGGTCTGGGCATCAGCCATTAGCACAATCGGCTGCCCCCCGTGCGGCACCTGAACTACACCCGGCAATAAGCCGTGCGACAGAATTTCACGGTCAGTTTCGCGTTTCAGTGTGTGACCGTGCAGCCGGTATCCCATACGGTTACTTTGCGGGCTCAGCTGCCAGGCGGCGCGCCAGAACTCCCCGCGCGACGTCTCGCTGAACTCCTGATACTCCGGCCCCGGCAATGCACGAATACGGTTACCAAACAGTAGCTGTTTAATGCCACAGGATTTTTTCGGCTGCCCAAACGAATCGCCGGTGGGCAACCTGTCACCGTCTTGCAATGCCCGCCCGTGAAAGCCACCAAATTTGGCTTTCAGATCGGTACTGCGCGATCCCATGACTTCAGGCACATCAATGCCGCCGGAAATCGCCAGATAGCTGCGCATACCACGGGTGGGCATTTTCAGGGTCAGTATCTGGCCCGGCTTCACTTTGTAACACCAGCCGGTCCATACCTCTTTCCCATCAAGCTGTGCATGACAACCGGCCCCGGTCAGCGCTATCCAGCCTTCACGGTAAAATTCAGCACTGAACTGGCCGAGTGTGATTTCCAGCGCCGCCGCATTTTCGTCATTGCCGGCCAGCAGATTGGCAGACCGCAGTGCCGGGGCATCCAGCGCACCCGACTGACTCACGCCCTGCTGGCGGTAACCGTTGCGACCCAAGTCCTGCACCGTGGTCAACATCCCGGCGCGTAAAACCTTCAGCATACGCCCTCCTTCTGTGGCACGAAGCGTACGCTGTCACCCGGCAGCAGTAATGTCGGTGATGCACGCAGGGGATCAAACATCGCGACTGGCGTCTGACCGATCAGTTGCCAGCCGCCCGGCGTCGAGAGAGGATAAATGCCGGTCTGACTGCCACCAATGCCAACAGAGCCCGCAGGCACCGACAGACGCGGTTCGCCGTGACGTGGCGTGGCAAGTTTCGATGGCATGCCGCCCAGATAAGGAAAACCGGGCTGGAAGCCGAGAAAATAAACGGTGTAGTCAACACCCGCATGGCATTCAACCACCTGACCCGGCGTCATACCGGTATGGCGTGCCACGTTGTCTAAATCCGGCCCCTGCAGACCGCCGTAAATCACAGGAATTTCAACCAGCCGCGATTCCGGCTCGATGGCTTCGCTTTCTTCCCACCAGTTTTGCAGTCGCTCAATTGCATCCAGCGCCGAACTTTGCGCCTCGGTGAGTAATACCGTCAGATTATTCATACCGGGAATGACTTCACGCACGCCCGGATACACGGCGCGATCCTGTAAACGTTGCGTCAGTCCCCAGATCCGCTGCTGGCTTGCCAGCGACACCGGGGGGTCAAGTTCCAGCACTACCGCGCGTTCGCCCAGCAGGTAACATCGTGCTCGTTGCACTCAGATACTCCTTAAAGAAGGGTTGTGGATCATCGGGTTATTCATCGAATCAATAGCGTGAGATTTGTTATCAGTTATGCGTGAAACAGAGTACTGATGTCAACTCATCTCCCTGTTGTGCGGGACACTGAGGTTTCGCCCGCCGCCTTCACCTGCTACTCTCAGAAACGTTGCTGTTTTTTAGCGTTTGGATAACGCCTTCGTTACACAATAGGGATGGCCTGTGAGAAAACCATTAGCACTCTTTTTTCCGCTTTATACCACGACATTACTGATGTTATTGGGCTCCGGCCTGCTGACGACTTACATTTCCCTGCGTCTTTCCGCCATTCATGTCAGTGGTGCGATGATCGGGGCGATCATCGCGGCTAACTACATCGGACTGGTGATCGGCGGCAAGGTTGGCCATATCCTGATCGCCCGCGTAGGTCATATTCGTGCCTACGTTTCCTGCTCCGGTATCATCACCGCCGCCGTGCTGGGGCATGGCCTGACTGACATCATCCCGGTCTGGGTGGTACTGCGTCTGATCATCGGCTTATGCATGATGGTGCAATATATGGTGCTGGAAAGCTGGCTCAACGATCAGGCTGAAGCCAACCAGCGCGGCGTGGTATTCGGCTTTTATATGGTGGCCTCTTATCTCGGGATGGCGCTCGGTCAGGTCGTACTGATGCTCAACAGCGATTTAGGCGTGAGTACGCTTATCGTTATTGCCCTGTGTTTCGCCCTGTGCCTTGTGCCGATTGCACTGACCACGCGCACTAACGTCGGCCATATGTCTCCGGCACCGATGGAGCTTAAATTCTTTATCGGCACGATCCCCAAGGTGCTGGCGATTACACTGGTTATCGGCATGGTCGTCGGCTCGTTTTACGGGATGGCACCGATTTACACCAGTCAGCAAGCGCTGACCACTCAACAAACCGGTCTGTTTATGGCGCTGGCGATTTTCGCCGGTCTGCTGGCACAGTTCCCGCTCAGCTGGCTTTCCGACCGCTATAACCGCAACATGCTGATGCGCATAAACGCCATCCTGCTGGCCATTACCGCCCTGCCGCTGGCGTTGTTCAGCCACATTTCATTCCCGCTGTTGCTCGCCATTGGTTTTGTCGTCAGCCTGATGCAGTTCACGCTGTACCCGCTGATTGTCGCACTTGCCAATGACATGATCGAACCGGAGCGTCGTGTCTCGCTTTCAGCCTGTCTGCTGATGGCTTTTGGCGTCGGTGCCTGTATCGGCCCGCTGGCGGTCGGTGCGCTGATCCAGCCATTGGGCGGCAACATTCTTTACGCCTTTTTCGCGCTGTGTGGTGTAGGTATTGTGGCGCTGAGCCGCACTTCCAGAAAAGAAGAAGCCATGCAAATGGCCACCGATGCGCCGGTTCCGCACATCGCCATACCTGACAGTCTGAGCAGTTCCCCGCTCTCGCCTGCCCTGAACCCGGCGTTTGACGAACAGATGATTCAGGAAACCATGCCCGCGCCGGAAAATGTGGTGGAACCCGTGGTTGACGAAAGCGAAGCCACAGAGGAAGAAGAGGAAAGCAAGTACCCACCCCAGGGCGCAGACCCTGAAGTGGATACCGGATTACAGCGGGCATTTACCCTGCTGGAAGACAGCGTTTCTGAAGAGACTAGCGAAAAGAAAAATTAGGCCGGGTTATCGATATCGATAAACATGACATCAAGATTATGCTCAGCAGCTAACCATTCGCCCAGTGCTTTCACGCCATAACGTTCGGTGGCGTGATGGCCTGCGGCGTAGAAATGCAGCCCCATTTCGCGGGCAATGTGAATGGTCTGCTCGGACACTTCGCCGCTGATAAAGGCATCGACGCCATATTCTGCCGCTTTCTGAATGTAACCCTGACCACCCCCGGAGCACCATGCGACACGGCGGATTTCGGCCGGTGCATTCTGTGAACTGTGCAACACGTTGCGATCCAGCGTGACTTCAATGCGCTGGCGGAATTCTTCACCGGTCAGCGGTTTTTCCAGTTCTCCCCAGGGCAACAGCACCGCAATTTCGCCCTGTACGTTAATACCGAACAATTTCGCCAGCTGCGCGTTATTCCCCAGTTCCGGATGACCATCCAGCGGCAGATGGTAGGCATACATATTGGTATCCGTTGCCAGCAATGTTTTAAGACGGTTACGTTTCATGCCACGGATTTCAGCCGGTTCGTCTTTCCAGAAATAACCGTGATGCACCAGAACCGCATCGGCTTCGACAGCAATCGCGGCATCCAGCAGATCCTGTGACGCCGTTACGCCGGTCACCACACGCTGCACTTCACGCCGTCCTTCGACCTGCAATCCGTTCGGTGCGTAATCTTTGTAATTGCTGATATCCAGTTTCTGATTAATCAGCTTTTCAAGCTGGAGGTTGTTCATGACGTTTCTCGTTATTAATGGATGGTCTATTTGATCTCTAATTTATCACCCTGCGCCATCCGCACAAACTTCACGCCCAGATTATTCCCTTTTTCCAGCTGCGCCATGATCTCTTTTTCAGGATCAGCACCGGCTTTCAGGCTCGGTTTAACGTGGCTGATAATCACCGTGATGCCGTTCAGCGCCCCTTCGCCTCCGGCATATTCCTGCCACCGCCCAAGCTCTTTGAGCAACCAGTCCGGCGTCAGATGTCCGAACAGTTTGCTGTCAGGCACACCATCCGGATAAGACGTTTCGATGATGATGCCTTTCAGCCGTTTAGCTTTCACCTCATCGCCCAGCACGCGCCACACGGTATCGAGATTTTTTGATTTTTCGACTTCATCCGGGCCGGTATCGCCGAAGAAGGCAAACGACGCTTTATTACGGCTCACCAGAATCATGGCCGAGGGTGTGCCGCCGTGGCTGAGCGGGTAAATATTGCCGTCCAGGCCGGTCAGGCCAAGGGAGAACCGTTGCGCCGGGCGCTGCTGGTTCAGGCGATAGGTGCCGATGCGTAAACCACTGCCGGAGTCGGTGAAGTTAGGCCAGACGCGGCCGTTGAAGTAATGCTGACGCAGCGTACCAATGGTATCCGCTGTGCCGTAAATCGGTTTTTTGCTGTCTTCCGGGGAACTGATGATCAACCCCGCCAGGTGGTCGAGATGGCCGTGACTGATAAAGTATCCGCCAATCAGGTTGCGGAAAACCGCGCCCTGCGGGGTCAGCGGCGCAGCATTTTCAGCCGTCACCTGTGGAAAACTGCCTTTCTCCAGCGCCTTGCGAATGCCGGGCAAAACAGAGCCGGCATCCAGACCGAGATAGAGTTTTTGATCATCACTGCGGATCAGGTACGAGGTGAGATTGCCTTCTTCGACGCCGCCATTCACACCCAGCGCCACGACATCAAACCCCGCACTCGCCTGCCCCGTCCAGCATGCCAGCATCAGCGCCAGCAGGTATTTTTTCATCACATCGCTCCTTGTCGTGGTGAGAGAGTAAAGTCAGTCTGACCGGTTTTTTGCCGCCTCAAAGGCTGCAAGCGTGTCTTTTCTCGCCCGCGCGTGATCAATAACCGGCAGCGGATAGTCTAACACGCGCCGGTATTTTTCCGCCCAGCGATGCGGTTGATGAATGTCTCTTTCCGGCACATCCGACAGTTCCGGCACCCAGGCTTTGATAAAGCGTCCGGCTTTGTCAAAACGTTCGCCCTGAGTTGTCGGATTGAAAATACGGAAATACGGCGCAGCATCTGTGCCGGTAGAAGCGCCCCATTGCCAGCCGCCGTTGTTAGCCGCCAGATCGCCATCCAGCAGTTGCGACATGAAATAGCGCTCGCCTTCGCGCCAGTTGATCAGTAAATCCTTCACCAGAAAACTGGCGACAATCATCCGCAGACGGTTATGCATCCAGCCCGTCGTATTCAGTTGCCGCATGGCCGCATCCACAATGGGATAACCGGTTTTTCCTTCTTTCCACGCCTGTAAATCATCCGGGGCGTGACGCCACCGCACGTTATCCGTCCATTCAAGGAAGGGCTGATGTTTGCAAAGTTTCGGCCAGGCGACGATCAGATGACGATAAAACTCGCGCCACACCAGTTCATTCAGCCAGCCAAATGCGCCGCTGTCGGTTTTCTCCAGCACCTGCGGACATTCCGTTCGCAGACGGTTCAGGCACTGGCGCGGCGACAGCACACCAATCGCCAGATACGGCGACAACGAACTGGTGCCAGCGGCGGCCGGCAGATCGCGCTGACTGAGATAATCCTGCACCTGCTCCCGGCAAAAACGGCGCAACTGGTTGCGCGCTGCTTCTTCGCCGACAGCAAAATCATCGCCGATATCTTCCAGCGGATAATCGAACGGCATCAGCGGATGGATGACCACTTTTCCGGTATGCTCACGGATTTGCGGCGCAGGCAGCGAACGGCCGTCAGATTCAGTGAGACGGGATAAAAACGCCCGACGAAACGGCGTGTAAACCTTATACATCTCCCCGTTTCCGGTGGTCACGGAGCCGGGTGGCAACAGCAGGCTGTCATCGAAGGCCTGGCACACTACCGACCCGCAGACCGCCTTCTCCAGCGCGACATCCCGCTGGCGCTCATTGATTTCATACTGTTTATTATAAAACAGCGATTCCACCTTTTCGGCTTTGCAGAAATCTTTCAGCCACGCCACGCTGTCGGCAAAATCGTCACACTGGTGGTAATGCAGGGGAATACCACGTTCAGCCAGCGCATGTTGTAACACCTGAAGGTGCTGATAAATAAACATTGCCTGTCGCGGCGCCATTTCATGTCGTTTCCACTGCTCCGGTGTGGCTATAAATACGGCAATAATACGCGCCTGCGGATCTTCACAGGCGGCATGCAACGCGCGATTGTCGGTTACCCGTAAATCATTACGAAACCAGACTAAATGCGTGGTCATAATTTTCCTTTTAATGTCCGTATCGAAGCTTTAAGGCTTCCGGATAAGGCTCGAAATAACGCTGGTCAGCCAGGTAGGCGTCCGGGTATTCAGACATATAATGTTTCAGCAAGGTAATCGGCGCCAGCAACGGCTGCATTCCCTGACGGTAACGATCAATAAGCCCGGCAAGTTCTTGTCGTTGTGCCGGACTCAGCTGCTTACGGAAATATCCCTGTACATGCATCAGCACATTGGTGTGATTACGGCGCGTAGCTTTGTGGCTCATCAGATTCATCAGCCGTAACCGGTATTCGGTGAAATAGTCCTCAAGGGAATCCCATTCAGCCATCGCAGCCACAAAGCGCCCCAGCTCACGATATTCGGGCTGAGAATGGGCCAGTAAAATGAGTTTATAACGACTGTGGAAGGCCATCAGTTTGCCACGTGTCAGGCCACCTTCGCGAAGCTGATTCAGTTCAAACAGCGCAAAAACGCGCTCAACAAAATTCTCCCGCAGTACGGGATCGTTTAACCGGCCGTCTTCTTCCACCGGCAGCCACGGATGCTGTTTCATCAGCTCGGCGGTATACAGCCCGACGCCGCATTTTTTGGCATCTTTACCGTTGGCGCTGTATACCCGGACCCGCTCCATCCCGCAGCTCGGGGATTTCGCGCAGACGATATAACCGCACAAGCCGGTCAGCGGTGCCACACGTTTTTCGGCGTAATGCTGCATTTTTTCGGTGACGTCAACGGTCTCGTCGTTACTGAAACGCATCACAATACTGTCGTCCATTTTAACCAGACGCAACGCCGGGCGGGGCGTTGGCAGGCCGATCGCCATTTCCGGGCAGATAGGTTCGAAGCGCACATAAGGCGCCAGTTGCTCTACGGCAAACGCCAGACGTTTATGTCCGCCATCAAAGCGGACATTTTCACCCAGCAGGCATGCACTGATACCAATCGGAATTGTTTTCGTCATTGTCGGCACCTTGCATTGAAAGAAGAAAAGAGAGGCGGCATTGATTCATCACCCTTACGTATAATCTTAGCACAACTTATACATAAAAATAATCTTGTACAGGTTTATCGGCGGGCAATAAAAAACCCCGCTGGAGGAACGGGGTTTCTTTTGGCACCTCCCCTTCGCAGGGGAGGGAGCTAAATTAATAAAAGTCTTGTGTCGCCATCTCGGCATGACTCAGCCACACCGGCTTATCGCTGGTTTTCATCCAGACGCGGTGTAAATAGCTGTAAAAACGGGCGCGGTCAGCGCGGAACAGCATGACCGGCAGGGCCAGAACTCCGGCGGCAATAACAAAAGCGCGGCGGGCCAGTATGCGGGTCATCGTGTATGGCGTGTAATCATTCATCGCGTTGCTCCTGTGAAATGTGGAAAGTTTTTGAACACTGTAAGTTGCGAAAAATATACCGCAATTGATGAAATTTTACTACTCATCTGACCACTTTTATGTGTAAATTTTCGCCAATTTTACTCTGTCTCCGTAATTTAGTTACAGAATGGTTAAATAAATACGCAACTCAAGTTTCTTTTAGGTTTCATTTTTGCGCATTTTTATACTTTTTTTACACTGTTCAGCTCTTTCTTTTCAGGATCTTTTCCCGCCTTTCCTTATTCTCGCCACAACATAAAAACACACCTGTGGAGGTGGATTGTGACTGTTGGCGTAATCTGCGGCGCATTACTGGTTCTTCTGCTGCTCGGCTATCTGGTTTATGCCCTGCTGAATGCGGAGGATTTTTAAATGGCCGCAACCGGATTCTTACTGATTGCCAGTTTTATGCTGGTGCTTTTGCTGCTGGCAAAACCACTGGGTAACTTTATTGCTCAACTGATTGAAGGACAGCCCGGCGCATTTATTCAGCGCATAGAAAACGGTGTTTTACGCACGTCTGGCAGCAGTAATGCTGAAATGAACTGGTGGCAGTACGCACTGGCGATCATGGTATTTAACATCCTGGGCATTGTTGTGCTGATGACGATGCTGATGGCACAGGGTGTATTGCCGATGAACCCACAGCATTTTGGCGGGCTGTCATGGGATCTGGCCTTTAACACCGCAGTGAGTTTCGTGACCAACACCAACTGGCAGGCTTACAGCGGCGAAAGCACACTGAGCTATCTCAGCCAGATGGTCGGGCTGACGGTGCAAAACTTCCTCTCCGCAGCGACCGGTATCGCCGTGGCATTTGCGCTGATCCGTGCTTTTGCACGCCCTTCAGCACAGACCATTGGTAATGCGTGGACGGATTTATGGCGCATCACGCTGTATCTGTTGCTGCCAGTGGCTTTCCTGCTGGCACTGTTTTTCGTCAGTCAGGGGGTACTGCAAAACTTCGAAGCGTATCAGCACATCACCACGCTGGAAGGCCTGCAACAGACCTTACCGATGGGCCCGGTGGCGTCTCAGGAAGCGATCAAAATGCTCGGCACCAACGGCGGCGGCTTCTTCGGTGCCAACTCAGCCCATCCGTTTGAGAACCCAACCGCACTGACCAATATGGTGCAGATGCTGGCGATTTTCATTATCCCTTGTGCATTGTGCTTCGCTTTTGGCCGCGTGGTTGGCGACAACCGTCAGGGCCACGCACTGGTCTGGGCGATGTCGGTGATCTTTGTGGTGTCGGTAGTGGTGGTGATGTACGCCGAACTCAAAGGCAATCCGCATTTCACTGCGCTGGGTGCAGGCAGCAATTTTAATATGGAAGGAAAGGAAAGCCGCTTCGGCATTCTGGCCTCCGCGCTGTACACCGTCGTCACCACGGCGGCCTCGTGCGGTGCGGTTAACGCCATGCACGATTCCTTTACCGCACTCGGTGGCATGGTACCGATGTGGCTGATGCAGATTGGTGAAGTGGTGTTCGGCGGCGTGGGTTCCGGTCTGTACGGCATGCTGCTGTTTGTGCTGCTGACGGTGTTTATTGCGGGACTGATGATTGGCCGTACACCGGAATATCTCGGTAAGAAGATCGACGTTTACGACATGAAGATGACCGCACTGGCGATCCTGGTGACACCCACGCTGGTGCTGCTCGGCACCGCACTGGCGCTGGTCACCGACGCCGGCCGCGCCGGGATTTTAAACCCCGGCGCGCATGGTTTCAGCGAAGTGCTGTATGCGGTGTCTTCCGCCGCCAATAACAACGGTAGTGCGTTTGCCGGGCTGAGCGTCAATACACCGTTCTACAACCTGTTGCTGGCTTTCTGCATGTTCTTTGGCCGCTTCGGCGTCATCATTCCGGTGCTGGCGATTGCCGGTTCGCTGGTGATGAAAAAACGCCAGCAGGCCGGCAATGGCACCCTGCCAACGTCTGGCCCGCTGTTTATCGGTCTGCTGGTCGGCACCGTGTTGTTAGTCGGCGCACTGACCTTTATTCCGGCGCTGGCGCTGGGACCGGTGGCAGAACATTTGCAAGTCTGGTCAGCACAGTAATGCTGCGTAACTCGTTGAACTGATGAATATAGAGACTAAAAAGATGAGTCGTAAACAACGTGCGTTATTTGAACCCCGTCTGATCCGTACTGCCCTGCTGGATTCGGTGAAAAAGCTCGATCCCCGCGTTCAGTGGCGTAATCCGGTGATGTTCGTGGTGTATCTGGGCAGCATTCTGACCACGCTTATCTGGCTGGCGATTCTGATGCACCGCACCGACGGCAGTGCGGCTTTTACCGGCAGCGTATCCCTGTGGTTGTGGTTCACCGTGCTGTTTGCCAACTTCGCCGAAGCATTGGCTGAAGGCCGCAGCAAGGCGCAGGCGCAGAGTCTGAAAGGCGTGCAGAAAACCAGCTGGGCGAAAAAAATCTACGAACCGCGTCCTGAATCACCGGTAATTAAGGTTGCCGCCGATACCCTGCGCAAAGGCGATTATGTGTTGATCGAAGCAGGCGATACCGTGCCGTGCGACGGGGAAGTGCTGATCGGCGGTGCGTCAGTGGATGAGAGTGCCATTACCGGCGAATCTGCGCCGGTGATCCGCGAATCCGGCGGGGACTTCTCCTCAGTGACCGGCGGGACGCGCGTTTTGTCAGACTGGCTGGTGGTCGAATGTTCGGCTAACCCCGGCGATACTTTCCTTGACCGGATGATTGCAATGGTCGAAGGGGCGAAACGCCGCAAGACGCCAAACGAAGTGGCGCTGACCATTTTGCTGGTGGCACTGACGCTGGTGTTCGTGCTGGCTACCGCGACACTCTATCCGTTCTCGCTGTTTAGCGTCAGCGCAAGCCATGCAGGTATCCCGGTCACCGTGACCGTGCTGGTCGCGCTGCTGGTGTGTCTGATCCCGACCACTATCGGGGGGTTGCTGTCGGCTATCGGCGTGGCGGGCATGAGCCGCATGCTGGAAGCTAACGTTATCGCGACCAGCGGCCGTGCGGTGGAAGCCGCCGGTGACGTAGATGTGTTGCTGCTGGATAAAACCGGCACCATCACGCTCGGTAACCGTCAGGCATCGCAGTTTCTGCCCGCGCCGCAGGTAACGGAACAGGAACTGGCCGATGCCGCGCAGTTATCCTCTCTGGCCGATGAAACGCCGGAAGGTCGCAGTATCGTGGTGCTGGCGAAGCAACGCTTTAACCTGCGCGAACGCGATATTCATTCACTGAATGCGACCTTCGTGCCCTTCTCCGCGCAAACCCGCATGAGCGGCGTCAACGTGGGTGAACGCAGCATCCGTAAAGGCGCGGTGGATGCGATCCGTCGTCATGTGCAATCTAATGGCGGTACCTTCCCGAAAGCCGTCGATGGTCTGGTGGAGAATGTGGCGCGTAAAGGCGGCACGCCGCTGGTGGTCGCCGAAGGCGCAAAAGTGCTGGGCGTGGTTGAGCTGAAAGATATCGTTAAAGGCGGCATCAAGGAGCGCTTTGCCGAGCTGCGCAAAATGGGCATCAAAACGGTGATGATCACCGGGGATAACCGCCTGACTGCTGCGGCCATCGCCGCCGAAGCGGGTGTGGATGATTTTCTGGCAGAAGCGACGCCGGAAGCCAAACTCGCATTGATCCGTCAGTATCAGTCAGAAGGCCGTTTGGTGGCGATGACCGGCGACGGCACCAACGATGCGCCCGCGCTGGCGCAGGCCGATGTCGCAGTGGCGATGAACTCAGGGACGCAGGCAGCGAAAGAAGCCGGGAACATGGTCGATCTCGATTCCAACCCGACCAAGCTGATTGAAGTGGTGCATATCGGTAAACAGATGCTGATGACGCGCGGCTCACTGACTACCTTTAGTATCGCCAACGACGTGGCGAAATATTTCGCCATTATCCCGGCAGCGTTTGCAGCCACTTATCCGCAACTGAACGCGCTGAACGTCATGCACCTGACATCGCCGTCTTCAGCCATTATGTCGGCGGTTATTTTCAACGCGCTGGTGATTGTGTTCCTGATACCGCTGGCGCTGAAAGGTGTGAGCTATAAAGCCATGAGTGCCGCCGCGCTGCTGCGCCGTAACCTGTGGATTTATGGTGCAGGGGGTCTGCTGGTGCCGTTCGCCGGTATCAAGCTGATCGACGTGATCCTGACCGTTTTACATCTGAGCTGATTTTTGAGGAAGACCATTATGTCCGTAACAAGAATGAACTATGTACGCCCGGCTCTGGTGATAACGGTTCTGCTGACGCTGATAACCGGCGTGGCGTATCCGCTGCTGACCACCGGCGTTTCAGAGCTGGTATTCCGCCAGCAGGCAACGGGTTCGCTGATAAAAGACGGCGGCAATAAAGTGATTGGCTCAGAACTCATCGGGCAAAATTTTACCCGCAATGATTACTTTTGGGGCCGCCCGTCAGTTACCTCTGATTCACCGTATAACCCGATGGCGTCGGGAGGGAGCAATCTGGCTGCCAGTAACCCGGCGCTGGATCAGGCAGTGAAAGACCGCGTGGCGATGCTGCGAAAAGCCAATCCGCAAAGTCCGGCGGCCGTGCCGGTGGATCTGGTCACCGCCAGCGCCAGCGGGCTGGATCCGCAGATTTCGGTGGAAGCGGCACAGTGGCAGGCTCCGCGCATTGCCACCGCGCGCGGGCTGCCACTGGCGCAAGTGAATAAATTGATTGATGATAATACCTCCTCACCACTGATTGGTTACCTCGGCCCGGACGTCGTGAACGTGCTCGGACTGAACTTAGCGCTGGATGAACTGAAAGCAAACTAACTTATCAACCAACCTGACAGGATGATATGACAGACGAAAGACCCGATCCCGACAGCCTGCTGGCGCTCGCCAATGAGAAGCCACGCGGGCAACTGAAAGTCTTTTTCGGCGCCTGTGCGGGCGTCGGGAAAACTTTTGCCATGTTGCAGGAAGCGCAGCGCCTGCGCGCCACCGGCCTCGACGTGCTGGTTGGCGTAGTGGAAACTCACGGACGGCAGGAAACGCAGGCGCTGCTGCCGGGGCTTTCTCTGTTACCGCCGAAACGTATTCATCATCGCGGACGTCAGGTTCAGGAGTTTGACCTTGATGCCGCCCTGGCCCGCCGCCCTGCCCTAATCCTGATGGACGAACTGGCGCACAGTAACGCCGCCGGATCGCGCCATCCGAAACGCTGGCAGGATGTCGAAGAGTTGCTTGATGCCGGTATCGATGTGTTTACCACCGTGAACGTTCAGCATCTGGAAAGCCTGAACGATGTGGTCAGCGGCGTCACCGGTATCATTATTCGTGAAACGGTTCCCGACCGTTTGTTTGATGATGCCAGCGAAGTGGTGCTGGTAGATTTACCGCCTGACTCCCTGCGTCAGCGTCTCAAAGAAGGTAAAGTTTATATCCCCGGTCAGGCCGAACGCGCCATAGAACACTTTTTTCGTAAAGGCAATCTGATTGCCCTGCGGGAGCTTTCCCTGCGTCGTACTGCTGACCGGGTTGACGACCAGATGCGCGAATACCGCGATGATCAGGGTGTCAGTCGTGTCTGGCATACCCGTGATGCACTGTTGCTGTGTATCGGTCACAGCGGGGGGAATGAGAAATTAATCCGCGTCGCCTCGCGCCTCGCAGCGCGCCTCGGCTGTGTCTGGCACGCCGTATATGTTGAAACCCCGCGCCTGCACCGTTTACCTGAAGGCCAGCGCCGCGCCATTCTGCATTCCCTGAAACTGGCGCAGGAACTGGGGGCAGAAACTGCCACGCTCTCCGATCCGCAGGAAGAACAGGCGATTTTGCGTTACGCCCGTGAACATCGTCTGGGCAAAATCATGACCGGCCGGCGGCGGGAAAAGCGCTGGAAATTTAGCGCCAGCTTTGCTGACAAGCTGGCGGAAATCGCCCCCGATCTTGATTTAATCGTCGTCGGCCTGGAAGACGCGCCGGTAACACCTCTGCGTAAAGAGCAGGACTTACGCACTTTCGCCGATCGCTTCAGCCGCCAGTTATGGGGCTGCGCTCTTGCCGTGGCGCTGTGCGCGGTGATCACCATGATGTCGCAATGGCTGGTGCCGACTTTCGATCAGGCCAATCTGGTGATGGTGTATCTGCTCGGCGTGGTGATTGTTGCCCTGTTTTATGGCCGCTGGCCGTCAGTGCTGGCGGCGGTAATCAATGTCGTCAGCTTTGATCTGTTTTTCGTACAACCGCGCGGCTCGCTGGCGGTGACTGACGCGCAATACCTGGTGACCTTCGGCGTAATGCTGATTGTCGGCATTCTGATCGGGAATCTGACCGCAGGCGTCCGTTATCAGGCACGTATCGCGCGTCACCGTGAAAAACGTGCGCAGCATTTGTATGAAATGTCCAAAGGACTCAGTCAGTCGCTGACGCCGGAAGCCATCGCGCAGACCAGCCGCCACTTTATTTCTTCCAGTCTGAACGCCAAAACCGCCATTTTGCTGCCACAGGAGAACGGCGAACTGATGCAGCCGGCCGGCGAAATGACTTCGATTGTGGTCGATGATGCTATCGCCCGCTGGAGTTTCGACAAGAAACTGCCAGCCGGTGCGGGCACGGATACCCTGCCCGGCGTGCCCTACCAGCTTCTGCCGCTGGTTGCATCCGGTGAATCGCGTGGCCTGCTGGCGGTCGAACCGCCGAATATCCGTCAACTGTTAGTACCGGAACAACAGCGTCTGTTACAGACCTTTACCGTGCTGATCGCCAATGCACTGGAACGTCTGCATCTGGCCGCCAGCGCAGAAACGGCGCGGCTGGAAACCGAACGCGAACAACTGCGTAACTCATTGCTTTCTGCGCTTTCCCACGATTTACGTACACCGCTGACGGTGCTTTTCGGCCAGGCGGAAATCCTCACGCTGGATCTTGCCGCAGAAGGCTCAAAGCATGCACCGCAGGCCAGCCAGATCCGTCAGCAGGTGCTAAGCACTACCCGGCTGGTCAACAACCTGCTGGATATGGCGCGTATTCAGTCCGGTGGATTTAATCTGCGTAAAGAATGGCAGTCGGTGGAAGAAATCACCGGCAGCGCATTGCGGATGCTCGAACCGGTGCTGGCGCACGACAATATTAAAATCGATTTACCCCAGGAAATGGTCCTGGTTAACTGCGACGCCAGCCTGATCGAACGGGTGCTGATCAATCTGCTCGAAAACGCCCATAAATATGCCGGAACCGGTGCGACAATTGGCATTAAAGCCACGCCGCTGGAGGAGTGGCTGGAGATGGAAGTCTGGGATAACGGTCCCGGTATTCCGGCTGGTGCCGAGCACACTATTTTCGAAAAATTCGCCCGCGGTAATAAAGAATCCGCTATTCCGGGCGTGGGGTTGGGATTAGCGATTTGTCGTGCCATTATTGAGGTGCACGACGGACGGATCTGGGCGGAAAATGGCCCGAACGGCGGTGCGCGTTTTCGTTTCAGGCTGCCGCTCGAGGCGTTGCCGGAGATGGAAGGTGACATGGAAAAAGACATCGACGAGGTATCGTGAGCGCATCCCCGGTAAATATTTTAATTGTTGAAGACGAAAAAGAGATCCGCCGCTTTGTGCGTACAGCACTGGAGGCGGAAGGCTTGCGGGTGTTTGAGAGTGAAACGCTGCAACGCGGGCTGATTGAAGCCGGAACCCGTAAACCGGATCTGATTATTCTCGATCTCGGTTTACCGGACGGTGACGGCCTGACGTATATTCGCGATTTGCGTCACTGGAGCGCTATCCCGATTATCGTCTTGTCGGCGCGCACCCGCGAGGAAGACAAGATAGCGGCGCTGGATGCCGGTGCCGATGATTTTCTTACCAAGCCGTTTGGCGTAGGTGAACTGCTGGCGCGGGTTCGTGTGGCCCTGCGCCGCCATACCGGCAGCGCACAGGAAAGTCCGCTGGTGACATTTGCAGATGTGACGGTGGATTTGATCAACCGGCGCGTACAGCGTAACGGTGAAGATTGTCATCTGACGCCGATTGAGTTTCGCCTGCTGGCCGAACTGCTGGCCAACAGCGGTAAAGTCATCACTCAGCGTCAGTTACTGAGCCACGTCTGGGGCCCGAATTATGTTGAACACAGCCATTATCTGCGCATCTACATGGGACATTTGCGGCAGAAACTGGAGGCCGATGCCACCCGGCCACGTCATTTACTGACCGAAACCGGCGTGGGCTATCGCTTCATGCCTTAGGCTGGTCGGTCTCCGGTTTGGCCTCACCAAATTCGGCTTCCAGACTTTCAGCGGCTTGCTGCAAAATCGCACTCACACGCACCACCTGTTCCGGCGTTAAATCCGCCCGCATCATGTTAGAACGCAGCGCGTGACGCAGGCGGTGCATCGATTCATGAATACCTTCTGCCAGGTTGTTTTCACGCGGACGCTGCGCCCCCGCCAGACGGGCAAAAATCATATCAACCGTCGCCTGATGCTGTGCCAGTTCCGCTTTACCGGCTTCCGTTATCTGGTAGCTTTTCCGGCCGTTGCCCGTGGCGACAGGCTCAAGGAAGTCCTGCTCTTCCAGCAGTGTCAGCGTCGGGTAAATCACGCCCGGGCTTGGCACGTAAAGACCGGAAGAGGCTTCTTCAATCGCTTTGATCAGTTCGTAACCGTGGCTCGGTTTCTTCGCCACCAGCGCCAGCAGTACGCGGCGTAAATCGCCATGTTCAAACAGACGGTGTGCACCGCGTTCACCACGGCGGCCTTCACCACGCCCGCGATGTTCACGCCCTTCTTCACCACGATGGCGACCGTCACGACGTAACATGTGACGCTCGCTGTGATCGCTGTATTCTGATTCATGACGGCAATGGCCGCGATGCCCTTCTTCACGACTACCGTGGCCGCGATGGCGACCCTCAAACATTTTACTAAACATAGTGCATGTCCTATTTAGATATATCGAATTATTTCGATATATCTAAACTAGATCGGTTTTCAGAAACTGGCAAGACCGGGAAGCGAATTTAGATATATCTTTTTATGTCTGAACTTCCGGCAAAAAACGGGCAAAAAAAAAGCGCTGAATAATCAGCGCCTTTGATGAGATAAAGAAAACGGCTTATTTCGCGTCAGCAAGCACTTTACTGACGATTTCTACCGCTTCTTTCTCGATTTGCTCACGATGTTCAGCACCGAGGAAGCTTTCACAATAGATCTTGTAAGCTTCTTCCGTACCGGACGGACGCGCCGCGAACCAGCCATTTTTGGTCATCACTTTCAGACCACCGATAGACGCGCCGTTACCCGGTGCGTTGGTCAGACGGGCAGTGATCGGGTCACCGGCCAGTGTGTCAGCTTTCACCTGTTCAGGAGAGAGTTTAGACAGTGCGGCTTTCTGCGCGTGCGTCGCAGGTGCCTGAATACGGTTGTAGCTTGGTGCACCAAAGCGCGCAGCCAGTTCGTTGTAATGTTCCTGCGGGTTCTTGCCGGTAACCGCAGTAATTTCTGCGGCCAGCAGGCACATGATGATCCCATCTTTATCGGTCGACCAGGGTGTGCCGTCGAAACGCAGGAAAGAAGCCCCGGCACTTTCTTCGCCACCAAATCCGAAGTTGCCGTCAAACAGACCATCAACAAACCATTTGAACCCAACCGGCACTTCCACCAGTTTACGGCCCAAATCTTCTACCACGCGGTCGATCATCGCACTCGATACCAGCGTTTTACCGACGGCAACCTCTTTGCCCCATTGCGGACGATGCTGGAACAGATACTGAATCGCCACCGCCAGATAATGGTTCGGGTTCATCAGACCGGCAGGCGTCACGATACCGTGGCGGTCATAATCAGGGTCATTGGCAAAGGCCAGATCGAATTTATCACGCAGCGCCAGCAGACCGGCCATTGCAGATTCAGACGAGCAGTCCATACGGATCACGCCGTCATGGTCGAGATGCATAAAACGGAAAGTCTGATCGACTTCATCGTTAACCAGCGTCAGATCCAGTTGGTAATGTTCCGCGATACGCTTCCAGTATTCGATACCGGAACCGCCAAGCGGATCGACACCCAGTTTCAGACCCGCTTTCTGAATCGCAGCCATATCAACGATATCGGTCAGCCCTTCGATAAACGGCTGAACCAGATCTTTCGCTTGCAGATGGCCACTTTTCCACGCCAGATCCAGAGACTGACGTTTCACGCCTGCCAGTTTTGCGGCCAGCAATGCGTTAGCACGTTTCTCAATCACGGAAGTCAGATTAGTATCTGCCGGCCCCCCGTTGGTCGGGTTATATTTGATGCCGCCATCTTCCGGTGGGTTGTGCGAAGGCGTGATGACGATGCCATCCGCCAGCGCGCCGCCGTGACGATTATGCGTCAGAATGGCGTGCGACACCGCTGGGGTCGGCGTGAACCCGTTATCTTCCTGAACAATGACATCCACGCCATTGGCGGTCAGCACTTCCAGCACAGAGATAAACGCCGGTTCGGACAACGCATGGGTGTCTTTACCCACGTAGCACGGGCCGGTGGTGCCCTGCTCTTTACGCACTTCGGCAATCGCCTGAGCAATTGCCAGGATGTGCGCTTCATTAAAGCTGTGACGCAACGCACTACCGCGATGGCCGGACGTACCAAATTTCACAGCATGTGCCGTGTTTGCCGGATCCGGTTGCAGAACGTAATACTGTGACGTTAACTGCGCCACATTGATCAAATCGCTTTGCTGAGCAGGTTGCCCTGCACGGGGGTGATTAGCCACTGGCGCTTCTCCCTTACGCTGAAATTAGAGGGTGCCGCATACTTTATCAGTCAGTTCCGCCGGGAACTGCATGAGCTGCATGATGTGTTCGATCATGCTGCGTTTGCGACCTGTGTTGGTATTCGTAATAACCCAATACGGCGTTCCGGGAACGTGTTTAGGTTTGGTATGTATGCCGTTTTGCAGCAAGGTTTGCTGGTCACCGGCAAAATAAGTCCGTGTGCGCCCGGTCAGAGAGTCGGTCGCTGTCGCAAATTCTTTAGGGTTCAGGGTATACAAGGTCGAGAGGATCAGCATAAAACGATTAACCGCTTTAGTCTGTTCTGCGTATTCGTCGGACAACAGCAGTTCACGGACGGCGCGGACTTTATCACGCGACGTCGGTGCCGCTGCGACAGCAGGTTTTTCCTGCGCAACAGTTCCGGCAATAACAGAAGTCGTCGCTGGCGCGTCAGGAGCGGTCTGACCGGCAGTAAACTTCAACATACGGCGTAAAATATCAGACGCACTTTCACCGATTGCCTGCGTGTGGCTGGCAATGTAGCGGTAGAGTTCTTCGTCAACCTCAATAGTTTTCATCTTTATCCAGTACTGTTCTTCTACTTAATTCATTCAAAAGGATTATACAAATTTCTACGCAGTAACAAACAGGGGAATTGCGCTGCAAAGTAAAATCCAGACAACTTCCCGATTTTGCTGCATGCAGGCTCCGGCCCGTTCTGCTCCTGGTAGTCAAATCCCGCTCAGGCATCTGGCAGACACTTTCTGTTTTAAAAAATTATCCGCAAGTCATGATAACCTAATGAGATTGTTTATCTGTATGAACTTCTCTATGAAATTACATTATCGCCTGCAGGGATCTGAAGTGACTGGCAGCACTGCACTGCCGGTTTTGCTTATCCACGGATTGTTCGGCACCCTGGATAATCTGGGTATTCTGGCCCGTGACCTGAGACAACAGCATAACGTGTTACAGGTGGATTTGCGTAATCATGGCCAGTCCGGACGTTCTGATGAAATGTCTTACGCCGCCATGGCACAAGATTTAGAAGAAACGCTGGATGCTGTTGGTTTCCAAAAAATCATCGTTATCGGCCATTCGATGGGCGGCAAAGCCGCGATGGCGCTGACGGCACGGATCCCCGATCGTATCGAAAAGTTGATCGCCATTGATGTCGCCCCCGTGGATTATCACGTCCGTCGTCATGATGAGATTTTCGCGGCCATTAACGCTGTGACCGACGCAAGACTCCGTGACCGCACGTCTGCCAGCGACTGTATGCGCCAGTATATAAAGGAAGACGGCGTGATCCAGTTTTTGCTTAAGTCCTTCCGCCAGGGCGAATGGTACTTCAACGTGCCCGTGCTGCTCAGTGAATACGAAACCATTACCGGCTGGGAAGATGTGCCAGCATGGGATCATCCGGCGCTGTTTATCCGCGGGAGCTTATCGCCGTATGTGCAGGATGAATACCGCGACGCGATTGCCCGCCAGTTTCCACAGGCCAAAGCACATGTGGTGGCGGGAGCCGGTCACTGGGTGCATGCGGAAAGACCCGATGCGGTACTGCGCGCTGTGCACCGTTTCATCGATGTGGCCTGAGGTTTAACATCCTGGGGATAAATTGTGCAAAAAGTCTGCACAACTTAAGAAGTTATCATGAAATCAGGGCAATCAGGCGTTGTGAACCCCTGGGGCGCCAGTGTATGATTGCGCGCTATAATTTTGCCGCCCCGTTTTACTCACAGTGAGTCGCGGGGGGTGAATTGGGTCAGGGTTTCTTAGCCCGAAATGTGTGAAACGCTCGTCAGGAACGGCTTGCCGTTTCCCGATGTAAAAACTTCCCTGGTTGTACCTCTACCTATGGCAAAAGAACAACTGGATCGCACGACGATTGATCTGTTCGCAGATGACCGTCGTCCGGGGCGTCCAAAAACAAATCCGCTATCCCGTGATGAACAGCTCAGGATCAATAAGCGCAACCAGTTACGCCGCGATAAAGCGAGCGGCCTGCGTCGTGTGGAGCTGAAAATGAATGCCGATGCTGTTGACATGCTCAATAAGCTGGCAGAAGAACGCAATATCAGTCGTAGCGAATTGATTGAAGAGATGCTGCTGTCGCATCTTAACGGTCATGAAGGTTGATTGAAAAGCGGGTAACCCGATAAGGCTACCCGTTTGTTTTTCTTAATTATTCCACGCTAATTTACGCCTTCCCACTCAGAACGTTTCCCAGTTTTCAGCACTTTTCGCCGAAAGCCTGCCGGTATCAGGACGCAACAAGGGTGCTGAAATCGACTTCGCCGGACGTGAACCCACATTCGTGACGCTGTCTTTCAGTTTGAACGTTGCGACGGCGTTGTTGAGCAACGAAGCCTGTTCTTCCAGCGATACTGCGGCCTGTGACGCCTGTTCTACCAGTGCGGCGTTCTGTTGTGTAACGCTGTCCATTTCTGTGACCGCTACCGCTACCTGGCTGATTCCTTTACTTTGTTCGTCAGACGCAGACGCAATTTCCGCCATGATGTCGGTGACATGCGTAATTGAGCGCACCACTTCATTCATCGTCTGACCGGCGTTTTCAACCAGTTTCGAGCCGCTGTCGACGCGGGAAACCGATTCGCTGATGAGCTGTTCGATTTCTTTTGCAGCCTGCGCACTGCGTTGTGCCAGGCTGCGCACCTCGCTGGCAACCACTGCAAAACCACGCCCCTGCTCGCCTGCACGTGCTGCTTCTACTGCGGCATTCAGCGCCAGAATGTTGGTCTGGAAAGCGATGCTGTTAATCACGGAAGTGATTTCAGCAATTTTCTTCGAACTGCCGGAGATATCTTTCATGGTGCTGACCACATCCGCCACGATGTTGCCACCTTTCTGCGCAGTGGTAGAAGCTTCCATAACCAGCTGGCTGGCATGATGAGCGTTATCAGCATTGTGTTTCACGGTAGCCGTCAGTTGTTCCATGCTGGCAGCGGTTTCTTCCAGTGCAGATGCCTGCTCTTCCGTACGGGAAGATAAATCGTTGTTTCCGGCTGAAATTTCTGACGCGCCCTGATAGATGTGATTGGTGCAGTTGCGGATGGTCTGAACGGTATTCACCAGGCTAGACTGCATCAGGTTCAGTAACGGAATCAGCTTACCGGCGCAGTTTTTACCGAACTCATCCAGATAAAGTGTCAGATCGCCGCTCGCGATCACCGCGAAGTGATCGCGGATTTTATCCAGCGGTTTCACCAGCGCCATCACCAGATAACGGTCAGTCAGCAATAAAATCACCAGCCCGATACCAAATGCCGTCAGCAGAATCACTTTGCTGAATGAGGTCAGATGGGTAGATTGCCGTTGCGCCGCGTCAAAATCTGTCGCGATCTGAGCGCTGACTTTTTCCATGGAGGTGGCAAAGGTGCGGCTCAGCGCAGGCACGGTGGAATTGGCCAGTTGATTATAGGATTCCGTGTTTTTGCTGCGGGCTGCATCAAACAATGGCGTGACGCCCTGCGTGATCAGGTTATCCCAACTGGTGATTAATTCCTGCACGGAAGCATCTTCCAGCCCCGGATGCGGTGCGGCTTTAAAATTGGTCAGCGCCTGCATCAGCCCGCTGAGTGATTGTTTTGCGCTATCAAAAATTTCCGGGCCTTTTGACGGATCGGCCTGAAGCTGTGCGACGGCGCGGCTCATGCGCGTCACGGTACGGAAATACTGATCATTTCCTTTATTGATCAGCGCCATATTATTGACCAGCTCGGTACTGTTTTTGGTATTTTGGGTCAGTGTGTCAAGGGAGGTAACGGTGTATAGGGAAACACCCGCCCACATGACACAAAAAATGCCAAGAATTGTTAACAAAGCGGCCCTGATGGTAATATTTTTTAAAAACTGCACGATATGCCTCTCTCGAAACATGACTGTTTCTGGCCTGAGGATTGAGGGGGATGCGGAGAATCAAGACAGGTAACCAGCAGGCAAGTGCCCCAGGACATGTTTGAACACCTCTCCGGGCATCGATTTCTTTATTATGTTGAGATTGCTCTCGCATCATCTATCGGCGGAATATTCTCGAAATTTAGTATTGTGACGACTTATTTCTTCAATTTGCGTTTGACCTTATTCAGCCTGAGGTTAACGCACCCTGCGTGAAAGCACACAAAGGCGATAACACTTAAAAATATTGCCCGATAAACTTATTTCCCAGCTAAGAAGGCGAGCAGAAGCATATTCTCCGCCGCACGAGTTTGCTATCATCTGCATTATTATTGCCTGCGTTGCAGAGCACTTCATTGAGAACAAGAGGTTAGGTAATCTTATGGCCGTTGTAGGTATCTTCTTTGGATCCGATACAGGTAACACCGAAAACATCGCAAAAATGATCCAGAAACAGTTGGGTAAAGATGTTGCAGAGGTGCATGACATTGCGAAGAGCAGCAAAGAGGATCTGGAAAAATTCGATATTTTGCTTATCGGTATTCCAACCTGGTATTACGGTGA
The DNA here is from genome assembly GCF_019049695.1 of Rahnella perminowiae. Classification (NCBI taxonomy): domain Bacteria; kingdom Pseudomonadati; phylum Pseudomonadota; class Gammaproteobacteria; order Enterobacterales; family Yersiniaceae; genus Rahnella; species Rahnella perminowiae. Next base: position 75,050 of record NZ_JAFMOT010000184.1, read on the forward strand.
AGCGCAGTGTGACTGGGACGACTTTTTCCCAACGCTGGAAGAGATAGATTTCGAAGGTAAGCTGGTTGCACTGTTTGGCTGTGGTGACCAGGAAGACTATGCCGAATATTTTTGCGATGCACTGGGCACCGTGCGCGATATCATTGAGCCACGCGGCGCAGTGATTGTCGGACACTGGCCTACCGAAGGGTATCACTTTGAAGCCTCTAAAGGCCTGGCTGATGATAAGCATTTCATAGGACTGGCAATTGACGAAGATCGCCAGCCGGAACTGACCAGTGAACGTGTTGATGCCTGGGTGAAACAGATCACAGAAGAACTCAGCCTTTCTGAAATTATTGGCTAAAAACCCTGTTGGCCCTGAGGATTTATTCTACAATTGAAGGGCCAAACTATTACTGAAATTAACAATTTAACTGCTACAAAATTGTAACTTTCGGTCGTATCAAGGTACACTGAGTTCCTCTGTTTTTTCTATCGATCAAGTCGTTGCATTACCAATGTGACCGGCAAATTGTGATCTTTATTAACAGGCTATCGTTGACGACAATTGGCACACTTGCGTAAACGAAGAGACTAAACGAATAATTTGTGCCGCCGATGCCACAGGCTGCATGCCTCAACTTGATTAGCACATAGTAACAGGACTGAATCCGCATGACTGACAACAACACCGCACTGAAGAAAGCTGGCTTAAAAGTCACGCTTCCGCGCCTCAAAATCCTGGAAGTGCTGCAAGCGCCGGAAGGTCATCACGTTAGTGCGGAAGATCTTTACAAGCAATTAATTGATATGGGTGAAGAAATTGGCCTGGCAACGGTTTACCGCGTTCTGAACCAGTTCGACGACGCCGGTATCGTTACCCGTCATAATTTCGAAGGCGGCAAGTCCGTATTCGAACTGACTCAGCAGCATCACCACGATCACCTCATCTGCCTGGATTGCGGACGTGTAATCGAATTTCGTGATGAGTATATTGAAGGCCGTCAGCGTGAGATTGCTAAGAAACACGGCATCAAACTGACCAACCATAGTCTGTATCTCTATGGTCATTGTGAAGCAGGTGATTGCCGCGAAGATGAGTCTTTGCACAACGATAAACCTGCGCACTAATATGGCATGTGGCAACCCCGTTGCCGACAGGCTGTGAATTCATTAACCGCTGAAAAGCGGTTTTTTTATGTCTGGATTTCAGCAACCCTAAAAAAACCCCGGCACGCCGGGGTTTGATTTCTGCGATTCGTTTTACGGTTTCGGAGCGTTATTGGCCCGGATTTCCTGCCATATCTTTCCGCAATCTGCGGCATACGCCTGACCATTACCGGTTTTGCGTGCCGTAAGACACTGCTGGTAATCCACCACGCGAACCGTTTCCTGTTCCGCAAATTTTTGGTGGGCTTTTTCCTGTTTCAGTACATTCAGCACCGCCTGACAGGATGCCAGTTTATCCGGATTGCCTTCCGCCGTATTAATACAGGCGCTGTAAGCCTCACGCGTTTTGGATATTTCAGCCTGACCGGCTGTCGGCGCACAACCCGCCAGCAGAACAGCGGATACCACGGTCATCAATAATTTATTCATCGACATAGCGACCTCAGAAAATAGTGAATGGAGCGATAACGATGAATTTCACGTCTTTTTCATCCTGGAAAATATTGCCGTATCCGCCGCCCCAGCTTGGAATATCCGAATGATTGTCATACTGGGTGTAATGCAGTTTGAACAATGTCCCTTTCGCACGGCCTTCCTGAATGGTGTACAGCGCATCCAGACTCCAGGCGCTTTCTTTCAGGCGCTGACTCTGGTCGTAAGCCGCGTTAGTGCTCGGCCTGGCATCCCATGCATAAACATAGGAGCCACCGACGGCTAAGCCCGGTAAATCCCATTTTGCCAGGTCATACAACACGCCTGCATATACTGCTTTTTCACCGTTAGCGTTGAAGTCCGAACGGTTGTCCCACCACACATCAAGACGGCCGTTTGAAGAGGAATACGTCGGCGTCATACGTTGCAGGAAGTAACCCTGGTTCCCTTCCGCTTTCACCATCGTCCCTTCCAGACGCCAGTTGAACTGACCCGTGGTATAGCCGAAAGTTAACGCCTGCAACCAGGCCAGACCATCATACAAACTGTTTGGATCATTTTTGTCGCTGATACGATCTTCTGCCCCATAGAACTGATAGCTGGTAGTCAGCGGATTGCCCAGCAAATCTATTTTGTACGAGGCTTTGCCAAAGTACTGATCCACATAACTTTCAGCCTGACCAAACGCGCCTTCCAGCACGAAGTCATTTTTAAAGTCATATTTCGCACCGAGGGAGTGAATATAAGAAACGCCGGTTTTCTTATCATTCTGGCGGAAATCATCCATTTCCAGATGCCAGGGCGATTTATATTCGTCGGCCCACATATAGGAGAAACTCAGTTCACCCGGATCACCGAAATCATGTTTATACCCGGCTTCCGCACCGCGATAAGTCCCCGGCATGAAGCTCCAGTGCGGTGCGATCAACGTCTGCCCTGTGGGCTGAATATAGCCCGCATGTCCCCAGAATCCGCCATATTTAAATTTACCGGCCGCTTTGTAGAGACTGACCCCGCCTTTATCACCTGAGTAATCCTCGTCATAAGCGTGGTTTTTAGAAGAGAATGCAATTTCGTTTGGATGAGTGCTGTCACTGGCTTCGGCTAATTCAATGGCGGTGAAGGCCGCAACGTCGATACCGAACATGTCCCAGGCATAACCAGAGGAAAAATCAAGATTCAGGTTAGCAGTGGAGTGTGAAAGGTTAGTCGCGTATTTGTTGTAGTCGGAATTATTGACGGTGACTTTTGAGCCATCCGGACGGGTTTCTTCTTTGGTTTTGTTCAAATCTTTGCGGTCACGTTCACGCTGCCAGTAATACACGCCACCGGTCAGTGTGGAATCATCGATAAAACCGGCCGCGCTGGCCTCGTGTGAAAACATCATTCCGCCACTCAGTAAAGTGCCGGCGAGAGAATACATGGCAGGTTTCAGGTAAGCCGATCCCCTGCCCCTGTTAAGGTGCTTGTGCATAGAGATTCCTCATTTTGACTAAAAATTTCGTGCAAAACCCAAACGGGTATCAAAATCGGCCGTCAGAGACGTAACCGGTTAAATCAACATTAAGAGTATTTTTCGCGACGCGAATTATCAATGGGTAATTAATCATTGATCATCGAAGTATGACAAAGTGCACATAAAGATGAAAAAATGTAACTATATGTCTTAAGGCAGGATCAGACCGACAGATTATTTAAATAGAGAGAATAAACAAGTCACTAAGTTTTACTGAGGAAAGGTTAAAACGTTTCAGCCACAGAAAGCACTGAAAATGAGCGTTTAAAAATCATACATCGGGAACACATTAATTCGCGACGAAAACCAATTTTTTGCAGTAGCAAAATAAAACCCGGACATAAAAAAACGCAGCCTGAGCTGCGTTTTTAAAACCTTATTGCGATGACTTTTATGCGACCGGTTTACTTTCCCATGTATCACGCAGGCCCACGGTACGGTTAAATACCAGATGTTCCGCGCCGGAGTAGCGACTGTCAGCGCAGAAATAACCTTCACGCTCGAACTGCAGGCTGATTTCAGCCTGAGCAGCCACCAGCGACGGTTCAACAAAACCGTGCGCAATCACCAGAGACTCCGGGTTGATTGTGGTCAGGAAATCTTCTGCCTGCCCCGGGTTGGCAACATTGAACAGACGGTCATACAAGCGGAACTCAGCCGGTTTACCTTCTGAAGCCGAAACCCAGTGGATCACACCTTTCACCTTGCGGCCATCGGCAGGATCTTTACTGAGGGTGTCGATATCGTAAGAGCAGAAAATCGTGGTGATATTCCCTTCTGCGTCTTTCTCGATACGTTCTGCTTTGATCACATAGGCATTACGCAGACGCACTTCTTTGCCCAACACCAGACGCTTGTACTGTTTATTGGCTTCTTCACGGAAATCGGCCTGATCGATGTAAATCTCACGGGTAAACGGTACTTCGCGGCTGCCCATTTCCGGTTTGTTCGGATGGTTCGGCATCTTCACCCACTGCACAGCATCACCCGTAAAGTTTTCAATGATCACTTTAACCGGATTGATCACTGCCATAGCGCGCGGTGCATTCTCGTTCAGATCGTCACGGATACAGGATTCCAGCGCCATCATTTCAACGTTGTTATCCTGCTTGGTCACACCGATACGACGGCAGAATTCACGGATTGAAGCAGCGGTGTAACCCCGGCGACGCAGGCCCGACACCGTCGGCATACGCGGATCGTCCCAGCCTTCAACAATCTTCTCCGTTACCAACAGGTTTAGCTTACGCTTGGACATGATGGAATATTCTAGATTCAGACGGGAGAATTCGTACTGACGCGGGTGGCAGGGAATAGAAATATTATCCAGAACCCAGTCGTAGAGACGACGGTTATCCTGGAATTCCAGCGTACACAGCGAATGGGTGATCCCTTCCAGCGCATCGGAAATGCAGTGGGTAAAATCGTACATCGGATAGATGCACCATTTTTTACCGGTCTGGTGGTGTTCTGCGAACTTAATACGGTACAGAACCGGATCACGCATGACAAAGAATGGCGAGGCCATGTCGATTTTAGCACGCAGACAGGCAGCGCCTTCAGCGAACTCACCGTTACGCATTTTTTCAAACAGCGCAATATTCTCTTCTACGCTACGATCGCGATACGGGCTGTTTTTACCCGGCGACGTCAGTGAACCGCGGTATTCACGGATCTGCTCAGGAGACAGTTCATCCACATACGCCAGACCTTTGTTGATCAGTTCCAGCGCGTAAGCATGCAGTTGATCAAAATAGTCCGAGGAGTAATGAATATCGCCGCTCCAGTCGAAACCTAACCACTGAACGTCGTGTTTGATCGACTCAACGAATTCGATATCTTCTTTTGCCGGATTGGTATCGTCAAAACGCAGATTGCACTGCCCCTGATAGTCTTGTGCAATGCCGAAATTCAGGCAGATAGATTTCGCATGACCGATATGCAGATAACCATTAGGCTCAGGCGGGAAACGGGTGCGAACGGTATTATGTTTCCCGGTCGCCAGATCTTCATCAATAATCTGACGGATAAAATTTGTTGGGCGGGCTTCAGCCTCACTCATTGTGCAATTCCTCTACGCAACATTGACTCTACGGATAACCGCTTATGTTCCAACAAGCCACGTCGGGAAACAACCGTTAGTTGCATAAAATCGTGGTTATCTCTGCTGCGTCTGTTCTCAGGCAATAAAAAAGCGGGAAGAGATCGCTCTCTTCCCGCTGTCACTCCGTCAACCTGTTACGCCATCTGGCGAATTATTTGCTCTGGATGTCGAACAGCTTGGTCTGTCCCGCGACCACGGAACCACTGGCCAGTGAGACCACACCGGTATAATCATCAATATTACTGACGACGACCGGGCTTATCATTGAACGGGCATTGGCGTTCAAATAATCCAGATCCAGTTCCAGCACAGGCTGACCGGCGGTGACTGTTGCGCCTTCCTCGACCAGTCGGGTAAAGCCCTGTCCGTTCAGCGCCACAGTATCAATCCCCATATGCACCACGATCTCAGCACCGGAAGTGGTTTCCAGGCAGAAAGCATGATTGGTATTGAAGATTTTCACCACGGTGCCCGCGGCTGGCGATACCACAATTTTATCGGTAGGACGAATAGCGACACCATCACCTACGGCTTTGCTGGCAAAGGCTTCATCAGGCACCTGATCCAGCGCGACGATATCACCCGTTACCGGAGATACTAAAGTTTCCACTACCGTTTTCACGCTGTTTGGCACGGCCTGAGGTGCAGTTTTGACAGCAGCAACCGGCTCAGCCGTTGCAACACCTGCGGCGACTGGCCCGCGAGCCATCACTTTTTTCATTGCATCAGCCAGAGATTCAGCTTTTGCACCCACAATAACCTGAATGCTTTGTTTATTCAGACGAACAATTCCTGACGCACCCAGACGTTTACAGGCAGCATCATCAACGGTGCCCGCATCTTTTACATTCAGACGCAGACGGGTAATACAGGCGTCAATACCTTTGAAGTTGTCAGAACCGCCCAGCGCACCGATGTAACTCAGCGCCAGCTGGTTCAGACCTTCTTCAGTATTGCTGTTCGCTTCCGGCTCACCGATATGCTCAACGTCGTCTTCACGACCCGGCGTTTTCAGGTTGAACATGCGGATAATTACGCTAAACAGAACGAAGTAGATGACGAAGAATACGACGCCCATCACCAGCAACATCCAGACGTTCTTGCTGGCTGCTGGCAGGTTGTACATCAACGCATAGTCGATGGCACCTGCGGAGAAGGAGAAGCCGGCGTGGATACCCAACGCTGTCGCAATGTACAGGCTGACCCCGGTAAGGATAGCGTGGACTAAATACAGTAGCGGAGCCAGGAACATGAACAGGAATTCTAATGGCTCGGTCACACCGGTCAGGAATGCGGTCACCGCGACTGAAACCAGCATACCGCCAACCAACGAACGACGCTCTTTCGGTGCAGCGAAGTACATTGCACATGCTGCGCCTGGCAGACCGAACATCATGATTGGGAAGAAGCCGGACATGAACATCCCTGCAGTACCGTCACCCGCGTAGAAGCGGTTGATGTCACCGTGGAATACAGTACCCGCAGCGTTAGTGAAGTCACCAATCTGGAACCATGCGATGGTGTTCAGAACCTGATGCAGACCGGTTGGGATCAGCAAACGGTTTACGAAACCAAAGATACCTGCACCGAATGCACCAGCACCTACGATCCACTCCCCACCCGCACGGATTGCATCCTGCACCGGAGGCCAGACGTAACCGAAGATAGCGGCCAGAATCAGACAGAAGAAGCCGGTTGCGATAGGAACGAAGCGTTTCCCACCGAAGAAACTCAGGAAGTCAGGCAGTTTGATATCAGACCAGCGGTTGTAAACCATACCGCCCACCAGACCGGTGATAATACCGGCCAGCACGCCCATGTTTACCGCAGGGTTGATGGTGATCATCGCTTTAGTCAGGATGAAGTAACCAATACCACCTGCTAATGCTGCTGCCCCGGCATTATCTTTAGACCAGCTGGATGCCACACCAATAGCAAAAATTAATGCGAGGTTATCGAAAATCCCGCCACCGGCTTGCGCGATGAAAGGCATATTAAGAAGATCAGGCTGACCGAAACGCAGCAATAAAGCAGCGACTGGCAGTACGGCTATCGGCAGCTGTAGCGCTCTGCCTAAACGCTGAAAGAATCCAAGAATATTCACATTTCCCCCTATCCGCCGTCAGGCGAATCACCTAAGTAGTTTAATTAGTATGGTTACTACCTTTACATTTACCGTTCCGATTTAACCAACTGCACTTATAACTAACAGCAATGCGAGTGTAAAAAGATTATTTCGTATCGCAAATTAAAACCTCTCTTTTTGTGAGAATCGTCACCAAAAAGAGGTGATAACATGCCATTTTACTGGTCAAGACACCAAACTTATTTTATCATTAAAAAAATCCAGACGGCATTGTGCCACTCATAAACCGTTGCGGTGGTTTACGCTTAACAAAACCGCCTTTGAACCGACGAACTTAGTTTTTGCTTTGACTACCTATATCCGAGTCATTGACGTTGCAGACAGAGAGCAGTCAATACCCCCTGCTACGCCAAGGACAAAGGATATCAACAGTATATTCAATATTCTGAAACTCGAGGTATCTGATGAGACTTATTCCGTTAAACACCCCCACTGAAGTTGGCAAATGGGCTGCACGTCATATCGTTGAACGCATCAACGCGTTTAAACCCACTGCAGACCGTCCTTTTGTATTAGGCTTACCAACCGGGGGTACCCCGCTCGAAGCTTACAAGCATTTAATCGCTATGCATAAAGCAGGCCAGGTTAGCTTTAAGCATGTAGTGACTTTCAACATGGACGAATATGTCGGTCTGCCGCAGGAACACCCTGAGAGCTACCATACGTTTATGTACAAAAACTTCTTTGACCACGTTGATATTCCACGCGAAAACATCAATCTTCTGAATGGTAACGCACCCGACGTCAACGAAGAATGCCGCCAGTACGAAGCGAAAATTAAGTCTTACGGCAAAATTAACCTGTTTATGGGTGGCGTGGGCAACGACGGGCATATCGCATTCAACGAACCGGCTTCTTCTCTGGCTTCCCGTACCCGTATCAAAACCCTGACGCATGAAACCCGTATCGCGAACTCACGTTTCTTCGACAATGATGTCTCTCAGGTGCCAAAATACGCCCTGACCGTGGGTGTTGGCACACTGCTGGATGCGGAAGAAGTGATGATTCTGGTCACTGGTCATGCGAAAGCGCAGGCACTGGAAGCGGCTGTTGAAGGTAATATCAACCACATGTGGACCATCAGTTGCCTGCAATTGCACGCAAAAGCCGTTATGGTGTGTGATGAACCTTCCACCATGGAACTGAAAGTCAAAACTGTTAAATATTTCCGCGAGTTAGAAGCGGAAAATATGAAAAACCTTTAATTAATTGAGTCCCCGAAAGCATTGGAGTTGCAGCAAGACGGCAACTGAACGAATCTCCGGGAGCTTACTCACGTAAGTGACCGGAGTGAGTGAAGGCAGCCAACGCCGCTGCGGCTCAAAGGATTTAGGGGAATGGGGGCATGATGTACGCATTGATTGAGGGCCGGGTCTATACCGGTCATGACGTTCTGGATAACCACGCGGTAGTGATTGCCGATGGCAAAATCGAACGTGTCTGCCCGGTGAGTGAATTGCCGGCGAATGTGGAAACCCGCAGTCTGGATGGTGCCATTCTTGCCCCCGGATTTATCGATCTGCAACTTAATGGTTGTGGCGGTGTGCAGTTCAACGATTCACTGGAAGCGATTTCAGTAGAAACGTTAGAAATCATGCAGAAAGCCAATGAAAAATCCGGATGTACCAGTTTCTTGCCGACGCTCATTACCTGTAGCGATGACTACATGAAACACGGCATTAGCGTCATGCGCACCTATCTGGAAAAGTATCCAAATCAGGCATTGGGCCTGCATCTGGAAGGACCGTACCTCAGCCCGCTGAAAAAAGGCACGCATAATCCGGCCTTTATCCGGCTGCCAGACAGCGCAATGATTGATTTCCTGTGCGCCAATGCGGATGTAATTACCCAACTGACGCTCGCACCTGAACAGGTTGATGCAAAATATATCCGCCAGCTGCATGAAGCAGGAATCGTCATTTCCGCAGGTCATTCAAATTCAACCTATGCTGAAGCACGTGCCGGTTTTGCCGCAGGTATCAGCTTTGCTACGCACCTTTATAATGCAATGCCTGCTATCACAGGTCGTCAGCCTGGTCTTATTGGTGCAATTTTTGATACGCCGGAAGTGTATACCGGCGTGATCGCTGACGGTCTGCATGTCGACTGGGCGAATATCCGCAACGCGAAAAAGCTCAAAGGTGAGAAGCTGGTGCTGGTCACCGACGCAACTGCCCCTGCTGGCGCGAATATTGATGAGTTCATTTTTGCCGGTAAAACAATATACTACCGTGACGGACTCTGTGTGGACGAAAACGGAACACTGAGCGGCTCAGCCCTGACAATGATTGAAGCGGTGCAAAACAGCGTCGAACATGTCGGGATTGCTCTGGATGAAACGCTGCGTATGGCAACGCTTTATCCGGCACGCGCTATTGGTGTTGCCGATCAACTGGGCAGCATCGAAGCAGGAAAAGTCGCTAACCTCACCGCGTTCACTCATGATTTTAAAATCACAAAAACTATCGTTAATGGTGACGAAGTTTAATTGAGCGGATAAAAGCATTGATGACAACTGGCGGACAGCAGGCACAAATCGGCAACGTTGATCTGGTGAAGCAGTTAAACGGCGCGGCGGTTTACCGCCTGATTGACCAACAAGGTCCCATTTCGCGCATTCAGATTGCTGACATGAGTCAGTTAGCGCCCGCCAGTGTCACCAAAATCACCCGACAATTACTTGAGCGCGGGCTGATTAAAGAAGTTGACCAGCAGGCTTCCACCGGGGGTCGGCGCGCGATTTCTATCATCACCGAAACCCGCCCTTTCCATACCGTCGCAGTGCGTCTTGGTCGTCATGATGCGACGATTACACTCTATGATCTCAGCGCCAAATCTCTGGCCGAACAACATTACGCCCTGCCCGAACGGACTCAGGAAACCCTCGAAAATGCCCTGTTCGAGGCGATTGCGCAATTCATCGAATTTAATCAGCGCAAAATTCGCGAACTGATTGCCATTTCCGTCATCCTTCCGGGGCTGGTCGATCCGAATAAAGGCATCGTGCGCTACATGCCACATATCAGCGTGGGCGCGTGGAAATTAGTCGATGCGCTGGAGGCCCGGTTTAAAGTTACCAGCTTTGTTGGCCACGATATCCGCAGCCTGGCACTTGCCGAGCATTACTTTGGTGCTACCCGCGACTGCCAGGACTCTATTTTGGTTCGTTTACATCGCGGTACCGGTGCCGGAATCATCGTTAACGGCCAGATTTTTCTCGGCAGTAACGGCAACGTCGGTGAAATTGGCCATATACAGATCGACCCGCTGGGCGAACGCTGTCATTGCGGTAATTTCGGCTGTCTGGAAACCGTTGCGGCTAACGCTGCCATCGAAAATCGGGTACGTCATTTACTGACACAAGGTTATGCCAGCAAACTCAGCCTGAACGATTGCTCAATTTCGGCGATCTGCAAAGCCGCCAACCGCCACGATCCGCTGGCAACCGAAGTCATCGAACACGTTGGCCGCCAGTTGGGTAAAGGTGTCTCGATCGCGATAAACCTGTTTAATCCGCAAAAAGTGGTGATAGCCGGCGAAATTACCGAAGCCGATAAAGTGCTGCTTCCGGCGATTCAGAACTGTATAAATGCGCAGGTTCTGAAAGATTTCCGGCGTAATTTACCCGTTGTGACGTCCGCCCTGAATCATCAGTCAGCGATTGGTGCGTTTGCCCTGGTTAAACGGGCAATGTTAAATGGCGTTCTGTTACAGCGCCTGATGGAAAATTAAGACGTGCTATAGTATCTGGCTGCCAGAAATGGGACTGAAAATGTGGGTTTGGAAATCATGACGATAAAGAACGTAATTTGTGACATTGATGGTGTGCTGTTGCACGACAATACCGCAGTACCCGGTGCCGACCGTTTTCTGGCGCGGATTCAGGAACAGGGGATGCCTTTGGTCATTCTCACTAACTACCCTTCCCAGACAGCACAAGATCTGGCAAACCGTTTCAGCGCTGCCGGTCTTGACGTGCCTGAAAGTGCTTTTTTCACTTCCGCCATGGCCACCGCTGATTTTCTCAAACGTCAGGAAGGCAAAAAAGCCTATGTCGTCGGCGAAGGTGCCCTGATTCATGAATTATATAAAGCCGGTTTTACCATTACCGATATCAATCCTGATTTCGTGATTGTCGGTGAGACCCGTTCTTATAACTGGGACATGATCCATAAAGCCGCCTATTTCGTGGCAAACGGCGCGCGCTTTATCGCAACGAATCCTGATAATCACGGGCACGGTTTTGTACCTGCCTGCGGTGCGTTATGTGCACCTATCGAAAAAATCACCGGACGCCAGCCGTTTTATGTCGGCAAACCGAGTCCGTGGATTATCCGTTCGGCACTCAATAAAATGCAGGCGCATTCCGAAGATACCGTCATCGTGGGTGATAATCTGCGGACTGACATTCTGGCGGGCTTCCAGGCAGGTCTGGAAACCGTTCTGGTGCTGACCGGCGTTTCCACGCTCAATGATATAGAGGGCATGCCTTTCCGCCCGACATGGATTTACCCTTCCGTGGCCGACATTGACGTGATTTAAGCCTTTCCGTTAACTGCCTGAAAACGAGTCTGAATTTTTATTCAGGCTCTTTTTTTTGACCTTTTCGCCTGATTTTTATCCACTTTTCTCTTTTTTTGAATCCTCCTCAATTTTTGACGATTAAATTAATAATCTGCTAATTAAATACCCTAAAAATTGATAATCCATCAAAGATAACCCGTCATCAACCAACTATTTATCAGAAGAGCGTTAAACCGCTTGCACAACATGGGGGTTTTGACGCATTTTCATAGTCAGCAACACAACAACGCCGGGTTAAAACTGAAAGAACGGCAACGTTGATCCTCATTCGTAATCATAAAAATGACAGCCAGAGAAACGTCGTTAGGGAGAAAGTAATATGTGTTCAATTTTCGGTGTGCTCGATATCAAAACTGACTCTGTCGAGCTGCGCAAAAAAGCGCTGGAACTGTCGCGCCTGATGCGTCACCGCGGACCCGACTGGTCCGGTGTGTTTGCCAGCGATAAAGCCATTCTGTCGCATGAGCGTCTGTCTATTGTCGACGTCAACAACGGCGCACAACCTTTGTACAACGCGGCACACACGCATGTTCTGGCTGTTAATGGCGAAATCTACAACCACCAGGCTTTGCGCGCTGAACTGGGCGATAAGTATGAATTCCAGACTGCGTCTGACTGTGAAGTTATTCTGGCGTTGTATCAGGAAAAAGGCCCTGCCTTCCTCGATGAATTGCAAGGCATGTTCGCCTTCATCCTTTATGACACCGAAAAAGACGCGTATCTGATTGGCCGTGACCACTTAGGCATCATCCCGCTGTATATGGGTTATGACGAACACGGCAACATGTATGTGGCTTCAGAGATGAAAGCGCTGGTGCCGGTATGCCGCACCATCAAAGAATTCCCGGCAGGCAGTTATTTGTGGAGCCAGGACGGTGAAATTCGCGAATACTACCAGCGCGACTGGTTTGACTTCGACAATGTCAAAGACAACGTGACCGACGCCGCAGCGCTGAAAGATGCGCTGGAAGAATCGGTGAAAAGTCATCTGATGTCTGATGTGCCTTACGGCGTCCTGCTATCCGGTGGCCTGGATTCCTCTGTAATTTCTGCCATTACCAAGAAATTTGCCGGCCGCCGTATCGAAGATAAAGATCAGAGCGAAGCCTGGTGGCCGCAGTTGCACTCCTTTGCCGTCGGCCTGCAAGGTTCCCCGGACCTGCGTGCAGCTCAGGAAGTGGCAAACCATTTGGGTACCGTGCACCACGAAATTCATTTCACCGTGCAGGAAGGTCTGGATGCGATCCGCGACGTGATTTATCACATCGAAACTTACGATGTCACGACGATCCGCGCGTCAACACCAATGTATCTGATGTCGCGTAAAATCAAAGCGATGGGTATCAAGATGGTGTTGTCCGGCGAAGGGGCGGACGAAGTCCTTGGTGGTTATCTGTATTTCCACAAAGCGCCGAATGCCAAAGAATTCCACGAAGAAACTGTACGTAAATTACTGGCTCTTCACATGTATGACTGTGCGCGTGCCAACAAAGCGATGTCAGCCTGGGGTGTGGAAGCCCGCGTACCGTTCCTGGATAAAAAATTCCTCGACGTCGCAATGCGTATCAACCCAAAAGACAAAATGTGCGGTAATGGCAAGATGGAAAAGCATATCCTGCGTGAATGTTTCGAGTCTTATCTGCCACACAGCGTTGCATGGCGTCAGAAAGAACAATTCTCTGATGGTGTAGGTTACAGCTGGATCGATACTTTAAAAGAAGTGGCCTCTCAGCAGATCACCGATCAACAGCTCGAAACTGCACATTTCCGTTTCCCGTACAACACACCAACATCAAAAGAAGGCTACCTGTATCGTACGATTTTTGAAGAACTGTTCCCGGTGCCAAGTGCGGCAGAATGTGTGCCTGGCGGTCCGTCAGTAGCCTGTTCTTCAGCGAAAGCGATCGAGTGGGATGAAGCATTCAAAAACATGGACGATCCGTCAGGCCGTGCTGTTGGCGTGCATCAGTCCGCCTACAAATAACCGATTTACCGGTAAATCTCCTTATAGCAAACGGGCCTCTCAGGGCCCGTTTTTTTATGAGGAAAGCCAGTAAAAATAATGTCTTTTGCCCAATTAATCACCAGAGTGGTTATAAGCCAGACAAATGGACGCCCTCCGGCCTTTTTCTCCAAAAAAGGTGTTGACGCAAAACGGTCATATACGCATAATGCGCCCCGCAACGCCGATGAAGGTAGCGCGAAAAAAGATGGCTACGTAGCTCAGTTGGTTAGAGCACATCACTCATAATGATGGGGTCACAGGTTCGAATCCCGTCGTAGCCACCATCTTTTTGCGGGAGTGGCGAAATTGGTAGACGCACTAGATTTAGGTTCTAGCGCCGCAAGGTGTGCGAGTTCAAGTCTCGCCTCCCGCACCATTTCCAGACATCGGTAGCACAGTTGGGGTATCGCCAAGCGGTAAGGCACTGGTTTTTGATACCAGCATTCCCAGGTTCGAATCCTGGTACCCCAGCCATTTTCTTACCTTTCACATTGTTATATTGATGTGGTTGTGAGGAAAATCCAGTTTGAAGAAGTTGTACTGTTGGGGTATCGCCAAGCGGTAAGGCACTGGTTTTTGATACCAGCATACCCTGGTTCGAATCCAGGTACCCCAGCCATACTTCTTTCTGTATAATTGGTAAGCACTTGAAATTTATTATTAAGTTAGTTAAATTAGTGCTTGAAGTTTTGAAGTAAGTCAGTAAAATTTGGCTACGTAGCTCAGCTGGTTAGAGCACATCACTCATAATGATGGGGTCACAGGTTCAAATCCCGTCGTAGCCACCATTTTACTTGCAGTACACTGCTTAAAAGGTAGTGAGAAACAAAATTGGGGTGTCGCCAAGCGGTAAGGCTCTGGTTTCTGATACCAGCATACCCAGGTTCGAATCCTGGCACCCCAGCCACATTAGAAAGGCCTGCTTTTTAGCAGGCCTTTTGCTTTTCTACACTTCTACTATCCTGCAAAAAAGGCCGGCAAAGGTGTTCATCGCCAGCCTTTAGGTTGTTAAATCCCTAAAGCATATTTCAGCGCTTTGATTTTCAGCACACCTGCACGTTGAGCAGTCATCAGCGCCAGATTACGCAATGCTTTCACCGGCGGCAGATCATTGCTGAAGGCGGTGTAGAATAAATCCATCCCGCTTTGCATCAGCAGATTATCCAGACGACGCTGGCGCTGATAGCGCCGCAACACTTTTTCGCTGCTCCAGGCTTCATTATGGTCACGTGCCTTCTCCAGCACCGATAATAACGCTTCCACGTCGCGGTACCCGAGGTTCACGCCCTGCCCGGCCAGCGGATTAATGGTATGTGCCGCGTCACCCACCAGCGCCAGCCCCGGTAAGACATAACGCTGAGCGTGGCGTCGAACCAGCGGAAACGCACCTGCAGATATTGCTTTCACCGAGCCCAGACGTGCCGGGAAGGCCTGCATCACTTCTGTCGTGAGCTGCTGCATATTCAGCGTTTTCAGGTAACGGATACGCTGCGGGCTGTCATACCAGACCAGCGAGGCCTGATTGCCGGACAATGGCAGAAACGCCCGCGGGCCGGAAGGGAAAAATTGCTGCCACGTCACGTCCTGATCCGGCGTGGCAGTTTCGACATTAATCAGCATGCAGTGCTGACGGTATTCCCACCCGTCCACCCCAATTCCCGCCAGCTGGCGCACCAGGGAGTTCGCACCGTCGGCGGCAATAACCAGTTTCGTGCGCAGCAAATCCCCGGTAGTCAGTTGCAGTGACCAGGTTTTATCACCGTGCTGCAAAAGATGGCGTAACTTTGCCGGACAAAAACGGGTCAGATTGTTATGGGCATCGAACTGTTGCCACAGCGCGAGCTGAAGTACCCGATTTTCGACCATGAAGCCCAGTTCCGGTAATCCGAGGGATTGCGCATCGAATTTCACTTCAGAGCCGTCCGCTTCCCAGGTTTCCAGACGGCGGTACGGTACTGAGCGCATTTTTTCAACCGCATCCCACGCTCCCAGTTTCTGTAAAA
This sequence comes from Rahnella perminowiae, assembly GCF_019049695.1. Taxonomy (NCBI): domain Bacteria; kingdom Pseudomonadati; phylum Pseudomonadota; class Gammaproteobacteria; order Enterobacterales; family Yersiniaceae; genus Rahnella; species Rahnella perminowiae. The sequence continues at coordinate 90,992 of NZ_JAFMOT010000184.1, forward strand.
AGCGTACTGATGCGCAACCAATCGCGGAGATGCGCAAATCAGCGCGCGCTGACGGGTCAAATCCGGCAGGCGCTTCGTTCTCTATCAGTGCGACCTGCAATCCCTGCTGCACCATCCCCAGTGCGGCTGCAGCACCAACCATGCCGCCACCGACAATCACTGCATCAAATGTCTTATCAGAATTATTCATTGTGTTCCGGCTTTCTGTTCGGTTCATTATGCGAAGTGTACCGGATTTTTGTGTCAGCATCAGGGCCTAAGCTGTTTTCCTGCACTGGTCAGCACCGGAGTGAGGGTTTACAATAGCCCCCCTGAATAGGCTATGCACTGCGGCACTGCCGATCTAACGTTCCCCGTATTGAGTACTGACACGCTGATGACTAAAAAACTGCACATAAAAACCTGGGGCTGCCAGATGAATGAATATGATTCATCCAAAATGGCTGACCTTCTCGACAGCACCCATGGTTACCAGCTGACGGATAACGCTGATGAAGCAGATATCCTGCTGCTGAACACCTGCTCAATAAGGGAAAAAGCGCAGGAGAAAGTGTTCAGCCTGCTCGGACACTGGAAATTACTGAAAAAGAAAAACCCGGATATCATCATCGGCGTCGGGGGTTGCGTTGCGTCGCAGGAAGGAGAAATGCTGCGTAAACGTGCGCCTTGCGTCGACATCGTCTTCGGCCCGCAAACTCTGCACCGTTTGCCGGAAATGGTGAACCATGTACGCGGCACCAAAAGCCCGGTCGTGGACATCAGCTTTCCTGAAATTGAAAAATTTGACCGCCTGCCGGAACCCCGCGCAGACGGCCCGACAGCCTTTGTTTCCATCATGGAAGGCTGTAATAAATATTGCAGCTTCTGTGTGGTGCCTTACACCCGTGGCGAAGAAGTTAGCCGCCCGTGCGATGATGTGCTGTTTGAAGTCGCGCAACTGGCCGCGCAAGGCGTGCGTGAGGTTAATCTGCTGGGTCAGAACGTTAACGCCTATCGTGGTGAGGCATTTGATGGCGGCGTCTGCACCTTCGCGGAACTGCTGCGTCTGGTGGCGGCCATTGACGGCATTGATCGTATCCGTTTCACGACCAGCCATCCGGTCGAATTTACTGATGATATCATCGAGGTATATAAAGACACGCCAGAAGTCGTGAGCTTCCTGCACCTGCCGATTCAGAGCGGTTCCGATCGTATACTGACGATGATGAAACGCCCTCATACGGTGCTGGAATACAAATCGACGATCCGTAAATTACGTGCCGCGCGCCCCGATATTCATTTCAGTTCAGATTTCATCATCGGTTTTCCTGGCGAAACGAACGAAGATTTTGAACGTACGATGGATCTGATTGCGCAGGTCAATTACGACGTCAGTTTCAGCTTTATCTATTCTCCGCGTCCTGGTACACCGGCAGCCGACATGATTGATGATGTGAGCATGGACGAGAAGAAACAACGTCTGGCGCTGTTACAGGACCGAATTACCCAGCAGGTTATGCGTTTCAGCCGCGCCACGCTGGGCACCGTTCAGCGCATTCTGGTAGAAGGGACATCCCGCAAGGACATTATGGAACTGACGGGCCGGACCGAATGTAACCGCGTGGTCAATTTCGAAGGTACGCCGGATATGATTGGTAAGTTCGTTGATGTCGAAATTGTCGATGTTTATGCCAATTCGCTGCGCGGTGTGGTTGTCCGCACGGAAGAACAGATGGCGCTTCGCCTGCATGAATCTCCGCAATCTGTTATCGAACGCACCCGTAAAGAAAATGAATTGGGCGTTGGAGTGTATCAACCCTAAACCATCAGAAAGAGGCATTACCTTAAAACAACAGGGCGCTCCGGCGTCCTGTTTCTTTTGAGATTTTCGGTAATAACTTCATCACAAGGGTTTAATTTTCCAGCAAAGGCCGCATATCCGGATGAAGGTACCTGCAACGGCTGCCACTGTGCAGCATATTTTGCCAAGGGCATGTATTATTAACTCAGGTATGGTTGACGGCTGAAAGTAGTTATCAGCCGGGTGTTTAATAAAACGGACCCGAAATAATTCGAGTTGCAGTAAGGCGGCAAATTCGGGTGAGTGAATACAGCCAACGCATCTGCGGCTTGAAATATGAAGGGTAAACTGGTCCGAAGCGACCCAAAGGATTCGTTTGAACGTTGTAACACAAGAGATTTTACTGGAGCCCGAAGACAACCAGCGCTTGCTGAGCCTGTGCGGGCCGTTTGATGACAATATCAAACAACTGGAACGCCGGTTGGGCGTTGAAATCAACCGTCGTGATAACACGTTTAAATTGGTCGGAAAGAGCCTGCCTGTTGCGGCAGCCGCCGACATCCTGCGTGATTTATACGTAGACACTGCGCCGCTGCGCGGTGAAATCCAGGATATTGATCCTGAAAAAATTCATCTGGCGATCAAAGAAAGCCGTGTGCTGGAACAAACGGCAGAAAGCGTACCTGATTTCGGCAAGGCCGTGATCATCAAGACCAAGCGTGGCATGGTAAAGCCGCGCACGCCTAATCAGGCGCAGTATATTGCCAACATTCTCGACCACGATATTACCTTCGGGATTGGCCCTGCGGGGACCGGTAAAACCTATCTGGCCGTGGCTGCTGCAGTGGATGCACTGGAGCGTCAGGAAGTACGTCGTATCCTGCTGACCCGTCCTGCCGTTGAAGCGGGTGAAAAACTGGGCTTTCTGCCCGGCGATCTCAGTCAGAAAGTCGATCCCTATCTGCGCCCGCTGTATGACGCATTATTTGAAATGCTCGGCTTTGAGAAAGTTGAAAAACTGATTGAGCGCAACGTTATTGAAGTCGCCCCGCTGGCTTACATGCGTGGCCGTACATTGAACGACGCCTTTATTATCCTTGATGAAAGCCAGAACACTTCGATTGAACAGATGAAGATGTTCCTGACCCGTATTGGTTTTAACTCCAAAGCGGTAATCACCGGTGACGTCACGCAAATCGACTTACCGCGTCATCAGAAGTCAGGCCTTCGTCATGCGATTGAAGTCCTCTCGTCAGTCGGGGAACTCAGTTTTAACTTCTTCCACAGTGAAGACGTGGTACGTCATCCGGTAGTTGCGCGCATTGTTGTCGCCTACGAAGCCTGGGAAGAAGAAGATCAAAAACGCCGCGATGCGATTGCCGCAGACCGTAAACAAGAACATCAGCACAATGCGACACAACAGGTCAGTCAATGAATACGGTAATTCTCGATTTACAAATTGCCTGTGAAGATGCAGCAGGTTTACCGTCAGAAAATGACTTCCAGACCTGGCTTGAGGCGGTGCTTCCGCAATTTCAGGAAGAATCGGAAGTGACAATTCGGCTGGTCGATGTCCCTGAAAGTCATGAACTTAATATGACTTATCGGGGGATGGATAAACCGACCAACGTGCTATCCTTTCCGTTCGAAGCACCTCCGGGTATGGAGATGCCACTCCTTGGCGACCTGATTATTTGTCGTCAGGTGGTTGAGAAAGAAGCCAAAGAGCAGGACAAAGAACTTCTGGCCCATTGGGCGCATATGGTCATTCACGGTAGTTTGCATTTGCTGGGTTATGACCATATCGTTGACGAAGAAGCCGAAGAAATGGAATCGATTGAAACTGAGATCATGCAGGGTCTGGGTTATCCTGACCCCTACATTTCAGAGAAAGAAGATAATTAAGATCCACCGTAAACTCGCCTGACGTCTGCCCGATAACGTTTTATCCGCAGGCGCCTGGCCTAATTTTCACTAACTACGAGTAAAAAAAACCAAACGCCATGAGCGATGACCATTCACAAAATAGTGACAGCCCCAGTCCCAAGAAGGGCTTCTTTTCCCTTATCCTTAGCCAGTTGTTTCACGGTGAACCTAAAAACCGTGGTGACCTGGTTGAGCTGATCCGTGATTCAGAACAAAATGATCTGATCGACCCCGATACCCGTGACATGCTGGAAGGCGTGATGGATATCGCCGAGCAGCGCGTCCGGGACATCATGATCCCACGTTCACAAATGATCACGCTAAAACGCAATCAGCCGCTGGAAGAGTGCCTCGATGTCATTATCGAATCTGCACACTCTCGCTTCCCGGTGATCAGCGAAGATAAGGATCACATTGAAGGCATCCTGATGGCCAAAGACCTGCTGCCGTTTATGCGCACAGAGTCTGAGCCATTCAGCATCGATAAAGTGCTGAGAACCGCAGTCGTTGTTCCTGAAAGCAAACGCGTAGATCGCATGCTGAAAGAATTTCGCTCACAGCGTTACCATATGGCAATTGTCGTTGATGAATTCGGCGGTGTTTCCGGTCTGGTGACCATCGAAGATATTCTCGAACTGATCGTCGGTGAAATCGATGATGAATACGACGAAGCAGAAGATCTGGATATCCGCCAGCTCAGCCGTCATACCTATACCGTCCGCGCTCTGGCACCAATTGAAGATTTTAATGAAGTGTTCCAGACCCATTACAGTGACGACGAAGTCGATACGATTGGGGGGCTGGTCATGCAGTCATTCGGCCATTTACCGGCGCGTGGTGAAAGCATTGAAATCGACGGTTACCTGTTCAAGGTTGCGATGGCCGATAGCCGTCGTATCATTCAGGTTCACGTAAAAATACCGGACGACGCGCCGCAACCGATACTGGAAGAATAATCACTCCATGGCAATTGCCTCTTTATATCAACGCCAGCGGGTTCGCGCCCTGCTGGCGCTCTTTTTCGGTGCCTGTGGCACGGTGTCATTTTCCCCTTATGACTTCTGGCCTGCGGCAATTATTTCACTCTGTGGACTGCTGGCCTTAACGCTGGATCGCCGCCCGGCGCAGGCAGCGCTGCTCGGCTTCTTCTGGGGAATGGGGCTGTTTGGCAGCGGCGTCAACTGGGTGTATGTCAGCATTGCCACCTTTGGCGGCATGCCTGAAGCCATTAACCTTTTCCTGGTCGTTTTGCTGGCGGCCTATTTGTCGCTGTACACAATGCTGTTTGCGGGCTTGTTCAGCAAACTGTGGCCAAAAACCACCTGCTGGAAACTGGCACTTGGTGCACCGGCATTGTGGCAAATAACCGAATTTCTGCGCGGCTGGGTGCTGACAGGCTTCCCATGGCTACAGTTCGGCTACAGCCAGATCGACGGGCCTCTGAAAGGTCTCGCGCCGATCACCGGTGTCGACGGTATCACCCTTTTACTGACCTCCCTGAGCGGATTGCTTGTCTACGCTGTTTATCAGCGTCGTGTCACACCGGCGATTATTGCTGCCGCGATGCTGCTCCTGCCGTGGCCGCTGCGCTATATCCATTGGTATCAGGAACAGCCGGATAAAACAGTTGATGTTGCCCTTGTCCAGGGCAATATTCCACAATCCATGAAATGGGATCCGAAAGCGCTGGAAAGTGCGTTACAGACCTATCTGGATCTCAGCCGTCCGTACGTAGGCAAATCCAGCATGATCATCTGGCCGGAATCGGCAATTTCTGACATTGAATCGGATCAGCAGGGTTTCCTGAGCATGGTGGATAATCTCTATCGCGCGCAAAACACCCAGCTCATTACCGGCATTATTGATGCCCGTCGCAACGAAGAGGGTATGAAGGTGTATAACAGCGCCATTGTGCTCGGTGGCGAACAGCAATATCACTATCCTGACGAAAACCGCTTCAACAAACATCATCTGGTGCCTTTTGGTGAGTTTGTGCCGCTGGAGGCTATTCTTCGCCCCCTGGCCCCGTTCTTCGATTTACCGATGTCCGGGCTGACCAGCGGTGATTACGTGCAGAAACCGTTGTTTGTCAGCGGCCTCAATCTGACGACTGCAATTTGTTACGAAGTGGTCTTTGGCGAGCAGGTGCGCGACAACCTGCGGCCGGACACCAACTTCCTGCTGACGATTTCAAACGATGCCTGGTTCGGTCATTCGATTGGCCCGTGGCAACACTTCCAGATGGCGCGTATGCGTTCACTGGAACTGGGCCGCCCGTTGCTGCGCAGCACCAATAACGGCATTACCGCCGTCGTGAATGCACAGGGGGATGTGACCCACGAAATTCCTCAGTTTACCCGCCAGGTGCTGAACGTGAAGGTCACGCCGACCACGGGCATGACGCCTTATGCCCGTGCTGGCTGGTGGCCGGTGTGGTTTGCTACGGCAGTCATGGCGGCAGTTGCGCTGTGGCTTGGTCGCCGTAAATCCTAAGTAAAAGCACTGCGTTTTAAAACAGGCACCCGGGGTGCCTGTTCTTTTTTGTAGCACCGCTTTCTTCCCCCTGATTCTCCCCCCTTTTACCTGCTGCCGATTGTTTCGACTGCGGTATTAAGCGCTGCCTTTTTGTCCACTTGTGAAGTTAAATCAGGTCATCTGGCATGACTCTTGCTACATCTGATTGAAAGATATCTGATTAGTTACTTTTTATGACGGAATGCATCATTTCGGTACAAACACGCTCTTCCTCATGCACTTTCTCAGTGCATAGCCGTTTGATTGCTTTGATTTGGTGCGTGTCTCGTCTCAAAAAAGAAACAATGTGGTTTCATAATATTCACATTCAGCTATTTTCTAGCTTCATATGACGAGGCATTAGTACTTTCTGATCCCTGAGTTTGGATCCCTAATGACAGCAAGGAGTTGGACATGCAATTGCGCAAATTGGCGTTATCAGTACTGTTGGCAAGCGTTACCGTAAGCAGCTTTGCTCACGCAGAAGAACTGACCGGCACCCTGAAAAAAATTAAAGACAATGGCGTTATCGTGGTGGGTCACCGTGAATCCTCAGTGCCATTCTCTTACTACAACAACGAACAAAAAGTTGTGGGTTATTCACAGGACTATTCTGACGCTATCGTTGACGCGGTGAAGAAAAAACTGAACCTGCCAAATCTGCAAGTCAAAATGATGCCAATCACTTCACAGAACCGTATCCCGCTGCTGCAAAACGGCACCTACGATTTTGAGTGTGGTTCAACAACCAATAACCTGGAACGTCAGCAACAAGCGGCCTTCTCTGACACCATCTTTGTGATTGGTACGCGTCTGCTGGTGAAAAAAGGTTCAGAGATTAAAGATTTCACTGACCTGAAAGGCAAAACTGTTGTTGTCACTTCCGGTACGACTTCTGAAGTTCTGCTCAACAAACTCAACGAAGAGAAGAAACTGGATCTGCGCATCATCAGTGCAAAAGACCACGGTGATTCCTTCCGTACGCTGGAAACGGGCCGTGCAGTAGCGTTCATGATGGATGATGCCCTGCTGGCGGGTGAACGTGCGAAAGCCAAGAAACCCGATAACTGGGAAATCGTCGGTACGCCGCAATCTAAAGAAGCTTATGGTTGCATGATGCGTAAAGATGATGCTGAGTTTAAAAAATTAGTTGATGACACCATCGTGCAGGCGCAAACCTCCGGTGAGGCAGTCAAGTGGTTTGAAACCTGGTTCAAAAAACCTATTCCTCCGAAAAACCTGAACATGAACTTTGAGCTGTCCGATGACATGAAAGCTCTGTTCAAAGCGCCAAACGATAAGGCGCTGTAAGTCATACCAAATGGACGGGTATAACCAAGAGAAGAGTGAAAAGTGACTAAAATACAAGGTTGGACCACCAACCTGTGATGATACAGATGCGGGGTGGTCGTTCCCCACCCCGCATTCTTTCCCATTCACTTTAGGCGAATTGCGTCATCACTCAGATGGGTAAGCCTTTACCCGCTTTACGGAGTTTTTATGTCAATAGATTGGAACTGGGGCATTTTTCTGCAGCAAGCCCCCTTCGGTAACACCACTTATCTGGGCTGGATTTGGAATGGATTTCAGGTCACTGTCGCACTGTCAATTTGCGCATGGATAATCGCTTTCTTCGTCGGATCTCTGTTCGGTATTTTGCGTACCGTTCCAAACCGCATCCTCTCAGGTATAGGGACTTGTTACGTCGAATTATTCCGTAACGTGCCATTAATCGTGCAATTCTTTATCTGGTATCTGGTGGTCCCTGAACTGCTGCCTGAAAATATCGGCATGTGGTTTAAATCTGAACTGGCACCTGACGTGCAGTTCTTTACCTCCTCAGTCATTTGCCTTGGGCTGTTTACCGCCGCCCGCGTATGCGAACAGGTACGTGCAGCGATTCAGTCTCTGCCAAGCGGACAACGCAATGCCGGACTGGCGATGGGCCTTACGCTGCCGCAAACTTACCGCTATGTGCTGTTACCCAATGCTTACCGCGTGATCGTCCCGCCAATGACCTCAGAGATGGTCAACCTGGTGAAAAACTCCGCTATTGCCTCGACCATTGGCCTGGTTGATATGGCCGCGCAAGCCGGTAAGCTGCTGGATTACTCCGCACATGCATATGAATCATTCACAGCAATCACTGTTGCTTATGTCCTTATCAATGCCGTCATCATGCTGCTGATGCATTTCGTAGAACGTAAAGTCCGCCTGCCGGGCAACATGGGAGGGAAATAAGCATGCATGAATTCGACTGGAGTTCTATTGGTCCCGGCCTGCCCTATTTATGGCAAGGCATGATCATCACGCTGAAGATCACCTCACTGGCCATTGTGGTGGGTATTTTGTGGGGCACCCTGTTGGCGGTCATGCGTCTGTCGACGTTCAAACCTATCAGCTGGTTTGCCTCGGCATACGTCAATCTGTTCCGTGCCGTTCCGCTGGTCATGGTCTTGCTTTGGTTTTACCTGATCGTGCCGGGTTTCTTGCAAAAGGTGCTCGGTCTCTCGCCTAAAACCGATATCCGCCTGATTTCTGCGATGGTGGCATTTGCGCTATTTGAAGCGGCCTATTATTCAGAAATTATCCGTGCCGGGATTATCAGTATCGCCCGTGGTCAGTCCTCCGCCGCACTGGCGCTGGGCATGACACAATGGCAATCCATGAAGCTGGTTATCCTGCCGCAGGCTTTCCGCGCGATGGTGCCATTACTGCTGACGCAGGCTATCGTTTTATTCCAGGATACCTCTTTGGTTTATGTTCTGGGCCTCGCAGACTTCTTCCGCAGTGCCTCTAACATTGGCGATCGTGACGGTACGCTGGTCGAGATGGTGCTGTTTGCAGGATTTATTTATTTTGTTATCAGCCTTTGTGCTTCCTTGCTGGTGCGTTATTTGAAGAAAAGGACCGTTTCATGATTTCACTGAAGAATGTTTCTAAATGGTACGGGCACTTTCAGGTGCTTACCGATTGCAGCACCGAAGTTAAAAAAGGTGAAGTTGTGGTGGTTTGCGGGCCTTCCGGCTCAGGAAAATCAACGCTGATAAAAACCGTGAACGGCCTCGAGCCCGTTCAGAAAGGCGAGATCCTGGTCAACGGTACGCCGGTCAATGACAAGAAGACCAATCTGGCACAACTGCGTGCAAAAGTAGGGATGGTTTTCCAGCATTTCGAACTGTTTCCGCACCTTTCTATCATTGATAATCTGACCCTGGCGCAAGTTAAAGTGTTAAAACGTGACAAAGCGGCAGCGAAAGATAAAGGGCTGAAATTGCTGGACCGTGTCGGTTTATCGGCGCACGCCAATAAATTTCCCGGCCAGCTTTCCGGTGGCCAGCAGCAGCGTGTAGCGATTGCCCGTGCGTTATGTATGGATCCGATCGCGATGTTGTTTGACGAACCGACGTCCGCCCTTGATCCGGAAATGATCAATGAAGTCCTCGACGTCATGGTGGAGCTGGCAAACGAAGGCATGACAATGATGGTGGTAACGCACGAAATGGGCTTCGCCCGTAAAGTGGCCAACCGCGTGATTTTCATGGATGAAGGCAAGATTGTAGAAGATCGCAACAAAGACGATTTCTTTAATAATCCTGAATCAGACCGCGCACGGGATTTCCTGGCGAAGATCCTGCACTGACCCGCACTGAGTCAAAAATAACACCTGCCCGCATTATCAGGGGCAGGTGTTTGTCCGTTAAGGCTCAAACGGGCGACGCGTAAACTCCGTGTTACCACATTTCGGGCATTTACTCAGAATTTCCGGCGTATACACCGCTAAGTGGAAATGACAATTTTCACAGACCAGGTTGCCCAGTCCGACGACTTCTCCGCTGTGATAGATCCCATGGTGGCTGACATCTTTAAAAACCTCTTTCCATTCCAGCTGGGTCTTATCAGTCATATCTGCCAGCTCTTTCCACAAGCTTTCTTTAATGACCCGCATGAACACGCTGTCCGTGCCATCATCTTCTTCAGCCACGGCTTGCTGGTTTTCTTCATAGCTGCGGGCAAATTCATGCAAATCGCGACGCACCGCTGATGTCAGTTGTTCAATCTGGATTTCCGTCAGCTTGCCCTCTTCCTGCAGCCTGACGCGGGCATCCTGCACCAGCGCGCTGATATCGCGTTCTCCCTGTTTTAACCGTTCGGTCAGTGATGCCACCAACTGACGGTAAGATTGCGTAATATTGCTCATATTTCCTCTCCTTGAACTGTCATAACCATTTTCACGGCGGGAGCGCACTGCCTTTATTTTAGTCGTAAATGCCTGATCCGTGGTGCAGATTATCCCGCGCTGACTCGCAGATTATGAATAATGCGCCAGAAGCGGACAGAAATTCCCTTTAGCCTTCGCTGGGTGTTGTTGCTCCAACCGCTTATCAGCTATGCTATGCGGATCTTTTGATTAAAACTTTTTGAGCTACAGGCGTAGCTGTTTTCACTCACAGGACCACCGGCCGCCATGCAAGAGCAATACCGTCCAGAAGACATCGAGTCACACGTTCAGCTTCACTGGCAAGAGAAGCAAACCTTTAAAGTTACCGAACAGCCTGGTAAGGAGAAATATTACTGCCTCTCCATGTTGCCTTATCCGTCAGGCCGTCTCCACATGGGGCATGTGCGCAACTACACCATCGGTGACGTGATTTCCCGTTATCAGCGCATGCTCGGTAAAAACGTCCTGCAGCCTATCGGCTGGGATGCGTTTGGCCTGCCAGCGGAAGGGGCAGCGGTTAAGAACAACACCGCACCTGCTCCGTGGACGTATGAAAACATCGAATACATGAAGAACCAGCTTAAATTGCTGGGCTTCGGCTATGACTGGGATCGTGAAGTTGCGACCTGTAAACCTGATTATTATCGCTGGGAACAATGGTTCTTCACCAAGCTTTACGAAAAGGGCCTGGTTTATAAGAAGACCTCCGCAGTGAACTGGTGCCCGCATGATCTGACCGTTCTGGCGAACGAGCAGGTTATCGACGGCTGCTGCTGGCGTTGCGATACCAAAGTAGAACGTAAAGAAATTCCTCAGTGGTTCATCAAAATCACGGCTTACGCCGATCAGTTGCTCAATGATCTGGACACGCTGGAAAGCTGGCCGGAGCAGGTGAAAACCATGCAACGCAACTGGATTGGCCGTTCGGAAGGCGTGGAAATCACGTTTGACGTGGCTGACAGCGATGAAAAAGTCACGGTTTACACCACCCGCCCTGATACGTTTATGGGCGCGACCTATGTTGCCGTCGCTGCCGGTCATCCGCTGGCCCAGTTGGGTGCACAGAAAAACCCTGCCCTGAACGATTTTATCGACGAATGCCGTAACACCAAAGTTGCCGAAGCAGAAATGGCGACGATGGAAAAGAAAGGCATGGCAACCGGTCTGTTTGCCATTCACCCGCTGTCCGGTGAAAAGCTGCCAATCTGGGTCGCTAACTTCGTTCTCATGGAATATGGCACTGGCGCGGTGATGGCCGTTCCTGGCCATGACCAGCGTGACTGGGAATTCGCCACCAAATATAACCTGCAGATCAAACCGGTTATTCTGCACGTTGATGGCAGCCACCCTGATATCACCGCAGAAGCGATGACAGAGAAAGGGACGCTGTTCAATTCAGGCGAATTTGATGGTCTGAATCACGAAGACGGTTTCAACGCCATTGCCGACAAACTGGTTGCTCAGGGCGTGGGTCAGCGCAAAGTAAACTACCGTCTGCGCGACTGGGGAGTTTCCCGTCAGCGCTACTGGGGCGCGCCAATCCCGATGATCACGCTGGAAGACGGTACTGTTATTCCTACACCAGAAGATCAACTGCCGGTTGTGTTGCCGGAAGATGTCGTCATGGACGGTATCACCAGCCCGATTAAAGCGGATCCTGAGTGGGCAAAAACGACGGTGAACGGCATGCCGGGCCTGCGAGAAACAGATACCTTTGATACCTTTATGGAGTCTTCCTGGTATTACGCGCGTTACACCTGCCCGCAATACGACGAAGGGATGCTGGATCCTGCGGCCGCCAACTACTGGCTACCAGTGGATCAGTATGTCGGTGGCATCGAACACGCCATTATGCACCTGATGTATTTCCGCTTCTTCCATAAACTGATGCGTGACGCAGGTTTGGTGGATTCTGATGAACCGGCCAAACGTCTGTTGTGTCAGGGTATGGTTCTGGCTGATGCCTTCTACCACACCGGCAGTAACGGCGAACGTATCTGGGTCTCTCCTGCCGATACTACAGTTGAACGTGACGAAAAAGGTCGTATCACCAAAGCGACCGATTCACAAGGCCGTGAGCTGGTTTACGCCGGCATGAGCAAGATGTCCAAGTCTAAAAACAACGGCATCGACCCGCAGGTGATGGTTGATAAATACGGTGCTGATACCGTGCGTCTGTTTATGATGTTCGCCTCTCCGGCAGAAATGACGCTGGAATGGCAGGAATCCGGTGTCGAAGGGGCAAACCGCTTCCTGAAACGTGTCTGGAAACTGGCCTTCGAACATACAGAAAAAGGCCCGGTTGCCGCTCTGGATATTGCTTCCCTGAATGAAGCACAGAAAGATCTGCGTCGTGATTTGCATAAAACCATCGCTAAAGTGACCGATGATATTGGCCGTCGTCAGACCTTTAACACCGCTATTGCGGCGGTGATGGAACTGATGAACAAGCTGGGTCGTGCACCGCAGGATACCGAACAAGATCGGGCACTGCTGCAGGAGTCCTTGCTGGCGGTTGTCCGTATGCTTTATCCATTCACCCCGCATGTCTGCTTCAGCCTCTGGCAGTCGCTGAAAGGCGAAGGTGACGTGGATACCGCACCATGGCCACAAGCTGATGAGCAGGCAATGGTTGAAGACTCCAGGCTGGTCGTGGTGCAGGTGAACGGTAAAGTGCGTGCTAAAATCACCGTAGCCGCTGATGCTACCGAGCAACAAGTGCGCGATCGTGCGGCAGAAGAACATTTGGTCGCAAAATATCTGGATGGGGTTACCGTTCGCAAAGTAATCTACGTCCCGGGCAAACTGCTTAACCTGGTTGTAGGTTGAGTCAAGGAGGATCTGTGCGACATCCCATAATGACACTGCTGCTCACCGCAGCAGTGCTGGTTACAGCAGGTTGTGGATTCCATTTGCGTGGAAAAACCAATGTGCCTGACGAACTGAAAACAATCGTTTTGGACAGCGGAGATCCGTATGGCCCGTTGGCCCGTAATATCAGGACTCAGTTGCGTCTGAGCAATGTGACCATTGTTGATGATCCGACCAAAGAACAGCGTAAGAATATCCCGTCGCTGCGCATTGGTGCTGAGTCAGTGGGTCAGACTACCGCATCGATCTTCCAGGACGGTAAAACCGCTGAATATCAGATGGAAATGACGATTAATGCAACGGTACTGATGCCTGGTAAGGATTTGTATCCTCTCCATGTCAAAGTGTTCCGCTCCTTCTTTGACAACCCGTTAACGGCGCTGGCGAAAGATAACGAGCAGGACATCATTACAGAGGAAATGCGCCAGCAGGCTGCACAGCAACTGATCCGTAAGTTGCTGACCGTCCATGCTTCAGAATTGCACAAAGCAGACGATGTCGGCGGACGTCAGGTAGAAGTCATTTCTACCGGTTCATCAGCGGCCACGTCGTCTGATGCTTCTGCGGCATCTTCTACGGCACCGGCCACACCTTCCGCACAATGATCCGAGTTTATCCGGAACAACTTGCTGCGCAGCTCCGTGAGGGGCTGCGTGCTTGTTATGTGTTATGTGGAAATGACCCTTTGCTTTTGCAGGAAAGCCAGGACAGCATCCGTCAGGCGGCCCAGCAGGCGGGTTTTGAAGAACACTACACTTACCTTCTTGATGCCCATACCGAATGGGAGTCCATTTTTAGCATCTGTCAGGCACTGAGCCTGTTTGCCAGCCGCCAGACCCTGATGCTTATTCTGCCCGAAAATGGCCCGACGGCGCCGATAGCAGAACAATTACTCAAACTGACTACCCTGCTCCACGACGATATCCTTCTGCTGTTTCGCGGTACAAAACTGACCAAGGCACAGGAAAACAGCGCCTGGTTTAAAGCGTTAAGTGACAAAGGTGTTTTCGTCAGTTGCCAGACGCCTGAGCAGGCACAACTTCCCCGCTGGGTAACCCGTCGCGCCAAAGAACTTTCGCTTGAACTTGATGAACCGGCTAATCAGCTTTTGTGCTATTGCTACGAAGGAAATTTGCTGGCACTTGCGCAGTCGCTGGAGCGCCTTTCCCTGCTCTATCCGGATGGCAAACTCACGTTACCACGCGTCGAAGAGGCCGTTAACGATGCAGCACATTTCACGCCCTATCATTGGCTGGATGCATTGCTGGCCGGAAAAAGTAAGCGTGCCTGGCATATCTTGCGCCAGTTGCAACACGAAGACAGCGAGCCGGTTATTTTACTGCGAACCGTGCAGCGCGAACTGCTGATGTTACTCAATCTGAAACGTAAAATGGACACCATCCCGATCAGGACCCTGTTTGATCAGCAAAAAGTCTGGCAAAACCGTCGGCCGCTGGTCACCCAGGCACTGCAGCGTCTGTCTCTTGCCCAGCTGGCTCAGGCTGTGCGCTTACTGACCCAGATAGAAATCACGCTGAAACAGGATTACGGTCAGTCAGTCTGGGCCGAGCTTGAAAGCCTGTCTATGCTACTCTGTGGGAAACCCTTACCTACCGGCTTTAATGAGTTGGGTTTGTATTGAAGCAGGACATCAGTATGCCGCACCGCACTGCACATTCTTTTACAACCACTGAAAAGCTTCTGGCTTTTTTCGGCGGCACATTTGACCCGATCCATTATGGACATCTGAAACCCGTTTCGGCACTGGCAGCGCAGGCCGGGTTTGATCAGGTGATCCTGCTGCCCAATAACGTCCCCCCGCACCGGCCGCAACCCGAGGCAACCCCGCAGCAACGCCTGCAAATGGCGAAGCTGGCGGTGGCGGATAACGCGCTGTTTTCAGTCGATCCCCGTGAGCTGGCTGTGGATACGCCCTCGTACACGATTGAGACACTTGCAACGTTACGTAAAGAACATGGCGATAAATGCCCGCTGGCGTTTATCATTGGTCAGGATTCGTTACTGACGCTTCATAAGTGGCACCGGTGGGAATCGTTACTGGATTTCTGTCATATCGTGGTCATGGCACGCCCGGGTTATCAGGAACAACTTGATACACCAGAACTGCAGAAATGGTATGACACCCATCGGGTGAATAATGCCGATGCACTTAAGCAAAAACCGGCCGGATTCATTTATCAGGCCAATACTCCATTGCTGGATATTTCAGCGACTGAAATCCGTGAGCGCCGCCATGCGGGTCTTGAGTGCTCAGATTTATTGCCTTCCGCCGTTGAGCGCTACATAGAATCACAGGGCTTATACCGCGAGTAGCTAACGCGTGCTATACTGCGCCGCTTAATTTCGGCTCTCGATAACGCTGCGTAATCAACCAGTACAATGTATTGATTGTTAAACGTTTTAAGCTGTTTTCCAGATAACCGCTATGTTTATCCTTCATGAGATTTTTCATTGTTTCGGTGTTACACCGGCGAACATCTCGTGAGGTCAATTGTTTCAAACATCCCCAGGGGGAACCTTTGCAAGGTAAAGCGCTCCAAGATTTTGTTGTCGATAAAGTCGATGACCTGAAAGCACAAGACATCATCGCCATTGATGTTAAAGGTAAATCCAGTATTACTGACTGCATGATTATCTGCACCGGCACGTCAAGCCGCCATGTCATGTCCATCGCAGGGCATCTGGTTGAAGAAATTAAAGCCGCCGGTCTTGATGCCATGGGTGTGAAAGGTATCAATGAAGCTGACTGGGTAGTTGTCGATCTGGGTGAAGTGATTGTGCATGTTATGCAGGAAGAAAGCCGTCAGCTGTATGAGCTTGAGAAACTCTGGGGCTGATGCGTGAAGCTGCAACTTGTCGCCGTCGGCACTAAAATGCCTGACTGGGTGCAAACCGGTTTTAACGATTATCTGCACCGTTTTCCTAAAGACATGCCGTTTGAACTGACTGAGGTTCCGGCCGGGAAACGTGGGAAGAACGCAGACATCAAGCGCATTCTTGAAAAAGAAGGTGAACAGATGCTGGCCGCCGTCGGTAAAGGGAATCGTATCGTGACGCTGGATATTCCAGGCACACCATGGGAAACCCCGCAACTGGCGCAACAACTGGAACGCTGGAAGCAGGACGGACGCAATGTCAGCCTGTTAATCGGCGGCCCGGAAGGGCTGGCGCCTGCCTGTAAAGCTGCAGCGGAACAGAGCTGGTCGCTCTCTCCGTTGACCCTCCCTCACCCGCTGGTTCGGGTTCTGGTTGCGGAAAGCCTTTACCGGGCCTGGAGTATTACCACTAATCATCCATACCACCGCGAATAACGGGTGGTGAATGTCAGCAACATGAATTAAGTAGTGGGATGAAAATAGATCGTAACCCTTTTCGCGACTATACGGCTGAATCAGCCCTCTTTGTGCGCCGTGCACTGGTGGCGTTTATCGGCATTCTGCTACTTAGCGGCGTTTTAGCTTTTAATCTTTATAATCTGCAAATTGTCCGTTTCCAGGATTACCAAACCCGCTCTAACGATAACCGTATCAAACTGGTGCCCATCGCGCCCAGCCGCGGGATTATCTATGACCGCAACGGCACGCCACTGGCGCTGAACCGCACAATTTATCAGCTCGAACTGGTGCCGGAAAAAGTGGACGATTTGCAGGCCACGCTTGAAGGCCTCAAACCGATAGTTGACCTCACGCAGGAAGATATCGATAACTTCAAAAAAGAGCGTCAGCGTTCGCGACGCTTTACGTCTATTGCGGTGAAAACGGCACTGACTGAAGTCCAGGTTGCACGTTTCTCGGTAAACCAGTTCCACTTCCCTGGCGTTGAGGTCAAGGGCTATCAGCGGCGCTATTATCCTTACGGCTCCGCGCTGACGCACGTTATCGGCTATGTATCGAAAATCAATGACCGTGACGTTGAGCGCCTCGATAAAGACGGCATTCTGGCCAACTATGCTGCCACGCACGACATCGGTAAGCTCGGTATTGAGCGCTATTATGAAGATACGCTTCACGGTAAAACCGGCTATGAAGAAGTTGAAGTGAACAACCGTGGCCGCGTTATCCGCCAGCTTCACGAAGAACCGCCGCAGGCGGGCAAAGATATTTACCTGACAATCGACTTACCGTTACAGCAATACATTGAAGTGCTTCTGACCGGCAGCCGCGCCGCAGTCGTGGTGACTGATCCCCGTGATGGCGCTATCCGCGCGCTGGTCTCTAACCCGAGTTATGACCCGAACCTGTTTGTGGATGGCATCTCCAGCAAAGATTACAACACACTGCTTAACGACCCGAATAAGCCTTTGATCAACCGGACGACTCAGGGCGTTTATCCGCCAGCGTCTACTGTGAAACCGTATATTTCAGTTTCTGCGCTGACAACCGGCGTTATCAATAAAAATACGTCCCTGTTTGATCCGGGCTGGTGGCAATTGCCGGGCTCAGACAAGCGTTACCGCGACTGGAAACACTGGGGACATGGTCGCCTGAATGTGACTAAAGCCCTTGAAGAATCGGCTGACACCTTCTTCTATCAGGTTGCTTATGATATGGGGATTGACCGCCTTTCCGAGTGGATGGGGAAATTTGGTTACGGCCAGTACAGCGGTATCGATTTATCAGAAGAACGTAGCGGGAATATGCCAAACCGCGACTGGAAGTTTAAACGCTTCAAAAAACCCTGGTATCAGGGCGATACCATACCGGTCGGCATTGGTCAGGGCTACTGGACTGCCACGCCTGTCCAAATCATGAAAGCCATGACCACACTGATTAATGACGGCAATGTCAAAACGCCGCATTTGCTGCTGAGTACTAAAGTTGACGGCCAGCAGGTGCCGTACAAACAGCAGGAAACCACTCAGATTGGCGATATCCATTCCGGCTATTGGGAAATCGCTAAAGACGGTATGTATGGCGTTGCAAACCGGCCGAACGGGACTGCCCGCAAGTATTTTGCTGACGCGCCTTATAAAGCCGCTGCAAAATCCGGGACAGCACAAGTTTACGGTTTGAAAGCCAATGAAATCTATAATGCGCATAAAATTGCTGAGCATCTGCGTGACCACAAGCTGATGACCTCTTTTGCACCGTATGACAAACCGACCGTGGCGGTTGCCGTGGTTCTGGAGAACGGGGGCGCGGGGCCGGCTGTAGGAACAATTTCACGCCAGATACTCGACCATATTTTACTGGGCGACAACACGACACAATTACCGGCCGACGCGCCAGCGCCGCCGGGAACCGAAGGTGATTAACCGTCAATGACTGAGAACCAACAAAAAAGATCATTGTGGTCGAAAATGCATATCGACCTGACGATGCTGTTGATCGTGCTCGCGCTGCTGACCTACAGTGCGTTCGTGATGTGGAGCGCCAGCGGTCAGGATATGGGCATGATGGAACGTAAAATTGGCCAGATCCTCATGGGTCTGGTGATTATGCTGGTCATGGCGCAAATCCCGCCGCGCGTTTATGAAAGCTGGGCACCTTATCTTTACATCTTCTGCGTCTTTTTGTTGGTGCTGGTTGATGCTTTCGGCAGTATCAGTAAAGGTGCGCAGCGCTGGCTGGATCTGGGGATCATAAAATTCCAGCCATCAGAACTGGCGAAAATTGCCGTGCCTTTGATGGTGGCGCGCTTTATCAACCGCGACGTATGCCCGCCTTCACTCAAAAATACCGCAATTGCTCTGGCATTAATCTTTATCCCTACCCTGCTGGTCGCAGCACAGCCCGATCTGGGCACCTCAATTTTGATTGCCGCATCCGGATTATTCGTACTGTTCCTTTCGGGCATGAGCTGGAAACTGATTGCCGTCGCCGCCCTTCTGGTTGCCGCGTTTATCCCGATTCTGTGGTTCTTCCTGATGCACGACTATCAGCGCGACCGCGTCATGATGCTGCTTGATCCTGAAAGCGATCCGCTGGGCGCGGGCTATCATATTATTCAGTCTAAAATTGCCATCGGCTCTGGCGGTCTTTCCGGCAAAGGTTGGTTACACGGTACGCAGTCTCAGCTTGAATTCCTGCCCGAGCGACATACCGACTTTATCTTTGCTGTACTCGCCGAAGAACTTGGGCTGATTGGCGTTCTGGTGCTGCTCGGGCTGTATTTATGTCTCATTATGCGTGGTCTGGTGATTGCCGCCCATGCACAGACCACTTTTGGCCGTGTAATGTCCGGCGGACTGATGCTGATTCTGTTCGTTTATGTGTTTGTTAACATTGGTATGGTCAGTGGTATTGTCCCGGTAGTTGGGGTACCTTTGCCTCTGGTCAGCTATGGCGGGTCGGCACTCATCGTGCTAATGGCAGGGTTTGGTATCGTTATGTCGATACATACTCATCGAAAAATGTTGTCGAAAAATTTATAGAGGTGAGCAATGCGTAAGCAGTGGCTTGGAGCTGTCATTATCGGTTTGCTGTTAAGTGGTTGCGCCACTGACGAAACACAGCAACAACAACCGGCACCGCAGCAAGCCTACAATGGCCCGGTGGTAGAAATCGGCGGGGCAGATCCGCGTTACGAACCTTATAATCCGGGCACCCTGCAGGATTATACCGTTAACGGTAAAACCTATAAGATCATTAAAGACCCGTCTAACTTCTCGCAGGTCGGGCAAGCCGCTTGGTACGGGCAGGAGAACGGGGGCAATACCACGGCGATCGGGGAAGAATTCGACCCGACAGCCATGACCGCAGCGCACCCGACACTGCCGATCCCAAGCTATGTGCGCGTCACCAACATGGCGACCGGCCGAATGCTTGTGGTGCGTGTTAACGACCGCGGCCCTTACGTTCCCGGCAAAATCATTGACTTATCGCAGGCTGCGGCAGACCGTTTGAATCTGACCAACAGCACGAAAGTCCGTATTGATTTCATCAACGTTGCACCAGATGGCACACTCTCCGGCCCGGGTACGATTGGGACGACCGTCGCCAAACAATCTTATGCCCTGCCATCACGTCCGAATTTAGGGGCCAGCAGTATGGGCACGCCTACGCTGAGCGCTCAGCCGGTCGATACGTCAGATGTGCGTCCAATCAGTAACAGCACGCTCAGCAACCCAAATGCCGCACCGCTGACCAATGACGAAGACAACGCAGGCAATACCGTTGCTGCCACCGGCACCACCACCACGTCCGGCAACAGCGGCGGCGGTTTTCTGAGTGCACCGACACCATTACGTCAGGGTGTTTTAGAAGGCAGCGCACCGGTTGCCGCACCGGTGGCTGTCGCTACTGCCGCGCCGGTGGTTGCTGCTTCTGCGGCACCCGCGCATACCACGGCAATTCCTGCCTCAGGCTTTATGGTGCAGGTTGGCGCACTGAGTAACCCGCAAAATGCGCAGTTATGGCAAAAAAGCCTCAGTCAGCGTTTTTCGGTACCAGGCAAGGTGCAGGCTAATGGCAGCACCTATCGTGTGCAACTCGGGCCTTTCAGCACCCGCCAGCAGGCCGAAAAATTGAAACAGCGCCTGGCCAGCGAAGCTCAGCAGCAATCTTTTGTCACCGCCGGTATGTAATTCTCCAGTGCGGGGCTTCGGCCCCGTTCTTATACGTCCCCTTTCGTATAAGTAAAAGTCAGTAAGCGTCGGTAATCGAAGATGTCTGACTTATGACTCTTCTGCTATAGTGGCGCACGTTTATCACTTACTCCCACGGATGTTGTTGTCCCGATCATGAAACTTGTAAATACTTCACGTTTAGTCAAAAGCCTCGCATTGGGCACCGTAATCACTTTGAGTGCAGCGTCCGCCTATGCCGACGATGTCAATTTAAAAACAATGATCCCTGGCGTTCCGCAGATTGATGCTGAAGCCTATATCCTGATCGACTACAACTCCGGCAAAGTTCTGGCAGAAATGAATGCCGATGCGCGCCGCGATCCTGCCAGCCTGACAAAAATGATGACCAGTTATGTTATCGGTCAGTCCATCAAAGCCGGCAAAATCTCTCCGACCGACATCGTTACCGTCGGTCCGGACGCCTGGGCCACTGGCAATCCGGTCTTCAAAGGCTCTTCCCTGATGTTCCTCAAACCGGGTGATCGGGTACCGGTTTCTGAGCTCAACCGCGGGATCATTCTGCAGTCAGGTAATGATGCGTGTGTCGCCATGGCCGACCATGTCGCCGGAAGTCAGGATGCTTTCGTTGCCATCATGAACAACTATGTGAGCTCACTGGGACTGAAAAATACCCACTTCGGTACTGTTCATGGTCTTGATGCCGCGGGTCAGTACAGCTCAGCCCGCGATATGGCGCTGATTGGTCAGGCGCTGATCCGTGATGTGCCGGAAGAGTACGCCACGTACAAAGAGAAAGAATTCACCTTCAACAATATCCGCCAGATGAACCGTAACGGTTTGTTGTGGGATAACAGCCTGAATGTTGACGGCATTAAAACCGGTCATACCGATTCAGCAGGTTATAACCTGGTGGCTTCTGCGACAGAAGGCCAGATGCGTCTGATCTCCGCCGTGATGGGCGGGCACACGTATAAAGGCCGTGAAGTAGAAAGTAAAAAGCTCCTGACCTGGGGCTTCCGTTTCTTCGAAACCGTTTCTCCGCTGAAAGCCGGTAAAGAGTTTGCGTCAGAACCTGTCTGGTTTGGCGATACTGATCGCGTCGCGCTGGGTGTTGAAAAAGATGCTTACCTGACGATCCCGCGCGGTCGCATGAAAGATCTGAAAGCCAGCTATGTGCTCAACACCCCGGAACTGCATGCACCCTTGCAGAAAAATCAGGTGGTTGGGTCAATCAACTTCCAGCTTGATGGAAAAACCATTGATGAACGCCCTCTTGTCGTCATGAATGAAGTAAAAGAAGGCGGCTTCTTCGGCCGCATCGTGGATTACATCAAACTGATGTTCCACCACTGGTTTGGCTAAGTTGTCCTCTTGAAAAAATTTGCAACAACCCCCATATAACCGGTATAGATTATAACTCCCGCTACGGCGGGAGTTATACTTTGAGAGATAAAACTTAATACGCTGTACAACACGCTGGAGTGCACATGAAAACCAAACTGAACGAACTGCTCGAATTCCCTTGTCCCTTTACCTACAAAGTAATGGGCCTGGCACAACCCGAGCTGGTAGACCAGGTTGTGGAAGTCGTGCAACGCCATGCGCCTGGCGATTACAATCCTCAGGTAAAACCGAGCAGTAAAGGGAATTACCACTCCGTTTCAATTACGATAACTGCGACTCACATCGATCAGGTCGAAACCCTGTACGATGAGCTGGGCAATATCGAAATTGTCCGCATGGTGCTGTAAGCCCTTTCTGACCGATCCGCGCGGGAGCCACACTGTCGCGCGTTTTTCCCCCTCTTGATTGACGATAACTGCCGTGCAACCACAAAATCCGCAAGAACGTATCGTACTGCGCCAGCTTGGCCTTCAGCCCTATGAGCCGGTTTCTCTGGCCATGCACCATTTTACGGAACACCGCAACGCCGACTCGCTTGATGAGATCTGGCTGGTTCAGCATCCCCGTGTATTTACGCAGGGGCAGGCTGGCAAAGCCGAACATGTCCTGATGCCCGGTGATATTCCGGTTATCCAGAGCGACCGTGGCGGCCAGGTGACGTATCACGGTCCCGGTCAGCAGGTGATGTACGTGATGGTGGATTTGAAACGCAAAAAACTGGGTGTTCGTCAGCTGGTGACGGCGATTGAACAAACGGTAGTCGATACGCTGGCGCATTTTTCCATTGAAGCTTACCCGCGCGCGGATGCACCGGGTGTATATGTCGGGGGTAAAAAGATTTGTTCGCTGGGATTACGGATCCGCAAAGGATGTTCGTTACACGGTCTGGCATTAAATATTGATATGGATCTCGAGCCTTTCCGTCGCATCAACCCCTGTGGTTACGCCGGCCTTGAAATGACGCAGGCGAGCCTCGAGAAGCCGGGGCTGACGGTCGATCAGGTGATGCCTGTTCTGGTGAAATGTTTTAACCATCGTCTTGATTACCTGCAGGTTGATTACCTGCCCTGGCAGGTTGAACATTATGCCTCTTCAGCGCAGTGATTTTTGGCCGTTGCCCCCCGGCATTAATCTTTTCCCGCATACCTCGCGTTTCCGGGATTTATCAGGCGCGCGGGAAAATATTTACACACTATTAACACCGTTTCAGCCCTCGCAGTGAATCGTTAAAATAATCAGTCTTTTCAAAAGACTAAATGCGATAAAAAGTGATTTCATCGAGACCACTTCTTCTTTAAAGTTAAAAAATTGCACTATTTAGCACTTCCGGCCATGACGAAGGGCTGAACGAAGAGATGCTTCAATGATATAATTTCCGCATTATTTCTACTTTTTTTGATGAATCAGCCAGTTCATTGAATGTCCTGAAAAAACTCGGGTAACGAGTGACAAACCTGGAAGCTGCAAGATTATGAGTAAACCGATTCAGATGGAACGCGGTGTCAAATACCGCGATGCAGATAAGATGGCGTTAATTCCGGTGAAAACCGTGGTCAGTGACCGGCAGGAAATGTTACGTAAGCCGGCATGGATGAAAATCAAACTGCCAGCCGACTCAACGAAAATTCAGGGCATTAAATCAGCACTGCGCAAAAATGGCCTGCATTCTGTTTGTGAAGAAGCGGCCTGCCCTAACCTTTCCGAGTGCTTCAACCACGGTACCGCAACATTCATGATCCTCGGTGCCATTTGTACCCGTCGCTGCCCGTTCTGTGATGTGGCACATGGTCGCCCGACAGCTCCGGATACTAACGAACCGGAAAAACTGGCGCAGACCATTTCTGATATGGGTCTGCGTTATGTAGTCATCACCTCCGTTGACCGTGATGATCTGCGCGACGGCGGGGCTCAGCACTTTGCAGATTGTATTACGGCTATCCGCGCGAAAAACCCAACCATCAAAATCGAAACTCTGGTGCCGGATTTCCGTGGCCGTATGGATCGTGCGCTGGAAATCCTTAATGCAAGCCCGCCTGATGTGTTTAACCACAATCTGGAAAATGTGCCGCGTGTTTACCGTCAGGTTCGTCCGGGCGCAAACTACGAGTGGTCACTGACGCTGCTGCAACGTTTTAAAGAAGCACATCCTGAAATACCCACTAAATCAGGACTGATGGTCGGCCTGGGCGAAACGAACGAAGAAATCATCGAAGTGATGCGCGACCTGCGTCGTCATGGCGTGACGATGCTGACACTCGGCCAGTATTTACAGCCAAGCCGTCATCATCTGCCGGTGCAGCGTTATGTCAGCCCTGAAGAGTTTGATCAGATGAAAGAAGCGGCGATGGAAATGGGCTTCACCCATGCAGCATGCGGTCCGTTCGTGCGTTCTTCTTACCACGCCGATCTGCAAGCGAAAGGATTAGAAGTTAAGTAACATCTCGTAACTTCTTTGTCTGACAAAAACAAAAAGGTTGTTCGCAAGAACAACCTTTTTCGTTTGGCTAAAGGGCCGGGAACTGTCGCTCTGAAGACTCAGTCTTTATGCTCAACACGTTCACCAGGCTTCTCTTCTGCGGTTTTTTCAGCAGAAGCGGGAGCAGGATCATCATTCATGGCTTTCTTGAAGCCACGCAGTGCCGCGCCCAGGTCGCCGCCCAGAGAACGGAGTTTGCTGGTACCGAACAACAAAACGATCAGCACGCCGACCACCAACAATTTAGTAATACTTAGACCTTCCATACATACCTTCTTAACACTGAGTGCTGGAAAACAGCAATAGCTATATGCCGTTATTAACGGCCATTCGCGACGTTAATACAACCCGAAAATGTAACAGAACGGATCCAGAACTGTGCGCATAGTGACCAGAGTGAGCTATTATGAGCGTGAACAGTACGCTCATAAAGTATTTCTGTTTTTATTTACCGGGCAACCCTCTCCCCCGGCATGTTTGTTTTCGACCCGATGATCCCTCCGGCTTACCACCTGCGATGAAAATCCATGCGGAAAACGCTTCATACCATCCGGTTTAGCGGTATTCATCATTGCGGACTGCATTGCGTAAAACGGACGAAACCGGGTGGAAATTGCAGAATAACAGTCTGCACTCCCGGCTTCAGCCCGTCTTACCGGTCAGATAAAGCGGCTCAGGAACGCCTGTGTCCGCTGATGTTTCGGACTGACCAGGACATCTTCCGCGGCCCCCTGCTCAACGACAACCCCGCGATCCATAAACACTACGCGGTCTGCTGCCTCTTTCGCAAAGCCAATCTCATGCGTCACCACTATCATCGTCAGCCCCTGCATGGCCAGATCCCGCATAGTGGCCAGAACTTCGCCGACCAGTTCAGGGTCGAGCGCTGACGTCGGTTCATCGAACAGCATCAGTTTAGGTTTCACCGCCAGCGCACGGGCTATAGCCACACGCTGTTGCTGACCGCCGGAAAGATGGCGCGGATAAGCATTGGCTTTATCGCTCAGGCCGACTTTTTGCAGCAACTCATGCGCATATTTCTCCGCTTCATGGCGGCTTTCTTTATGCACACCCACCGGTGCTTCAATGATATTTTGCAACACAGTCATGTGCGGATAAAGATTGAATTGCTGGAATACCATGCCGATATCCCGGCGCTGCCGCGCAATTGCCCGTTCAGGCAATTTATGCAGACGGTCCCCGCGCAGTTCATAACCTATTTGCTCACCGCCTACCATAATGGAACCGCGATCGATATCTTCCAGATGATTTATACAGCGCAGAAAGGTGGATTTACCCGAGCCCGACGGCCCGAGGATCACCACCACTTCGCCGGGTTTCACATCAAGATCGATTCCCTTCAGCACTTCGTTATCACCATAACTTTTATGCACGTTACGGGCGATCACCAGTGATGCTTGTCCGGACGACTGTGTGTCAGCGTGTAATTGACTCATAAATCCTCCTTCCGGACCATGTCCGGTGTACTGATGATCGGCGCGGTTTTTTCTTCCGCATTGCTTTGACGACGTTTGACGTTAGGCAATGTCCGGCGTGTGCCGCGGGAATAATAGCGTTCAATTGCAGACTGCCCAAGATTGAGCAATGACGTGATAAACAGATACCAAATCACTGCCACCATCAGCATAGGTACCACTTCAAAGGTACGGTTGTAGACAGTTTGCACGGAAT
This sequence comes from Rahnella perminowiae, assembly GCF_019049695.1. Lineage (NCBI taxonomy): Bacteria > Pseudomonadati > Pseudomonadota > Gammaproteobacteria > Enterobacterales > Yersiniaceae > Rahnella > Rahnella perminowiae. The sequence goes on from NZ_JAFMOT010000184.1 coordinate 117,426, forward strand.
ACAGCAAATCCCCCATGGCAATAACGCTGACCAGCGATGTCGCTTTAATCATACTGATGAGCTGGTTACCGGTCGGCGGAATAATCGACCGCATGGCCTGAGGAATAATGATCCGGCGCAGCGCACGGCCACGACTCATGCCAAATGCCTGTGCGGTTTCCGCCTGACCGTTATCGACTGACAGCAAACCTGCCCGAATGATTTCTGCCATATAAGCCGCCTCATTCAGCGCCAGACCGGCAATGGCAGCTGTCAGCGGGGTGATCAGATCATTCGTATTCCAGCTCAGATATTGCGGACCAAACGGGATCCCCAACACCACACGCGGGAACAATGTCGACATGTTGTACCAGAACAATAACTGAACCAGCAGCGGCGTACCGCGGAAGAACCAGATATACAGCCCCGCTAATTTCCTGAGCAATATGCTGTCAGACAGACGGGCAATGGCCAGCATCAGGCCGATGAACACTCCGAGCAGCATCGACACCACAGTAAGGCCGAGCGTGACGCCCAGGCCTTTGATCACCGAACCTTCCGTGAACCATTGCGCCACCACATGCCATTCGAAGTTCTGGTTGTGCGAAACCGCCCAGATCACGTCAGCGGCAATCAGCAGCACCACTATCCAGGCCACCCAGCGGCCGTAATGACGCGGGGCGTGGGAAAACTCAACGTTGCGTCGCGGATCCTGCGTATAGTCGTCCCTGACTGCCGGTGTTGAACTATACGTTTTATCAGTCATTTAGGCTGCGCCTTGGCCAGGTTAATACCCGGTGCCGGGATCATATTGCCTTCCAGGCCCCATTTTTTCATGATGATGGCATACGTGCCGTTGTCGAACAGTTTCTGATAACCGGCGAGGATCGCGTCACGAACCGGTGAATCTTTGGCAACGACCGTCCCCTGGAAGATATCGCCAAAGCCATTTGATTTGCCAGTACCGGTCAGTTCAAGCTGGCCGTTGGCTTTTTCAACAAAATAGGTCAGCGGTGCCTGAGAAGAGAAGAATGCGTCGGAACGGTTAGAACGAACCGCCAGAATCGACGTTGGTTGATCGGCAAATGACTGTACTGTCACCGCCGGTTTACCGTCTTTAACGCACACGTCAGACTGCTTACGGATCACCTGTTCAGCAGAACCGCCCGCCATCACGGCAATGCGTTTACCGCAGGTATCATCGAGGGAACTGATGTTTTCCGGGTTACCTTTGCGCACGCCGAAAACAACGTATTCTTTGACGAAATCAATGAAATCATTTTTTGCCTGACGGTCAGGATAATCGCCAATCGGGCCGATACCCATCTGGTAGCGCCCTGCGGCCATGCCACTGAGGATGCCGGATAAACCGCTCACGGAAGCATGCTCTATTTTTACACCCATCACTTGTGCCAGCGCGTGCGCCAGATCCGCACTCGCACCATCCAGGCCATTGGCACCGGTCACAATCTCATACGGAGGGAATGAGCCATTGTTCACAGAGGTCATCACGCCTGACTTCTGAATATCCGCAGGTAATTTTGCATGGATCGCCGGATCCATCGTCTGAGCCGGGATTGTCACATTTTCAGCAGCAAAGGCATTTATCGAAGATACGGAAAGTAATGCAGCAGTCAGTACAGCAGCCTGACGGAGTTGTTTTGCCATCATTCTTTTATTTCCTCTGTGTTAAAAGTCGGTCTGTGAGTTTATGAATGTTGTGTATTTTAGAGTGGTTACCTTCCGTGGCAGCTTTCCGGGTGTTTCTATTTATGGTGACTGATATAAGAAATAAACGCGTTCCCTGGTGAGGGCGCGGTACTGCATGAAATCTGAGGCAGCCGTTGAGGACCGGCCACACAGCGTTAGTCGTTACGCAGTTGCGGTAAACCAAAACGGCGGTTTGCCAGTACTGGTAATACTTTTCGGGCATGAGCCAGACGATCTTTATCCAGTTCAGCAAATACCAGTGCCGGGGCTTCGGCGGCGCGGGCAATCGCCACACCCAGCGGATCGACGACCATGCTGTTGCCAATATTGCGCTCGCCGCATTCACCCACCGCCACCATATAGGTGGTATTTTCCAGTGCGCGTGCCGTGACCAGTATTTCCCAATGCATTTCTTTCAGCGGGCCTTTCACCCATGCGGCGGGCAGCACCAGTACGTCGGCTCCATCAAGCACCAGGCGACGTGCCAGCTCCGGAAAACGCACGTCATAGCAGGTCATCAGGCCGACAGTAAACCCGGCGACATTCACCAGCGGCGGCACTTCGTCGCCTGCGGTGACGTTTTTAGATTCCTGAGAAGAGAACGCATCATAAAGATGCAGCTTTCTGTATTCAGAAATAATTTCGCCATTCCGCAGGGAAATCAGCATATTATAAGCACGGCCATCCGGCGCGGGCGTATGGACACTCATCATGGTGGTCATCTGATTCCCCCTGCTGGCCGCCAGCATCTGGCTGACAAACGGACCATCAAGAGGTTGTGCCGCTTTTAAAACCAAATCCGGATCGGTGATGTCGCGCGCCAGAATGCCTTCCGGCAGCACCAGCAAATCCACCCCCGCTTCCAGCGATTTCGCCATCAGCGAAAGACAAGTTTCGACATTCGCTTCCCATTCTCGGGAAACGGCAAACTGACCTAATGCAACTTTCATTTTTGACTCCCCTGTCGCTCATGGGTCAAAGCGATCGGTTAAGTGTTACTGAGCAAAGTTCGGGAACAAATCTCGCGGCGTCAGGCGCTTAGCACTCAGCCCCTGCGCATATAATTCCTGCGCAAAATCATCAATCATCTTTTCATTGGCGGCGTAACCGTTTGCATTCCAGTCCGCAGGTAAATCGGCCACGGTGCGGCGTAAATCATCCAGCAGCCATGGCGTGGTATCGGCGTATTTTGCGCGCTTATCCATCCAGATTTCATAAGAACGGTCAATGATGTCGCTCAGTGCCTGCGGCAACCACGGATGCTCTTCGGCCAGCGCAGGTTTGACCGCCAGCAGGTGGATACCGGGGATATACCCGACGCGGTTGAAATAGGCCAGTTCAGCGGCACGGAAATCCGGCTGGAACTGACGGAAACCGGAATCAGGCTTGAAAAAGCCCTCAGGCATAAACGGTGTAAATACCGCATCCAGCCAGCCTTCCTGTAATAACGCCATCAGAGGACGCTCTTGCGGAACGGCTTCAATGCGTCCTTCGCGGCCAAAACCGGCCAGACGGTCGACAATCGGGTGCGCTTCGGTCAGACGGCCGACATACCAGTTCGCATCTTCAATGCCCACACCTTCCCGTGCCAGCAATGTACGGGTCCAGGTATTGCCGGAATCCTGCCAGCCGGTCAGGCCAATACGTTTACCGGCCAGTTGCGAAAGTTCGGTCAACGGGCTGTCTTCGCGGGTGATGATGCAGCGCTGGCGGAATCCACGCATCAGGAAATGCGGTATCGCCAGCAAATCAGATTCGCCCCGCGCACGCCCTTGTGCATAACGGCTGAAAGACACTTCACCCGCATCGTATTTGTCGCTGCTGCCCAGGTTATCAACCAGCGTCCCCACGCGGTCTATCTCAAGATTAAACCCTTCCGGTTTAAGATCGCCTAATGCCAGTGGCGTAAAATAATCCCAGTCACGAACTGCCAGCCTGATGGTAATCGTCACATCTTTCCCCTTAAGTGTCAGCATGGTTGATATGCAGAAAAACAACGGTGCGTTTACAAACCTCCCCGGAAACACACCAAATTTTTTACGAAGGCCCTTATCTTTGCGGCAATGTGATTATTTTATCGCCTCCGTTGGCTAAGTTTGATACTAATGGCATAAATTAATATGTACAATAGAATCTTTGTTACTGAACAAAAGGCATAAAAATGGCAGAAAACGCTCTCGAAAAAACGGTGGATGCAGAATGGTTAGCGACACAATTACAGGATCGTTCCATGCGGGGTATTGCGCTTGAAACCGCGGCGATGATCCGTTCCGGTGTGATCGAGATTGGTTCGCATCTTCCCGCCGTGCGTGAACTCGCGCAGGCGCTGGGAGTCAGTCCGGCCACGGTTTCTGCCGCCTGGGGTCAGTTACGACGTCAGAAAGTGATCGCCGGACGCGGACGCAACGGCGTCTGGGTGTGTGGCGATATGCTGTCACCCAGACCGGCACGCTTTGAAAAAATCGGTAATTTCGGTGAGCATATTATTGCGGATCTGGCCCTGTCGTCGCCGGATCCGGCACTGTTACCTGACCTGCACGAAGCCATGCAGCACGGTGTGGGTGCCGGCAATCTGAACAGCTATCAGCGTGAGGCTATTGCGCCGTCGCTGCTTAAAGCCGCGCGGCAGGACTGGCCCTATGACGCCCCCGCTTTTATGGCGGCGGATGGCGGATTTGATGGGATGAATCTGACGCTGCAAACCCTGCTGATGCAGGGGTCAGTTGTCGCGATTGAAGATCCGACCGCCACACGACTGCTGGATATGCTGGATAATCTGGGCGCACAGGTAATTGCGGTGAAGTGCGACGAATTCGGGCCCATACCGGAGTCACTCAGCCAGGCGTTGCTGAAAAATCCTTCCGCTTTTATTTTTCAGCCACGCACCCATTCACATTGCGGCCACGCAATTAACGCAGAACGTTATGCTGCGCTGGCCGATATCCTCAGCCAAAGTAACACGCTGATTATTGAAGATGACGGTATCGGCCAGTTGTCGCGTTATGCGCCGCTGAGTATGGGCAGCAAGCTACCGGACCGCACGGTGCATGTCCGTTCTTATTCCAAAGCCTACGGGCCGGATTTACGGCTGGCGGTTATCTCGGGTTCACATGATTTAATCAGGCAAATCAAATCATTCCGCAATTTTGGTGCCGGCTGGTCGAGCCGTATTTTGCAGGAAGCGCTGGCGTGGCTGATTAACGATCCGAAAACGCAGCAAGGAATTACGCATGCTAAAACAGTGTATGCGGAACGTCGCAAAGCCATGTCCGATGCATTGCGCATGCGCGGCGTGAATATCCCCGACCGAGACGGGCTGGCGCTGTGGATCCCGGTGCCATCAGAACAGTTTGCGCTGGTGACCCTGGCCGCGCGCGGTATTGCAGTTCTGCCCGGTGAGCGCAGCCGCATCGGGCCGGGGCAATTTATCCGTATCAGCACCAGTCAGGTGAAACCTGAGCAGGTTGATTTGATCGCCGACGCTATCGTGCTGGCGCTGGATGCCTGATTGCTCAGAGTTTTTTGAGCAAATACTTCGGTGATTCCTCGTACTGTGCCCGCGCATAAAAAGTGTGGGCCCGTACGCGGCGGGTATGGCTGTGAACCTCCATCCGGTCACAGCCCCGCTCTGCTGCCAGACGTTCGGCCTCATCCAGCAATTTCTGGCCGATACCGCCGCCACGTGCATGATCGCTGACACACAAATAGCTGATACGGCAAAATTCTCCGGCCAGCGCAATTTGCGGGATGAAATGTAACGAAATAAAGCCGACCGCTTTGCCTTCTTTCTCGGCCACTAACAGACGACTGTCCGGGTTGACGGCCATTTTTGCCACACGCTCTGCTATCGCTTCAGACGTATTGGGATAATCCAAATCCCCCAGTAATTGCGCCAGAACCGGCGCATCCTGCACGGTACCTTCTCTGATCAACATGGTATTTTCTCTTTAAAAAACTGTTACGGAAACACGGCTACACAAGCGTCATAACACGATGTAAACTGAGCGCCTTCACGACTCTGTACCGGGGAGATGACATTCCTCCCAAACCGCCTTTACCGGCTGATGATGTCTGCGCAATCTCGCGAGAGGTTCGTAGCGTTGTGCCCGGACCTTTCTGAATTTCATTTATTTTTTAAGGTATTACTATGTTTAGCACCTTACTTGCAGTCTTTATTGGCGGTGGTACAGGCAGCGTTGTGCGTTGGTATGTCAGTCTCAAAATGAACGGCATGAGTCCGGTACTGCCCGCCGGCACCCTGACCGTGAATCTGGTCGGTGCCTTTATCATTGGCCTGGGCATCGCAATTTTCACCCGCCTGACCCATATCGACCCTGTCTGGAAGCTGCTGATCACCACCGGTTTCTGTGGCGGCCTGACAACCTTCTCCACCTTCTCGCTGGAAGTGGTCTACATGCTTCAGGAGGGCCGCTTCGGTGCCGCGCTGCTGAACATGGCGCTGAACATGGCCGGTTCACTGGCCATGACATTACTGGCGTTTATGCTGGTCAGCTGGTTCAGCGCGCACTAATCCTATCTTCCGGCGATGCCTTTTTTATGACAAGAGGCATCGCTGTGATAAATCTGTGATGGCGGTCCATCTCCTCACGCGCGTATCTTAATGTTTCCTTCATCTTATCTGCAGATAATAGTGTCAGTTCAACCTGGTTTACCTTTGAGGCATGACATGTTTTCTGTTCCAAAAACATCTTCTGAATTCCTGACTGTAGCCCTCTGTGTGCTGACTGTGGTGGCATTTTTGCAGGCATACTTTGCTTAACAGCCCCGCGTAGCCCGCAGCTTTATCTCTTTCCGTAAACGGCGCTTTCTTCCTGATGGCGCCGTTTTCATGTCTATATTGTGCTTAATAGCGCAGAAATAAAAACCGCTTTTTACCCCATTCATAATACAAATATTTACCTGCCTCTCTCTATTCCCTATACTTGAGAATGATCGTTCACAATCCACATCAGCCAAATGACCGGATATCTCATGCATCCCCCACCACAATGCACTAAAGATGCGCGCATCAGCGCACGACGCGACCAGATCATTGCCGCTGCACGTCTGTGCTTTCGCAAGCATGGTTTCCACGCCGCAGGTATGGCTGAAATAGCGAAAACGTCGCAGCTCAGTGTGGGACAGATTTACCGCTATTTCGCCAATAAAGACGCGATAATAGAAGAAATTGTCCGGCGAATTGTGATGAAGAAAATCCGGCTGATGACCGGCAACGCGCACAATCTGCAACAGGTGGCCCACAACCTGGCGCACCGGCGGATCGGCAATTTAAGCGCGCCGTATAAAGAAGATCAGTGCGCCGGACAAAAAGAGCAGGCCGAAATTGACCATGCCCTGATGCTGGAAGTCGCTGCAGAAGCGACCCGCAATCCGATTGTGGAAAAAATCTGGCGTGATTCCGAAAAGCAGCTGTTTAAGGAAGCAAAATCTTTTCTCACTGCCACTTTTCCTCAATTTTCTGATGCTGAAATGACAGCAAAAGTCGAATCCTTAGCCGTGATTTGTGAAGGCACTGCTTTTCGTCGTATGACGACTGTTCACGCCGACGCTGAGCTTCTGGAAGCCTTATACCATCGCTACTTCCAGAGCCTCTTCGAAACGGATTTTACCACCAGCAAACGGGAATAAACTTTTACCATGAGCGCTCACCTGCACGAAAAACGCCTCGGTTATGCCCTTGTTCTCGGCTCGCTCGCCGCACTCGGGCCGTTATGTACAGATTTATATTTACCGGCATTGCCGGAAATGGCGGGCGATCTGAATACGTCCACCGCCAGCGCACAGTTAAGCCTGACCGCAGGTTTACTTGGCCTCGGTTTCGGTCAGTTACTGTTCGGCCCGCTGAGTGACCGTTATGGTCGTATGCGCCCGCTGTTGTGGTCCCTGGCTTTATTGCTGGCTGCATCGGTCTGGTGTGCGGTGGCGCAGGATATCAATCAGCTGATTGTCGCCCGTCTGTTACAGGGCATCGCCGGAGCCGGTGGCGCGGTATTATCACGCGCAGTGGCAAGGGATTTGTATAACGGGCATGAACTGACACGGTTTTTTGCATTGCTGATGCTGGTGAACGGACTGGCACCGATCATCGCCCCGGTACTGGGCGGCGCATTGCTGAGCTGGGTTAACTGGCGGGGAATATTCGGTGTACTGGCGTTTATTGCCATCTTACTGTTCAGCTTCTCATCACTAAAACTGCATGAAACCTTATTGCCCGAACGCCGTGCCCGGGGCGGTATTTTCAGTCTGTTAGGCTCGGTATTCGGCCTGCTGAAACATCGTCCGTTTATGGGTTTATGCCTGACGCAGGGCTTTATTATGGCCGGAATGTTCGCGTATATCGGCGCATCACCTTTTGTTTTGCAACAGATTTACCATCTCAGCCCGCAGATGTTCAGCCTGTGCTTTGCGATTAACGGCATCGGTCTGGTGATTTCCGCCCAGGTCTCTACCCGCCTGAGCCGTCGCTTCGGCGAAATGGCGCTGGTCAAAGCCGGTTTGTGCATCGCCGCAGTGGCTTCTGTGGCGCTGGTGATTTCCGCCAGCCTGAATGCGCCACTCGTGTTGTTGCTGGTGCCCCTTTTCTTCTCTGTGATGGTGATCGGGATTATCAGCCCGAATGCCGGATCGCTGGCGATGCAAAGTCAGGGGAAAAATGCAGGCAGCGCGTCTGCCCTGCTGGGGGTGTGTATGTTTGCACTCGGGGCGATTGCCGTACCGGTAACAGGTTTTGGCAGCCAGCCCGCATTATCGATGGGGCTGACCATTCTCGGCTGCTACGCGATTGCCATCGTGATGTTCGTCATGCTGGTGCGGAAACCGGCGTAAGGTATTGACGCATGACGGACAAAAAAAAACCCGCTTCGGCGGGTTTTTTTAATAAATCGGCTAAAGTCAGATAGCGATAACGTTAGCAGCCGACGGGCCTTTGGCACCATTGGTGATTTCGAACTCTACGCGTTGGCCTTCAGCAAGGGTTTTGAAACCGTTGCTGGAAATAGCAGAGAAATGAACGAAAACATCTTTGCTGCCATCTTCAGGGGTAATGAAACCAAAACCTTTAGATTCATTGAACCACTTAACGCTACCTTTAATCTTAGACATCAAACTTACCTTTACGTGAATGTTGGACACAAAACGTGTGTCAAATACAGTACAGCAACAGATTTCACTTTTGTCCAGAATTCTGATGGCAATAAGCGATAAACCTCTCACTCTTCGCTTTCTGTTACTTTTTTCTGCTGCCAAAAGGGCCGTTAATAGCCGTCTGACATCAAGCGGTTAGAAAAATGAGTCATCATCATTGTTGAAATCATCAGTGTCGAAATCATCATTTCCGAAACCGGGATCCGCATTATCATTACGCAACGACGCATCTTCCCATGAAGGCTGATTGCTGTCGAAACTCTGACTGTTATCGAGGAAGCTGCTATCAGCCGGATTGAGATCCTGAACCGGCGGTTCTTCGATGATATTGACGATTTCCTGCGGCTGGCTGTGATGGAACATACCGGTCAGCATATCTGCCAGCACCACCCCGCCCGCGACGCCCGCCGCCGTGCGCAATGCACTGCCCAGAAAACCTGGTTGCTGCGGTGCAGCCGGTGCCTGCTGTTGCGGCTGTGAGGCATATTGCGGTTGCTGAGGCGGGTTTCCCCACGCCTGCGTACCAGGAATGGGCTGACTGCCCTGCGACGTCTGGCGTTGCGGTTCAGGCTGAGACGAGCCACCGCCAAACAAGCCGGCCAGAAAACCGGTGCTTTGCGGTTTAGCGGTCTGTGCCTGTTGTTGCAACTGCTGTACCTGCTGTTGCAGTTCCTGTACCTGCGCATTCAGTTTAGTCAGCGCCGCTTCCTGAATAATCATCGCCTGCGCCATGTAATACGGGGCAGACGGCTGCTGCCGGATATGAGCCTGAATCACACGTTCAGCCTCCGCATCACGCGGTGCCGTACTGGACTCAGCCTGTTGTAAGCGACTAAAAAGCCCGTCAATTAAACGCTGTTCTTCAGATTGCATAAATTCACCTTGTTGATGTGTCGCACTGCGTCAGAAACGACGCCAGTCGGCGTTATACGGATACAGTAATACAGTTATATTTTTGTATGAATTAACGGAGTGTCAACAAATGTGACGGAGGTAAAGTTAGTGAGGAAAACGCGCTGAGGGGTTGAAAATCCGCCTGTGAGGCCACAGGCGGGGAAAATATCTGTACTTACTTTTTCGGCGTCCAGCCGAAGATGAAATCCTGATCCGGCAGGTTAGTATAGTTACGCACGATGTCGTGGTAAGTCTTCGCCGGGTCCAGATCTTTAAACTGTTGCGGATAAATAAACTTCGCCAGGTATTCCATGCCGACAATATTATACGGATGGTTGTAGAACTGGTGATAAACACCATAAACACGGCCCGCATTCACTGCAGGGATTTGCGCCACGCCGGTGCGTGAAAGCAACACTTTAGCCTCTTTCTCCACATCCGCTTCATCTGCGCCGTAGCCGAACGGCAGAATGTGCGTCACGGAACCGCTTTTCGGACGTGCCGAACCGGTCATGATGTAAACGTCCGGCTTCATGCTGATCACCTGTTCCAGAGAAACAGTGCCTGATGCGCCGGGCAGCAGTTTGGAGCCGATGTTACTGGCACCTACCGCCTGGATAAGTTTTCCCCATCCTGCATTACCGTGGGTGAAACAGCAGGAGTCGTCACGACCGGCAATCGGCTCGATAAAGACATGCGGCCTGGTTTGAATCGCCGAGACGGCTTTCTGAATAGCCTGGAAATGTTGATTATAGAATGTGGTATAAGCGCGGGCATTGTCTTCCTGATTCATCACTTTGCCGAGCAGCTCAATACTTGGCGCGGTATTTTTTGCCGGATCCAATTCATAATCGACAAACAGCACAGGGATATGCAGCGCGGCAAGTTTATCCAGTACGCCCGCCTGAGCCAGTGAATCTTTCGCCCGCAATTGCGCAATCATCAGATCCGGTTTTTTAGCGATTACTGTTTCCAGATCCACCTGCCCTTTATCATTGAATCCCATATCGAGAATTTTCGCCGATTCAGGCCATTTGCTTTTCAGCATATCCCAGGTGCCACTGTCGCTTTTCTTCAGCAGATTATTCCAGGCCACTACATGCTGAAAAGGATTGGCTTTATCTAACACGGCCAGGGCCAGAAGATCGCGTCCGTCCTGCAAAATAATCCGCTGAGGTGCTTTATCAATGATGACTTTCTGGCCGGCCATATCCGTGACCGTCAGCGGATAGGTGGTAGCAAAACTGGCGAAGGAAGTCGCCATCAGACCGGTAACAGCCAGCACACGTGCAGTGTTCTTTAACATACGATCACCCGAAAATGAGAATGAATAAAAAATGATTTTGATAATTGTTATCAATTCAGGCCGAAATAATAAACAAGGAAAGGTGGAAGGAGCAACGTTTTTAAAGCCGATATGAAGGGATAAAACATGTCGAAATATTAACGGGATACCGCAAGGCATCCCGTTTTACATCAGACTCTCACAGGTTATATCAACCGGCGGCTTTGTCACGGCCGATAAAGTGCAGCAGGAATTCGCTCACCATCGCCCGTTTAAACGCGGATTGTTTTTTGTCAGCCGCCGCACTGTGGCCGCCGTCCGTATTCTCGTAAAAATAGACATCCGGAATACCCAGCGCCTGCATTTTCGCTGCCATTTTACGTGCATGGTCAGGCCCGACACGGTCATCACTGGTCGCTGTTGAGAACAATACCGGCGGATATTTTTTTGTCGGATCGATATTATGATACGGCGAAAATTCGCGGATAAATGCCCACTCTTCTGGTTTCTGCGGGTCGCCGTATTCAGCAATCCACGACGCGCCTGCCGAGATTTGCGTGTACCGGTACATATCCAGCAGCGCCACTTCACACACGATGGCCCCGAATAATTCCGGGTAGCGCGTCAGCATATTGCCAACCAGCAAGCCGCCGTTGCTGCCGCCTTGCGCCGCCAGGTGGGCCGGTGAGGTGATTTTGCTGGCAATCAGTGCCTTCGCCACAGACGCGAAATCTTCATAAGCGCGCAGACGTTTTTCTTTCAGCGCCGCTTTATGCCATTCCGGTCCGTACTCACCACCGCCACGTATATTCGCCACCACAAACACGCCGCCGCGATCGAGCCACGCCACGCCACTGACGCCAAGATAATACGGCTCAAGTGAGACCTCGAAACCGCCGTAGCCATACAGCAGCGTCGGATTTCTGCCGTCATACGCCACGTCTTTGGACGAGATGACAAAATACGGCACACGGGTACCGTCGTCGGACACCGCGAAATGCTGGCTGACCTGATAACGGGTGGCATCGAAATGCGAAGGATCTTGTTTCAGCAGTTCGGCTGCAACGTCCGTACCGTTATCGAGATTTCCGAGTGACAAACTGGCCGGTTGCAGGAAACCACTGACACTCATGAAATATTCATTGGTCTCATCATCCACGCCCCACGCGTTGATTTTGCTCAGTTCCGGCACTTTACCGAACGGTTCACGCTGCCACCTGCCATCTTTCGGCGTCAGCACTTCAAGCCGGTTGACGACATCCCGCGTGATGCTGAGAATAATATGATCACGGGTGTAGGAATAGCCGTTGAGCTGGTCACGGGTTGACGTAACACCACTGAGAGCAATATGCGGACCCGGTACAAACAGCGGTTTCAGCGTGCGTTCGCCCGCCATAAAGGCGTCAAAATTCATGGTCAGCAGCGAACCGGATGGCCAGCTTTTACCGTTCACCTGCCATTCACTGGAAGGCTGGATCAGGATCCACTCCCGCCAGGTACTGAATTTGGCATCCGCCGGTACGTCGATTTTGACTAAGTTTTTAAGGTCATCCAGCAGGAAGACTTCGCGGTGATAGAAGTCAGTGACACGCACCACATAATTGCGCTCAAACCCTTTCAGGGCATCGCGATACCCCACCGCCATCATGTCTGTCTTTTCGGCACTGAATACGGTGACCGCTTCACTAAGCGGTGTTCCGCGCTGCCAGATTTTAACGATGCGCGGGTATCCGGAACCGGTCATGGAACCTTCACCAAAATCGGTGGCAACAAATAAATGATCGCGGTCAATCCAGCTGATGCGGCTTTTAGCGACCGGTAAATAAAAACCGTCCGTCACAAAATCCTGAGTGAGTAAATCAAACTCACGCACTTCAGAGGCGTCCCCCCCGTCCGGAGACAGCACTAAAAGTGCACGGTCAAAATCCGGTTTCAAATTCCAGAAACCGTGAAACACCCACTCTTTCCCTTCAGTTTTACCCAGTGCATCAATATCCAGCACGGTTTCCCATTGCGGTTCGGCTTTACGGAATTCATCCAACGTGGTCTTGCGTAAGATGCCCTTCGGGTTCTTCGCATCCTGCCAGAAGTTGTACCAGTCGTTGCCACATTTCCACACACCGGGGATTTGGTCCGGTGAGTTCAGGCCTGCCAGCACTTTCTCCCGCAGCGGGTCGAAATCTTTGCCCTGCGTAAAGGCGGCCAGTGTGATGGTATTTTGCTCACGCGCCCATTCCAGCGCTTTCTCGTTGCGTAAACCTTCGAGCCAGATGAAATCATCTTGTGGGGGAAAGATTGAACCGGTTGTCATAATATTCAGCCCTGAAAATTATAAAGAGTTCAGAAATACCTGTTTTCGGATAGTGATTTCAAGTCTTTTACGTTTCTGTCAGGTTCGGAATAACCTTCCGAAAATCGCGTTTATTTTCTTAAATAATCCATTCTGCGATCTGCAGGAGTTTCTGCAATCCTTTTTTGTGAGTCACTTCAAGCATTGAAATAACAGGAACGCCTATAAAGAAATCATTACCTTGTGATGACAAAAAATGACAGGGAACTGATGTAGAAAAGGGAAACGAAAAATCAGGCAGTAACAGAAAAGGAGTGCGCGTATGGAATGGAAAATCATAGAAATCCTGAATATCCCACAGAGCGGGTTGAAATATATCTGCATTCAGGCTTTTAAAAACCTGAAGCTGATTTTGTCCGTTGATAATGACTTTAAGCTGCAAACCGGCGACACGTTAGAAATTACGCCGGAGGGCTATTCACTGAACCGTCATCAGGCACAGAGCCTGAAAATTCACCGAATGATGCCGTATTGTCAGCAGCGCTGGCAATCGCTCTCCATTCAGTAAATGGGCTTAAAAGCACGTCTTCACGAGAAAAGCCGGTATTCAACTGACCGGTTTTTTCTTTTGCTCACGATGCAAATCCGACAGGCCGTCATGATCACCAAATTGCTGCTCCGGTACGTCCCGCCAGCGGTCTTTGCGCGTCGCTTCATATTCCTGATTCAGCGGATAATAAATGCGATTTTCCGGCTTGTTGGCCTCGCCGACGACCAGCAGGCGCACTTCCTCATCGCTGTTGTTTATGAAGGTGTGGCAGATACCGGTACCGTGCGGAAATGCCACAGCATCGCCCGGTTTCAGCGGGTGCAGATAACCATTAATCCACGCATCAGGATGCCCTTCCAGCACATACACAAATTCATCTTCAGCACTTTCCGCGTGGGCGTAACAGGTACGACGTCCCGGTAACAAACGTTCGTGATGAATGCCAATTTTCGTCAGGCCAAGCGCTCTGCCAAGGGGGGCACCCAGCGACATCAGTTCATCATCACCGGGATAATTGCCGTCGTCAGGACCTTCAAGTTCGGTCCAGTGTCGGATAAAATCAGGTCTTTCCTTGTGCATAAAATCTCCGGATAAAGTTGCCGATAGTCATTTTTAGTACAACGAAGGTGACGTCTGCTGCATGGAGTACGAGTTTTGCGTCTGTACAGTCTGTTTCGGCAAGCAGGTAAATCTTATATGAACCTTCTCACCGTCATTACTCTCCCCCATTGTCTGGAATTTGCCGGTACAAAAATCGAAAATCTTTTTATAAGTGTCCGCGCGGCGCTGACGTTCAAGGATTGAAAAGACGGACGTTGTGTAACTTGCCTCACCCTGGGTGAAGGAAGGGTCAAAATTGGCCGGGCGATAGGGAGCATCGCCAACCGGTTTATCGATAGATGAACAGCCTGCCAGTAAACCCGCAGCGACTGCCGCGGCAACCCACATCATGGTGATCTTTTTCATTACTCATCCCGGAAAACGTTAACGTTATAAGTGTAGCTGAGCAGAGACATCCGTCCGGCTCACGCTGCCAATACTGTTTTTGCCATTGTGTTTCACATTCACCAATGCCCGTTCGGCAGCCTCCAGCCACTGGTTATAATCATCATAATTTCGGGATGTCGCCACGCCGATACTCAGCGAGCACTGGAAACCTGAATCCTGCGATAAGCGTATTTCTGAGGTTTTGAGTAATAACCGGTAACCCACGGCATACGCTTCTTCTTCGGAAATACCCGGCAGGATTACCACAAATTCGTCACCCCCCAGAATAGCCGGGAAATCATTTTGCCCGGTTTCCTGACGTAAAATCGCTGATACCGAGCGCAAAACATAATCCCCCGCTTCACGCCCGAACAAATCATTCACCATTTTCAAATCATCGACGCCCAGCACCATCAGGCAGGATAAATCATGTTTTGCGCGTTCAAACTCCAGCATCAGCCGCCGGTCGAGTAGCCTCCGGTTAGGCAAACCGAGAAAAGGATCCATCAGGGCGGCTTTTTCCAGCTCGTGTTGTTTATCCCGCAGCTTTCTGGAAATAGAATAATTGGCGGCACTGAAAGCAATAATATAAATCGTGGAAAGCGGCAACGTCAGCCACAACGTCCGGTTGGTAACGGTGGAGTAAAACGTCATTCCCGATAATGGCCAGCAGATAATAAAACCAGCACAATAAAACAACGCGGCGCGGCGCAGCAATTGCCAGCCACCGGCGGAAAAGCGGTCAGCGATGAGAATAGCCGTAATAATGGCCGACGGCAGCGGGCAAACCCCCATCAGCGCCACCCAGGCGCCTCCCGCGATGGCATCGAATGCCAGGTTTCGGAATTCCGCCTGATTAGGATGATTTGAACGCTGTGCAATCAGCATGGCAATATGCGGCCAGACAAAGGCATTCAGCGCCAGCAGGCTGATGGGTATCCAGGATGCATTGCGTTCAAGAAGCACCGAAAATACAGGAAAAAAGCAAAGAAAAGTGCCAAGTATCCGCATTAAGTACATTCGCCGCAAGAAGCGCTCTGAGCGCTCGCGAACGAGACTTTCACCTGGAGAATAATATGGCATACGGGAAACGGCTCTTGAGTTGATTTTTATTTATATTAGTCGAGTTACTGATCTCAGAGCTACTGAAAGCGGTGTTTTTAATGGGCCGAACAGCGTGGATTTTTAGCGTTAAATAAGACAGGTCAATGGTTAACCGAAAAGTTTAGGTTAAAAAGCCGGAAAAACAGAAATAGCTGTCGTGATTTTAAGCATTTACCTTATGCTGCAAAAAAGCGGCTTTTACCCCCCCCTTTGAGCAAAGTGATATAAATTTCACAACAGCAAAAAATTACTTACTGTACTGAGCTTCCGTCACTTTCTCCATCCACTCAACCGGACTGCCATTGAGGGATTCAGCAATCGCGATGTGAGTCATCGCATTCTCCGGAGTAGCTCCGTGCCAGTGCTTCACCCCTTCCGGGATCCACACAATATCACCCACATTCATTTCGCGGATTTCGCCGCCGTCTTCCTGCACCCAGCCGCGGCCGTGTGTGATGATCAACGTCTGACCCAACGGATGCGTATGCCATGCGGTACGTGCGCCCGGTTCAAAGGTCACGGTTGCGCCACCGACACGGGCGGATTCGGTGCCGCTGAACGGCGCGTCGATACGTACTTTGCCGGTAAAATAATTTTCCGGCCCTGTTTGTGAAGGTACAGAACCGCTTTTGGTAATTTTCATTTTATCTGTCATCTCATTCTCCGCTTCGGTAACCACTGCTGGAAAGTTCGTCATGGGATAAACCATAACGCCGTTCGTTTCTTGCGACCAGAGGGCAAGTTTGCCTTGCTGCTTGATGCGCTGCGATATAAAAATTAGTCGCACCGATCACTATTTAATCAAAACACACGCAAAGAGTGTTGATACTTATTTCATGAAGATAATTAATTGATTTTATTTAAGTTGTGTCTCATTCTGTCCGCACTTTAAGAAATATTGTACTTTTTGCATTTGCAGCCCGCCTGGAGCGGGCTTTTTTATGTCTGAAAGACTGTCAGATATAAATTACGTCAGGTTGCGTACCACCCGGCAGGGATTTCCACAGGCGACAACCCCCGCAGGCACCGGTCGAGTGATGACACTTCCGGCGCCAATTGTGCAGCCATCGCCGAGGGTCACACCGGGTAATATCACGCATCCGCCGCCAACCCAGACATCGTTACCCAGGCTCACCGGCCGGGCGCTGCCAATATGTTCACGACGTAAATCGATATCCAGCGGATGCTGTGCGGTATAAATTTGCACATCAGGGCCGATAAAAACGTTATTCCCTATTGTGACCGGCGCGCAATCGAGTAATACGAAATTAAAATTGATGAACACATTATTCCCGATCCGGGTATTTATGCCGTAGTCAATGCGCATGCCTTTTTCAAAATGGACATTGCTGCCTACTTCCCCAAAAATTTCCCTGATCAGGGCATCTTTCTCCGCCGTCTGACGGGCGCCCAGCGCATTAAATGCGTCCACTTTATCTCGGGTCTGATAACGAATTTCGCGTAATTCGTCGTCATTAATATAGTAATCCAGCCCACCCGTCATTTTATGTAAATCGCGCATCAACTGCTCCTTGATAAAGTTCACATCCACTATGAAGGATCGGGGTCTTTACTGCCCGATATCGCGCAGTTTTTTCCCGGCCATAAGATTTCTTTCAATTTGCTCCAGCGTGACGTTTTTCGTTTCCGGTATCAGGATGAAAGTGATCACCACAAACACCACGTTCAGCGCGGTGTATAGCCAGAATGTCCCTGCCGCACCGATATTATCCATAAGTGTCAGGAAAGTAGCGCCGATAATCATGTTCGAAATCCAGTTGGTGGTCGTCGAACAGGTGATACCAAAATCACGGCTTTTCAGCGGCTGAATTTCAGAACACAGGATCCACACCACCGGCGCAGCACTCATGGCGTAACCGGCAATGCACATCATGGTCATACCGACCGACAGCCAGGAAAGTGCTGTACCGGCCGTGCCCAGATTGAACTGCTGAAGGCAATATCCCAGCACCAGCGTGCCGAGCGCAATCACGCTAAACCCAATTTTCAGTGCCGGTTTGCGTCCGGCCTTATCGACCATGCCGATGGCAATGAACGTCGCAAGCACGAACGTCAGCCCGACAATAATGGTGGCGATCATCTGCTGGCGTGTACTGGTAAATCCCGCCAGGTTAAAAATCTTCGGCGCGTAATACATGATGATATTCATGCCGGTAAACTGCTGCATTGCCTGCAACAACATGCCTAAACCGACGGCGCGGCGCACGTTGCCGTTGGCTTTAAACAATTCCCATCCGCCCTGTTTCAGTTTAAGGCTTTCACGGATTTCATTCAGTTCCTGACGGGCTTTTTCCGAGGTGTCGCGCAGCATTCTCAGCACACGCTCGGCTTCAATATGCTGCCCTTTGGCAGCCAGCCAGCGCGGACTGTTCGGTAAAAAACACACGGCGATCATCAGAACAAATGCCGGGATAGCCAGCACGCCCAGCATCGCGCGCCAGTCACCGCTGCTGCTGAAGGCGGTGTCAGAAAGGAAGGCCAGCAAAATGCCAAGTGTCACCATCAGCTGATACATGGCAATCATCTTACCGCGAATAGTTTCTGACGCCATTTCAGACAGATACAACGGTGCGGTGTAGGAGGCAATGCCGACAGCAAAGCCGAGGATCAGGCGCGACACCATCAGGATTTCGACGCTCGAAGCGAAAGCCGAGCCCAGAGAACCGAGGATAAACAGCAGTGCCGCCGCCATCAGGCTGTATTTACGTCCCAGCCGGAAAGAAAGCCAGCCATTGGCCAGTGCACCGAACGCCGCACCAAGCATCATGATGCTGACAACCCATTCCTGCTGACGACTGCTCAGCACAAAATGATCAGTAATAAAGGGAAGCGCACCAGAAATCACGCCAATATCGAGACCGAATAACAGCCCCGCCATCGCCGCCGCAAAAGACACAAACAGGTTCATTACTTTGGTATTTTTGAGCGGACTTTCAGTCAGTTTTGCTACATCAGATGACGACATTTTTTTCTCCGGAAAGAGGGAATACAGCAACGGACATCAGAAAAAAATCATTCAGTCATTACGATAAGCACAAGTGCCCTGTGGGGTGAGAGCAGGAAAGGCACATATATACACAATCGTGCTGCGCCGGACTTTTTGTGATCGGGATCACCGGAGAGAAGATGACGGGGAAATATTACGGCAGAATAAAAGACAGGCAGAGCAGAACCTTGCGAGATGTCTTCCAAATCTGAATACAACTCCCTGTAAATGCATCCAGCCTGTTTATTTGTTCCGGCAGCAGGAATAAAGTTTCCCCGCTGCGGCACAATCCGCAGCCGGAATTAGCGTTCCGATACTTACACGACGAAATTATGTGATAATTTCGTATGCTTTGATTCACCCCAAATAATGGTGGCTCAGGCAGGGGCTTCGCAAGAAGCATCGGATTCGTGTAAGCCGGTACGCTAACCCTGTCTGAGCTGCCACCCGAGTTTAGCGTCTCAGGTGGTCGTCTTTATGGTATCAGCGCGCTGGCATCCGACTCTGCCGAAGGGTTGTGTCACGGCTTATTGTGCCTGAGTGAAGGGCTGGAGAATGGCGAGATAGTACCGCCGGAAGGCATCCCGCAGGTCAGCGCCTATCTGAAGGCGACCGCGCATTTATTACCCGTATTGTTTGAGCTGAGTGAACGGGCGAATGGCGGGTTAGGGAAAGCGGGAAAAGTAACTGCCGCGATTAACTGACCGGTCTCAGACATGAAAAGGCCCGCCGAACTCCACTGGCGGGCTTGAGAGCACACTGCTCCCCACATCGTTTAATCATGAAAATTTTTTACTTTTCAGTTTGCACTGAATGGGTTCAGGCGTCAGGATCTTCCCTGATTCTTCCATCAGCAGTAAGAAAGGTTCAATGATAATGACGACTCAGACACCTAAAACGCCGGTTGCGGCTGGGACAATCTTTAGCGCCGCCGGCCTGCAATTTCTGAATAAGCTCGCGCAAAACAATACCCGCGACTGGTTTAAAGCCAATCAGGATGAATACGAGAACACGCTCAGAACCCCCGCGCTGCGCTTTATCGAGCAAATGCAGCCTGAGATTATTGCCATTTCTCCGAGACTGACTGCCGTCGCGAAAAAAGTGGGCGGCAGCCTGATGCGCCCGCAGCGCGACAGCCGGTTCAGCAAAGATAAAACGCCATACAAAACCAATGTTGGCATTCAGTTTCGTCACTTTCAGGGCAAAGATGTTCACGCTCCGGGACTCTATCTGCACATCGCCGAAGACGGTTGTTTTATTGCAGCGGGGATCTGGCATCCGGAATCAAAAGCGTTAAACGCGATTCGCGCGTGCATTGATGAAAACCCCAATGCTTATCAAAAAGCGCTCAAAACATTGCATGATAACGGGTTTGTAATGGATGGCGACAGTCTCAGTCGTCCGCCAAGAGGCTTCGATAAAAATCACCCATTGTTAGCTGAATTAAAACGCAAAGATTTTATCGCAATTAAAAACATCGCTTTTGAGGATCTGTGTAAGCCTGATGTTATCGATTTTTGCGCAGAACAGTTCAGACATTGTGCGCCGTTGATGTCCTACCTGTGTTTTGCTCTTGAACTGGATTTTTAGTCCCCGCTGAGTAGAAATGTCCCGGCCCTTTTACATGGACTGAAGTTCAGGCATAAAAGATGTTGACTGAAATACCTGTATCAAAAGGAAAGTCAAAGATCTTATCTCTCCTCCGTGTTAAATCGGAGGACACACTTTACCGGTGCGCTGATAGTTAGCGAATCCCCTTGCGTAGACAGTTGCCACCCAGTAAAAGTCGTGATCACATGAAGCCAGATATGACTCCTGATACCCAAATAGCCAAAATTTCACTTTAAGCCGTCATAACAGCAATCAGCCAGAGGTCTCGTAGTGGAATACACAGGGTTAAGGGCCTCGATTTCGGATCACTCAGGCCACTCATTGTTCCCATGCTTGAGTGACCGGTAGCAAATAAATTTATATCAATGCCCACTTCTAAGACTTTTCTCAAAGAAATCTCTAATACCCTTGATAGCTATTGTGTTAAGTTACAGTATATTTCAATGACAATTTGAATTTATTTTCATAAATAAGGCTTAACAATGAAAAAAGTGGCTAAATATTTATTATCACCTTTCCTTAAAAGATTTGATAACATTCATTATGGTATTAATGAAAATAAATCAGGCATTGATAATTTATTAATGTCAGTCAAAAACATGCAAGACATTTTTGTTACTGAGAAAGAAAAAGAGCAATTAGCACTTTCTCGTATTACAGATGAATTAGTAATACTAAAAGAACAAATAGAAACTTTAAAATTAACGAATAAATCTTTAGATACTATTTCCTCTGGAGTTTTAGAACTGCTAGAATCGCCGGTTAAAGGAGAGGATGCAGAGCGAATCTTTAGCTTACTGAATATTATATCAAAGAAAAATTCATATAATAAAATCAAACCACATGTTTTATTTTTAATTCATAATATGAATACATGGTATTCTGTCGCTAATTTATTTCTTGAATTATCTCAAGATCCCGATTTAAAAGTAACCATTGCAAGCATACCGAGATCCTTCCCTGGTGTAGAGGGTTATTCTGGCGAAGAGATTACCAGTGCTGCCTTATCAAAAATCGGCATTAATCATATGAGAATTACTAGTTATTCTGACAAGGAAATTTCTACAATCCTCACAACACTATCTCCTGATGTTATATTTAGGCAATCGCCATGGGATCATGATATTCCACCAGGATTCAGTGCTAACAGAATAAATTTCGCAAAATTATGTTATGTTCCTTATTATGCAGTGAATATAGTAAAAAATATTTCATCAGGAACAGACTTTGACTTCCAGTCAAATCAGGATCTGCACAATAATAGTTGGCGGATTTACTGTGACACACAATATGCCTATGAAAAACTGTGCAAAAACTCTCTTTTACGCGGCGTGAACGCAAGATACTTCGGACACCCGAAGCTTGATTACATACATACTAAAATGAAAGAAACTGGCGATTCTGAAAAAAAATCCGGAATTACAAATATATTATGGGCACCGCATCATAGTGTAGATCAAGGGTGGTTATCATTTGGTACATTCGATAAAAATTATCTGGATTTTTTGCGTTACGCTGAAGAAAATAAAGATGTTCACATCAAATTAAGACCGCATCCGGCTCTTTTTGATTTTATGCGGGCAAAATCTGACGAAATAAAGAGCAATGTTGATTATTTTCTTTCTAAATGGGCATCGCTGAATAATACCAGCATGGACGACGATTATGATTATGTTGCTTCCTTTGATTGGTCCGATATCCTTGTGACCGATGGTATATCGTTTATTGTAGAATATCCTTTATTCCATAAACCATCCATTTTTATTGAAAATGATAACCACGCTGAGTTCAACGAATTAGGAATTCTTGCTGCAAAATGCAATCACATAGCGAATGATTTCGCTAGTGTTCTATTTTTCCTCGACAAACTTAATGATGGGAGTCTTGAAGATAAAAATAATGAAATCGCTGAACTGGAAAGTATTGTACTACCCAACAAAGGCATGGTTCATCAGATAATAGCAAACGATATTAAATCAAACATTTAATGATACAGGCGCCCTTATTGGGCGCTTATGTTAATAACGAAATATAGGATAAGCCGGTTTTTTTGTTATATCGTATGTTTCATTATTGAATTCTGTAGCCACATATAAAATTTTTGCAGCACAGGCAGGGATTATACCCTTTGCAGTTACCATAGTATCAATAGTGGTTGCTAAGGCATTTGCATCATTGGCCGCGACAGGCAATTCTTCATGGATGGCATTATGGTTTACTAATGATTGCATTACCCTACCCTGCAAAATGATTGTTTATTGCCAGTAAGCATTATCTTAACACTTCCCAATTCAACATCAACTACTGACTGAATTTTATGACAGAGCAACAGGCTACCGCTGTAGATTTTCCGGCATCGGCTTTCAACCCGGTTTGCCTGTCCCCGACCATGATACTTACTGCGGCACGGGAGTTGTAGTACTCAACAATTATGTATGCGGAGAATACCAAGGCGGAGGGTATTACTGATTTCATGGCCTTCGCAATACGCAGGCAAGCTGCCGGGCTCAGGCCGGCGTGTCACTTTCGGCATTGCAGAAAATGGAAGATGGCTCATCTATCGTAATAGTACGCAGGCATGTATACCTGTCAGCAAATCAACAGGCCAAACGCGCATGCAAAAATTGACGACGTTATGGCAATTCATGTGACTACTCTGGCACTTTTGGATGGTGATGGTGATGAGGCCCCTTTGAAGATTCTGAATGAATAAATGGTTGTATCATTCAGCACTTTTGATCAAGGCGTACCAGTCAACAGATGGGTAAAGCTTTAAGAAAAGATGGAGTGTTAGCCGGGTAGCCGGCGCAATAAGTCACTAATCTTAAATACCTTATACCGCAATCTGCTGATACGAACTAAGACTGTATCCTTCCAGCTACCGGGCTTTTCTATGCTTGCCGCAAGTAATTTTCAGTAATTATTGCGATCGTTTGAGATAAGACTTATCCTAAAGAACCATAAAGACTTATTAATCATTTAAAAGATGCCATTAAGCAATGGAATTTACATATGCCTATAAATCTTAACAATATAAAATTTATATTATTATCCTATTTCATAGTAATAATTTCTTTTTACTCAAGTGTCTTAACATCCACTTATGCTTTTTTGGATGATTTTGGCACTATTGAAAACGCATTAGCAGGTTTAGATGCACCCTATGTATTTGATATATCCTCAGGCAGGCCTCTTTTTGCCCTTTTCAGAATAATAGATGGAGTGATAACTAGTGGCATTGAAGACCTTTGGATGCAGAGATCGTTTTCAGTGATATCTCTTTTTGCTCTTGCTGTATTTATAAACAGATTTATAACTAAAATACATCTTTTTAACAGGGACGAATATAATTTCACATTTCCCTTGATGATTGCCTTGCTTCCTTCTTTTCAGGTGTATTCGTCTTGGGCAACATGTTATCCTTTTACTCTTGCTGTATTGTTTAGTGGTTTATCTTACTCTTGTTTGACTTCTTCTTTTTTTAACAAAAAACTGGTCAGATGGTTAATATCATGGATGTTTATATGTTGCTCATTTGCAATATATCAACCTGCCGGCATGGCATTTATGGCTTTTGCTTTGTTAGATCAGTGCCTGTCACCAAAATCCGTTAATTACCGCGTTCTTTTTAATTCTTTTGTGATGATGTGCTCTGGCATGCTTTCAAGCCTCATCATGATTAAAGTTGTCCCTCTGCTAGCTTTTGGACAAACATTATCTCGCTCTACGATGACAGATAACCCAACGGGTAAAATCCGATGGTTTTTTGGTGAAGCTATACCAAACTCCTTGGCTAACTACAGTATATCTGCCAGCGAACCCATGCTTATAATTGGTCTTGTCTTCTTTTGTATGGGCCTGGCCTATATCTACAGTAATAAAGATGGAATTAAAAAAGTTCTCTTCACGCTTGTTTTTATTGCTGGGTCGTACTTCCCTAACTTATACGTATCTGAAAGTTGGGCTGCACAAAGATCCATTGTTGCAATGTCTATCTGTATAGTTGCGGTCTCATTATTTGGTTTAATGAAATTTTCTGACTTTTTATTCACACACTTCAGAATCAAAGGAGCTGGAGTATTATCAGTTCTGTTGATTGCATCTGCCGGAGTGACCGCGACAGGAAATATAAATAACTATATGATATCTAACCAGATATCAGAGATAGAATCCGTAGCTTCTGAAATTAGTAACAAAGTAGATAAATCTTTTAGCGGAGCCGTTATGGTAGATATCTCTAAGCGTAACTGGGGTGCCTTTTCCCGTATTGTGAGATATGACGAGTTCGGAGAGAACTCTGTCTATGCACCATGGGCTGCAAGAGGCATACTTTTAACTATTAAGAAAAGCAAGGGATTCTCATACTCTGTACCCAAAAACCCTGTGATTTCCAATAGCAACAATTGTTCTGAAAACTGTATTACCATTCAACCAAATGAAGCAATGCTGAAATCAACTTTAAATTACTAGATATATGACGGATATTTTAGCTTCTGTTATTCTTAGCCTGGTTCAACAGACCAGGCTGTATGTCTTTTTCAGTAGCTTTATTTATTCCTTCAACAGTATCAATGTAATCAAGCCATAGATTCAGGATTTTTTGATCATTTCATTTCCTACCTATGAGTATTTTATTTACCAAACCATATTCTTGTGCTTAGCTGAATCTATCAGACATTTCTTAGTGCTGATGCAAGCTGGCTGATTCAGGCCGGTGTCCCGCGATCAGTTCTTCAGGAAATGGGCGGCTGGGAGTCGCTCGAGATGGTACGGCGATCGCGCATCTGGCGACAAATCATTTAACGGAGCACGCGAAGCAGATAGACGTTATTTTTAGGGTTCCAGTCCCAAATCTGTCCCACTCGCAAATTTGGGAGGGAACGGCTGACAGTTAACTGCTTGATTTGAATGGGACGCCTTACAGGGCTCGAACCTGTGACCTAAGGCTTAGAAGAACGTCGGCGTATCAATAAGTCACTGTTTTAACTGGCTTATCCTGCATTCACAAGTGACACACAGGAAAGTAATGACATATCAGCGACACTCTTGCGGCACTATAGGTGCGTCACTAATTTGTCACTCACTCGTCAGCATAAAATTATCCAGGCTGTCATCGAATTTCATAATCCCCTCTTCATTGCTCTTTATTGATATCAGATACTGCATGCCACGATGTAGCGAAACCGGTTCTTCCACAACAAAGCTGAACCAGTCGGCGTAAACTTGTCCAAGCCAATACCCACCACCATACTCCTCGCGTCGCTGAAAGAAGATATATCTGCCAAGCGGTATCCAGTCTCTCACCTCTTCCCTATACACGATGTCGAAATTAGAATCCTTACCCATAACCCACCTCACAAATACTGTTCATGCATACAGCATTATCACGATAATTTTAAATTATGAAGCGGGAAAAGCCGGAGAAATCTCTGGTGCCTGATCAGCAACGAAAGAATGATTGATGAAGGTTTCTTGTAAGGGGCCTTATTGCTACAATCTTGAGACAAAATTCAAAGGTATAATTTCATGCAAAGACTTAAAAGATCCGGTGGCGTTCGAGGTTTGCTAGCTATTTTTGTTGCATTAGCTTGTGTCTGGCGAGCAGGTTGTATCAAAATGTATAATAAGGAGAAGTGATAAATAATGGGAAAGCTACATAACCTTCACTATTTGAGAGGGGTCGCTGCTCTACTCGTTGTATTTCTTCACTATAATTTTGTACTTCCAGAATACGCACAAAAATATGTAACAACCGATGGCGTTGGTGTAGACACGTTTTTTATAATAAGTGGTTTTATTATAACTTATGCGACACAGAAAAAAGAGAGTGTAACAGAATTTGCAGTTAAGCGACTATTCAGGATATACCCACTTTTTATAGTGGTGTGGTTTATTGCTTCTCTGACAATATATAGTAACGCCTCATGGAAGGATTTAATAAAATCACTTCTGTTGTTTCACAATGATTATAATTACAGAAATGCACCAGCATACGGTTTCAATTTAATGGGTACCCCATGGACATTAACTTATGAAATTTATTTTTATACTATTTTTTGTGTCTCCATGGCAATCTCGCAAAAGTACCGCGTTGCTGTATGCTCTGCAATTATCTTAATTATTGTCGCTGGGATGCAATTAATATTCAATCATGAATTTTCATTTTCATCTCAAATGTCTGCAAAATTGTACATAAGCGAGTGGTGGATGGTTCCAACAAAAATATTGAGTACTACAGTCCTTTTTGAGTTTATAGCTGGGATGCTGGTCGCTAAGGCTTTCATGCAATTCAATCATAAACCTGGCAAGTCTACTACCTGCTATATATTACTAACTTGTCTATTTGTAATCATTTCGGTTGTTATCATTTTCGGATTTGGACCCGTTGGTTTATTTGGAAGTTTCTGGGTTGCACTTCCATTGCTCATCGCTACTGTATGCATTGATAAGTATGGGCCTACATTTAAATCATCCTTCTTAAACAATGCGGGTAATATCTCATATTCACTTTACATCATTCACTTCCCTGTGATGACGTTTTTCAGGCAATATTTTTTTGAAAAACACCAACTAACCGACACGCAGAGATTTATATGTTTTAGCTTAATGATAGCACTTTGCTATATAGCTGCAAACATTGCGCATACTTTAATTGAAAAACCTGCAATTAAATTATCACGTAAAATTTGCATGCGATTCAAAGCACCACCTCTTAATTTCAGTTAATTACATTTCAACCTATTAGAGTTACTCCAACGTGACTCTAATAGTGGTGGTAAAGCCTTCGCCATAATAAAATAACCCATCTAATTCATTATAATATATGCCGGTTTGGCAAAGTATTCCATCTAATATTTCCATCAAATAATAACCTTCAATTTGAAATGTTTCATCGGCAACAATAGTGTTTACGACTAATATTGTTTCATTTGTTATGAGAGCATAACTCTTAATCATTATGCGTGCTCCTCAAGTGTGATGCAGCCGTTAGCCCCTTTACCCGCACCGTATGAAGACTGGCCAGACGAACTACCGGCTCCACCGCCACCCGGGAAACCGCCAACATCACCGTTAGATGAGTACAAAGAAAAGCTGATTTCAGCGGCCACGCGCAGCCAATACCTTTCATTCATTCGCGGATTATTTCGGATCGCCGCTGATGAATGGAAGTGGCTAAGCAAAGCACCTGTCATCAAGACGAGAAAGCCAATCTCCCGCCACATAAAATGGCTGACACGCGAAGAGGCATTAACGCTCATCGAATGCATGCCGGACGGCTTCAAACCGATTGTGATCTTCGCGCTGGCCACAGGAGTGCGCAGGTCTAACATTTAGGATTTGGAATGGTCGCAGATTGGTATGCAGCGACGGGTAGCGTGGATACATCCGGAGAACGCCAAAGCGGGCAAGGCTATTGACGTCGCACTGAATGATACCGCATGCAAAGTTCTGAAAGAGCAGATTGGTCGCCACCACAAGTTCGTGTTTGTTCATAACTCAGCTAGCACCGCGCTGATGGAACAAAGACTGCTGAGGTGAGAAAGATGCGCGTTGATGATAACACGGCCAGGAGGACTGGTTTAAAGCGGGCTGGTATTACAGATTTCCGTTTCCATGACCTGAGACACATTTAGGCAAGTTGGTTGGTCCAGGCTAGGTTGCCACTTTCTGCACTGCAGGAAATGGGAGGTTGAGAATCTATCGAGATGGTACGCAGGTATGCACACCTGTCGCCAAATCACCTGACCGAGCACGCATGCAAAAATCGATGACGTTATGGCAATTCATGTGACTACTCTGGCGCTTTTGGATGGTGATGGTGAAGTGAAGAAGGCGTAACTAATTGATTTGAAATGGTCCCCTACAGGATTCGAATATAGCCATTACAGCCCTTGTTATTACAGTATTTTTGCCTGTTCGAAAAACGCCGGAGCCCCCAATTAGGCCCCCAATCATATTTCGCTGAAAAAATAAGCAACTTCGAGGCTAGTGATTGTCACTGTGAATCACCACGCTGCCAACATCTCTGAATATCGTCTTATTATTCAACAAATGTAGATGTGCTTTGATTTGCTTCTTGGCCTGGTCAGTTCAGACGTAGGAAAGTCTATTCATTCGCGGCACCGACTTTGTTGGTGCGATTCCATGTCTATGTAGTCCAGTCAGCATTAAGGGATATTTCAGCTAGCCCTTCATCCTTCAGTTCCTCCCGCCCCCTCCGTGATACAGGCGACGCCTGTGGTAAAACAATGGGATAATCGCTTAAGTTTTACGCCTGAGTGCCGATATTATTCTTAATAGCTTTCGACAGAATAATTAATGTCAGAGTTTTTTCATACGTGACACAACCTGTCAACTAGCGCATGTAAGCTTACCAACAGATGAACAACACGGAAGTGAAAAATGAGCAAAAAAAATCTCTTATTGGCTACGCGTCTTGCGGATATTTTATTACGTTTTAACCGTGGTGAAACTTTAACGCTTAGCGGTCTGGCTGAAGAATACGGGGTGCATCAACGCACCATCCGTCGTGATATAGAAGAGCGACTCGCCATTACGGGGATTGTAAAAAACGCTGCTCTCAACGGCTATAGTCTGCGTCCTGAGTATCTGGGAAAGTTTGATGCCTCAAGCATTGATACTTTTGCCTGCGTAGCGGGAGTAAAAGGATTATTTCCAGTATTGGACAGGAAAATGCTTCAGTCCATGTTTTACCCGACTTCGACGCAGAATATCCTTGTGATGGGCCATCACTACATCAAAAGTGAGCAGCAAACTGACAATTTCACACGTTTACAGCAGGCAATTGATGAACGTCGTCGTGTGTCATTTAGCTATTACAAACGCGCCGAACAGCGAAGTTACAGCGTAGAGCCCTATCAGTTGATTAACCACAACGGGGTCTGGTATCTCGCCGCGCAGCATGAAGAAAAAATTAAGAAGTTCACGCTCGGTAAAATATCTGCCTTAAATTGTACTTTCGATCTCTTTGAGCGCTCTCAGGCGCTAACGGAAACGTTGAAAAATGAAGAGAGTGTATGGAGTACTGAACAAAAATTTGAAGTGGTAATAAAAGTATCCCCTGAAGTGGCTGAATACTTTCAGCGCCGGGATTTGGTAGTTGGACAGATCATAGAAAAAGAACTGACTGATGGTGGGTTAATTATATCTACAAATGTATCGCATAAAAATGAAGTCTTGCCTGTGGTGCAATACTGGTTACCCCACTTGAGAATTATTTCACCTGAAAATTTACAGCAGGAAATGGAAAAAGTAATCAGAAATTATCTGGGAATATAAGGTAAGGGCATGGCAGAAAATAAACCAGGCAAAAAAAAGTCCGCCAGGAAACTATTTACCAGGCCGGAACATTGTAATGTAATTATTGCGGCCACAATGAGTGCAGGGAAAACTTCGCTTATTAACGCGCTACTTGGCAATGAAATTCTTTTTTCGGCTAATGAAGCAGCAACGGCGACGCTAACACGTATTACTCATAACCGTAGTTTACGTCAGCGCATCGAAGGAGTGAGCTACAATCAACAGGGCGAATGCCATGAACGTAGTAACAATGTGCAAAGTGCGACGCTCAGGCAGTGGAACGGTCATCAGGCAGTGAAATATATCGAGCTGGATTGCCGTATTGACAGCTTGCGCAAAACAGTGAAGCCGCTGGTTATTTACGACACCCCAGGGCCGAACAACAGCCAGGATGCCAGTCATAAACACCTATTGGACGCAGCGCTGACATTACCAGGGAAAAAACTGCTGGTATATGTGCTCAATGCAACCCAACTGGCTACTCTTGACGATAAGTTACTGCTACAAGAGATAAAAAATAGCCCGGCGTTAGCATCAGGCAACCAGATTATTTTTATCCTCAATAAAGTGGATCAGCTTGATGACGAGCGCGGCGAGACCATAGAGCTTTTTCTTGAAAAAGCTCGACAATATCTGGAACAAACAGGGTACCGGCAACCGGTGATTATACCGGCGATGATGCAAACATCCTTAATTGCCAAAAAAGTACTCAACCGCAAAAGTATTACGCGTAATCAAAAGCATCGTTTGCAGGCCGAACTCGAGCGTTTTCGAGAAAACAAATTTAGTCTGAATGAAGTATCACATATTTCTGTGGCGATTAAGCGCAAAGTTCGCGCCGAATTGAAAAGGACACTGCCTGAAAATATGCAGTCAGACATGTTTGATAAAACTGAGTTGACTCAATTTATTGCCTACAGCGGTATTCGTACCCTGGAAATTTTTCTTTCACAGCATAATTAATCCTTTGGAAATCTATGAACAGCATATATCTGGAACATAACCCCTTTACCGTGGAATCTACGTTTTTGGTCAACGGAACCGAGCCTGCGCCAGGATGTAAACTCTCCAGTTATAAAGAAGCGCGCTTACAGCTTTGGGTGGAATCATTGTTTAGCGAGATACAGGCGTTGCTTAACGGAGAAACACAGCTTGAGGTTGAGTTTAAAGGCGTTGAATCGGACTTTATGGATGTACAGGATGCCGCCACAAAAGCACGTGAGAGCGGCATGGAAATTAGCCTGCGCTGGCAACCAGTGCGTGCGACGGAAGACCGTCTGGACGAGATTAATGCGCTGATGGAAGAGGCGAAGCTCAACCCGCAGTTCAATGACTACATCGTCAACAACGAACAGGTGCGTAACGATTTTCGCGAAGCCTTCAACAATGACTTTAACGTATATGTTGTCGCAACCATGTCTTCGGGCAAATCAACGTTAATCAATGCCATGCTTGGCCAGGATCTGCTGCCCGCGGCAAACGAAGCTACCACCGCAACCATCGCGCAAATCATTGATGATAAAACCACTGGGGCAAATTTTACGGCGCGCCGCTTCTCAAGCGCAGGTGAGGAAGAGTCGCTGCCAGAAATCAACGTTGATACGCTCAAAGAGTGGAACCAGTTACCGGATACGCAGGAAATTGAACTGCGTGGCAATATCGTGGCGATGCAACCGCGCGATCATGTTCGTCTTGTACTGACCGACACGCCAGGACCAAATAACAGCCAGGATGCAGATCATGAGCTTAAAACCATGGGTTTCATTAAGGATTCAAGACGTAACCCATTGATTCTTTATGTGCTCAACGGTACGCAACTGGGCACTAACGACGATAAAAACCTGCTGGGTCTGGTCGCTGAAACCATGCAAAAAGGCGGTAAACAAAGTAAAGATCGTTTCATTTTCGTCGTGAATAAGATGGATGCTTTTGACCCTGAAAATGGCGAAAATGTTGGTGCAGCGCTGCAGCGGGTGAAGACCTATCTTGAAAGTAACGGTATCCGGAACCCGCAGGTGTACCCGGTATCAGCACACTTAACTCGTCTGTTACGCAAACACCCGGATTCCTTAACCCGCAAAGAACGCGGAGATGTGAATACCCTGACGGATCTGTTCCTCGAAGAGCCGACGATGAACTTCCCGGAATACATGCCGCTTACCTCACGCGTGCGCCGGAGTCTTGAAGAGCGTGGCTTTACCAATGTGCTAAAGCGCAGCGGTTTGCCCGCCGTAGAAGTGATGATTGATGAATACATCGATAAATATAACGTGCCAACTCGTCTGAATCGCGCTTATGCCGCGCTGCATCGTGCCATTGGTCTGGGGATGAAAGAAACCCAGCTTGCCGAGCAGCTCAAGAAAGATGAAAAAGAGCTGGTGCTGATTAATGATGAAATTACTTTGCTGCAGGAAAGGCATAAAAAGGGGCTGAATACCGAAGCTTATAAAGAGCAGCTTCGCCGTGAAGGGAAAGGGCTGCCGGCGTTCATTGCTGAAAGATTCACTCAGGAAGATATGAAATTCCGCCGCCTGTTAAAGGAACTGTCCAATGAAATTAGCGCTCAGGGAGAGGTGGATGTAAACCGTGCAAAAATTGAATTAGAAAATGCCGAGCGGAAACTGACGTTTGCCAGTAACGATCTGATCGGTAATTTTGAAATTGCCTTCTCGGACGGTCAACAGCATATTAAAGATGAATTACAAAAAGAGTATCTGAAATTTATCGCCGAGATATTTGGTGAAGCCCGCACCCTGGCTTTGCCTTTGCTGCAGGGCCTCAAAGAGAGCATGCAGGATATGTCGCTTAACCTTAGCCTCAACGATCGCGATGTTAAAACCAAAGAGGAACGCTATAACGGCCGCGAGGTCAGCGACTCCAACTGGTATAACCCATTCTCCTGGGGGCGTAAGCGTACCGAATACGATTACCGCACCGTCGAATATGTCGATATGAATGAAACCTGGAAAGAGAAACGAACCATCATCGAAAGCGAGTTTAATGACTTCCGGGCCAGCGCGCTGAAAAAATTTGAGTCGGATAAAGATAAGCTGGTGAAAAACTATCTGGCCTTTATTGAACGCGAATTTAACGAGAAGTTCGAAGCTTTAATCGGCGCGATGCAAGAGCAGCTAAATAATAAAGAGGTTCGCGAGCAGACTATCGCTGAGGCGAGAGAGCAGCAGCGCTGGATTATCGATTTTAAAGCGAAGCTTGATAATACGCTGGCCATTTAATAAGGAAGTCATGATGGACGATAAATCTAAAACACGGCAAAGCCTGCGCCAGAATTTACTTGAGCAGTTAACCCGTAACGAACTGGAAGGCGATGAAATACGCCAGATTGTTGCCTCCAGCGCCGCTATTGCTGATTTCTTTGATGACTACCTGGTCAACGAGATCTTCGCGGCCATTGAGCCGGATGAGCTTGACTGGAACGCCGGGTATTTCGACCGCCAACGCAAGCTGGCGCAGAACAACTTCGCCGAGAAGCGCATCAGTCATCTTATTGATGTTCGTGAGTATCTGATTCGTAATGATATTGCTGGATTTGCAAAAGCGCCGGTAACCGGGCGCACAGAGGGAACGAACACAATGAATATGCAAGGCTATTTACCCGGCGCTAATCTGGCAAGAATGGTTGAACAAGGCGTTACCAGCATGGTGCGTTCGGCCTTAATCAATGAGCTTGAAAACAACCGCCTTGAAGATAATGAAATCAACAAGGCCGTCGCCTGGACACAGGAACGGGTCGCCGATTTATTTGTCGACTATGAAGAAAACTCTCTGGCAGGGAAAATGAATAACAACCCCAGCCAGTGGGATGCCGATTACTACGACCTGCAAACTTCTTATCTGAATAGCAACTTTGCCAAAGTCCGTTTCGAACACTTGATTACGGTACGAAACTCGCTGCGCCTGCACGGAGTTAAAGGTTTTGAGCACATCATTATCAAGCCAAAAACCCAGCCGAAGCCTAAGTCACAGACAGCTCCACGCCCGCACTCTGATGCTTCCTCCCACCCACAGCCTGGCTTTCTGCGTATCGCGTTGATGGCTGGCGGGGCACTGGCAGTACTGGCGGCGCTGGTGATTTCTCTACTCTAAGGATGGATTTATGACGCAATTAACGATGACGCCAGCGCGCCTGAAAGAACTAGAGCAGCGCACGGATGTAACTTTGCAATCAGCAAGAACGCTCATCAATCGCAGCTATCTGGCGGAGATGAAAAATTACCCGTTGCAGTCTATATCCACTCAGACAGGGCTACCAACCAATCGTGCCGGGGATGTTCGTATTTTCCGCATCGAACGCATCGTGCAGGAAAACAAACAGTCGGTGCTTGAAAGCACCACGGCTGCTTACACCGCATTGGGTGCAGCCGGTTACGCCGTCTTTCTGTTCCTGAAATCCGATGGACGTGAAACCAATTTGTACATTGGCACACGCGGTACGCCGGGAAAAATGCTGGGGCATAACTCAGGTGAACTGCTGAAAGAAACCTTCAAAGGGCACTTTTCCGGCAGCAGCCTGGTACCGCTTGCAGCGGGTGAAACCGACGAACTGCTTGATGGGGCGCTGGCGCAACAGGATGAACCTTCGGCGACAATCACCGCTGTCACGGGCGTGCCATCCTTGTCTACCGATAATCATGAGCATTTCATGCAAGGGCTGGAGCATTTTATCGATGCAGCGGAAAGCCGTGTTTATCAGGCACTCATCCTTGCAGAACCTGTCTCGCCACAAAATCTGGAAGTGATCCGCACCGGTTATGAGCAAGTAGCGACACAGCTCTCTTGCCTGGCAAAAAGGCAGTATTCGTTTGGGGTACAGGATAGCGAAAGCGTTGGTCTGAGCATCAGTGAAGGGTTGAGCCAGTCGTTGGGTGAAAGCCTGGGAATGACTGAAACCAAAGGAACTTCCGATACCACCAGTAAATCGACCACGGAAAGCTGGGGAGAGTCGCAAACCGTAAGCACGTCCGACGCTTTCACGCGCACCTATGATGAATATCAACAGGCACGCGCTCAGGGCGATAGAATGGGGGTAGTCGGCGGTATCGGCACCCTGCTGAAAAATACAGTGTTACCAAGAAATATTTCTGCCAGCCAGAATAGTGGCGGGTCAGAGAGTCTTTCCGATAGTCATACTACTAACCTGTCACAAGCCAACAGTTCAACGACGAGCAAAACCGATACGACCAGCCATACCGACAGCCAATCGCTGAATAAAACCCAGGGTAACAGTCAACAAATTTCCTTTGAAATCAGCGATAAAACTATTGAAAAGATGCTGGAAAAAGTTGACCACCACCTGGAGCGCGTCAATGAAGCACGAACCTACGGCGGCTGGCAAACCGCTGCCTACTTTATCGGTGACAGTGCGGCCTCTTCGGAATCATTAGCCAGTATTTTCCTGGGCCTGATGCGCGGCAGTCGTTCCAGTACTGAAGATTTTGCACTCACGACCTGGCAGTCACAAAATAAAAAAATGGTGCTCGACTGGCTGGCAACGCTTACACACCCGCGCCTGACTCCAGTTTTTTCTGAAGGCATCAATATTGATTACCTGACGCCTGCAACGCTTGTTTCAGGCAAAGAAATGGCGATTCAGCTTAGCCTGCCGCGCCGCTCTACCTCCACCGTGGCGGTACTTCAGACGCAGGCTTTCGGGCGTAAAGTTCAACGCCTTGATAGCAACGGCATTAGAACGCATGCTGAACGCGAAATTTGCCTGGGCTCTATACGCCATCTTTGGAACGATCTACCACAAACTATCAACTTAGATGTCAACCAGTTAGCGAGCCACCTATTTGTGACGGGTTCAACCGGCGCGGGGAAAAGCAACGCTATTTACGAGGTGCTTTCCCAACTGGGCCATCATAAGGTTCCGTTTATGGTGATTGAACCGGCGAAAGGCGAATACAAGCATATGTTTGGTCACCGCAGCGATGTGCGGGTTCTGGGCAGCAATGCGAAGTACAGCGAATTGTTGTGCATAAACCCATTCCGCTTCCCGGATGAAACCCATGTCCTTGAGCATATTGACCGGCTGGTGGAAATATTCACCATGTGCTGGCCAATGTATGCCGCTATGCCAGCAATTCTGAAAGAAGCAATTCTGCAAAGCTATAGTGAATGCGGCTGGAATATGGTGAGTTCCGTCAACCGTTTCACCCCAGCGCTGTTCCCGACATTCAACGATCTGCTAACGCAACTGAAAGCGGTGATTGATGATTCCGCCTACTCTCAGGAACTAAAAAGCAATTACACCGGTTCGTTGGTGACACGCGTAAAATCGCTGACTAACGGATTGAATGGACTGATTTTCTGTGGTGAAGAAATTGATAACGCGGAGTTGTTCGACAGCAATGTGATTATCGATCTTAGCCGCATTGGCTCTCAAGAGACGAAATCCCTGATTATGGGGATTCTGGTTATCCGCCTGAGTGAACACCGCGCTGCATTTTCAGGTATGAACCAGCCGTTGAAACATGTCACGGTGCTGGAAGAAGCTCACAACATTCTTAGACGCAACACCTCTGGCGGTGGCGGCGAAGGGAATGACATTACGGGAAAATCGGTGGAGATGCTCTCTAATGCTATTGCCGAAATGCGTACCTGGGGTGAAGGGTTTATTATTGCTGATCAATCCCCTTATGCCGTTGATATTTCTGCGATTCGTAATACCAACACTAAAATTATCATGCGCCTGCCAGAGGAGGCTGACCGGCGTATCGCGGGAAAATCCGCAGGTCTGAACGACGAGCAGCTTGATGAGCTGGCGCGGCTACCGCAAGGGGTGGCGCTAGTTTACCAAAACGACTGGCTGGAGCCGGTGCTATGCCGGATTAATAAATTTGCCGGTAAAGAAGAGATATTCCATTACGAAGCCACAGCCGTTGTTACCGACAATCACCAGCTCTTTAACCAGCAACTGATTGCCTGGCTGATGGCTCCGCGCCTGTGCCAGCCTCAGGAGATCCCCCTGGAGTCGCTGGAAGCTGGGCTGGAAGGTAGTTTGCTGGCAACCGGGCAAAAAATTGCGCTGAAAACACTATTTGAAGAGTTCCGCGCAACCGGAGGAATCAATCTGCAAAACGAACAGCATTTTACTCGCATGGCAAAACTGGTAGTTAACCTTCTCGACTGCACCACCTCCATTGAACGATGCGTCCGCGCCGCTCCGGACTTCAATCAGTTGGAACAGTCGTTCCGCCAGCTTATTGCTAAGCAAACCGGTGAACTGCCCGCAGGACTTGAGCGGGCGGTGCAGCAGTGTTTTATGCGCGAACTGGCTGGCAGAAATGATGAATACCTGAAGGTCTATGCCGCATGGCGTAAACACGTCACCGCGGAGGCTATAGCATGATTGAAATGGCTGTATTAAAAGAGCTGGCGATGGAAGCACTGGGTGATCTGATGGAAAGTGTGAAAGACCTGAAGATCGAGGACATTAATGTTGAAGATCTCGACAGGCCCGTTGATCTGGATTTACTGCGCAACGAACTGACGCCGCTTTCTGACGAAACTAAAGAGGTTCTCAGCGAGGAAGGTTACAGCGACGAAGTTATCGATAGTATTGCCAGCGAAGAAGAGGCGGCGATTTATCAGGATGCAGGGCTGGAATGTCAGACCGTTAACGGCAATGATGCGTTAATTAATACTGAAATCGATTTGGACCAAACAGATTCCCTGGGTGACACCAATCTTGAACGTATGGAAAAGGGCAAAGCGCCGCTGGATGCCAATGGTAAACCTATAGAATTACATCATGTCGGGCAGAAGGCAGATTCCCCGCTGGCAGAATTAACGCACGCGCAGCATATGGAAGGTGGAAATAATACTATCTTGCATGACACTACAAAAGAATCTGAAATCGACCGTGGGGCATTCGGCAAAGAGCGCGAAGCGCACTGGAAAGCACGAGCGGAAGAGATTAAGCTACTTCAGGAAAAGGAGGCAGCATGAAAAAGTTAGAGCAGCAGGTTGCAACGCACGACGCCGATATTCGCCCTGCAACAGAAAATGAAATTAACGCTGCGGAACAGGCGCTGCGTATGCATTTTTCAGAGGAATATAAAACCTACTTGTCTGAGTTTGGTTTGGTCGCCTCTGGTGCTACGGAAATTTACGGTCTTGGCGTCCCTGCCACTTCACATCTGAATATTCTAAGCGCGATAGAACCGCTACGTGAAGGCAAGGATTATCCACAGCAGGCCGTACCACTTTATGATATCGGCGATGGTTACTATTCTCTCTACGACAATCGTCAGTGCAAAATCCTCACCTGGTCGATGATAACCGGGGTGGTGGAAATAAGTGATGAGACGCTTGAAGCCTTCCTGCTACGTGTCATTTTTGATGTTAAATAATAAATGCTTAGTATTCCGCTTAATTAGTCCATAAAATAAACCCGTCAGCTAGGAATAGCTAGCGGGTAATGCTGTAAATAAAAAGAGACAAATTTCGGGAGCGGATATCATAGTGCCCCTAACTGGAATCCTATAACTGAATCATCACAGTGACAGCATTAAGCACAGAAAAATAATTTGGGTTTGTCGTGATTCGCGCTGGATGGTATCCGGCAACATTCCTTATCCTTTCAGGCTGGCAAAAGCCACAAAGATATTCTCTGGACCATCCATCTCGCAACCAGCAACGGGCGCTTTTATCTGTCGGATTGCAAGGATTACACCTACAAGGTGAATGCGCATTCCATCACCCACCGGCGCGATTATTATGATGTCAGGGCACAAAGCTACATTGAAGTCATTGCGGAGATTATCCGGCTTGCCAGGCTGGAGGAAAACAAAGACATCAGCCTGTTTTTGTTCCGGCATGCTTTGGTCGAAGCTCGGCATTTTTTGGGACTTTACCGGAAAAGGGTTCAGAATACCTCTGGCATGAAAGCTAATTTCATATCTCAGATATCGCTGCACTGTTTATTCAAAGGAATAAGTAACATTAGTGATGCATTGTTTTTTATCAAGTTGATGAGAAAAATCTGGCTTTAGTGAAGGCGCGATCATTCAATTAATTAGCAAGCATCTAATCATTCAGACTTTTCGCTAAAGAAAAATCCGAGTGATTTGCGAGAATAGTCCTAATAAATCTCCACACCCTCCCTCATTAATAATTTCGTTACATTTTTCCGTGACCTAGTTTGCTTTAGTGCATCACTGACTTATGCTATTTTCTCATTTCGGGAACGGAAGATTTAAGACAATGGTGTGCTGTAAGTATTCTGTTAATGCAGAAAACTTAAACTCATTGATATATTCACACCATCAATGCTTTATTATTGAATTATGACCATCAATTATCATCGCCTTCCACTGCTGCACTATGGATTGATAAGCAGGAAGAGCTTTAAGTAGTCATTGCTGTTTACATAACGTGATTGCCCGTTATTTGGTTTCAGTTTTGGTATTCACGCCCATGAGCGTTAAAAGGACTTAAACGATGAGCATTCAGGAATACATTCTTGCTGGCAGTAAATTACCGGTCCACAACCATTACCAGTTAAGACTTAAACGACTGGAATCCCGGCAGCCCGGCGTTGATATTTCGGTGCTCAGGTTCAGCGGCAGCGAGGCCATCAGCGATATCCTGCGCTATGAAATTGCGTTCACCAGTGCGGTGAAAGACATTCCCGCTCAGCACATCATCAACTATTCCGCCCTGCTCCTGATGTACCCCGACGGTAAGCCGTGGGAGCCGGTTAAACCACGCATTATCCCCGGCGTCATCACCCAGTTCCGCCAGTGCGGCACCTCCGCCGATGAGACCCGCTACGTCGCCACGCTGGAACACCGCGTCACCCGGTTAAATCAGGGCAGCAATAACGCGATTTACCAGAACGACAGCGTCATCAGCATGACCGAAAACACCTTCCTGCGTTACTACATGGACCGGCTGGATTTCCGGTTTGCCCTTAATGAACAGTACCCGCTGAAAAAATTCATGATGCAGTTCGGCGAAAGCGAATACGCGCACATCGCGCGCCGCCTGGCCGACAGCGGCATCTCGTACTTCTTTGAATACGATGAAGAGAACAACTGCGACGTCATGGTGCTGGCCGACCATTCTTACGCCTGGCCGGAACCGGTCGCCATCCCGTTCCGTAACCCGGCGGGACTGTTTGACGGCGGCCAGGAGTCGGTCTGGGAGATGTCGGTCAGCCGCAAGGCCATCCCGAAATCGGTGACGGTTAACGACGATTACTATCCGGCCGTGCAAAGCGATATGACCGCCACGGCGACCACCAATCCGGATTACACGGCGCTGGTTGCCGAAGATTACCGCTGGGGTGAGTCCTATCCTGAGCCGGGCAAGGAATACAGCAACGAGCCCGGTCAGGGTATGTGGTACGCCAGACGCCGTCAGGAGCGTTATCTGAGCGAACAAACCACCTTCGAGGGCAAGTCCAACAGCATGACGCTGCGTCCGGGGATGGTCATTACCACGCCCGGTAAAGACTGGCCGGAAGCGCCGGACGGCCTGCTGATAGTATCCACGAACTCTACCAACGTCGCCCGCGACACGGCGTATTTTGTCACCTTCACCGCCGTGCCACGCAATACCCGGCATCCGTATCGCCCCGCTCTGCTGCCGTGGCCGACCGTCACCGGCACGCTGCCTGCCCGCATCTCCAGCGCGCATCCGGATGAACCTTATGCCCATATCAGCGCCGACGGTTTGTACCGCGCCCGGTTTGGTTTCGACCGCACCGAATGGCAGAAAGGCTTTGAGAGCTGCTGGCTGCGTCTGGCAAAACCCTATTCCGGGGATACCTGCGGCTTCCATATGCCGCTGCTGGACTCCACCGGCGTGGCGATTGCCTTCGAGAACGGCGACGTTGACCGGCCGTACATTGCTTATGCGCTGCACGATTCACGGCATCCGGACCCTGTGGCGCTGCCGAACTACAAGCGGAACGTTATCCGCACTCCCGCTAATAACAAACTGCGACTGGACGATACGCGCGGGAAAGAACACATCAAGCTTTCCACACCGGCCAGCGGCAAAAGCCAGCTGAACCTGGGTGCGCTGGTCGATGACAAGCGTAAAGATCGCGGTCACGGCGCCGAGCTGCGCACCGACGACTGGGTTGCCGTTCGTGGCGGCAAGGGTGTGTTTATTTCCGCCGATATGCAGGCTTGTGCCGGAGGTCAGCAACTGGACATGCAACAGGCCAAAGCACTCCTTTCCAGTGCGATGGTAGAAATGCAGAGCCTGTCGGCCAGTGCTCAACAGGCCCAGGCATTAGCCGCAGACATCGACCGGCAACAGACGCTGTTACAGCAGAAACTCGACAAACTTCAGCAAGCCGTTTTGCTTTTAAGCGCACCAAAAGGCGTCGGTATTGTCAGCGGGGACAGTATGCAATTGTACGCGCAAGACAGCCTGACGCTGACCGCCGGTAAGCAGGTGGATATCGGCGCGACGAAGAAATTCACCGTCGCCGCCGGTGAGCAAATCAGCCTCTATAGCCGACAGGGCACCAAAATGTTTGCCGCCAAAGGCGACATTGACGTTCAGGCGCAGGGCGGGAAATTCACCACCTGGTCAACGGACGATACGCATATTGCCAGTGGCAAAAAAATGACGATGACAGCACAGGACGAGCTGGTTCTGATCTGCGGCGGAGCCTACATCAAGCTGAAAGGCGGTAACGTTGAAATTGGCGGGCCGGGGAAACTGCTGGTGAAAAATGGCGGCATCGTCAAGCAGGGCTCGGCCAGCATGCAGAGCGCGATGAAATCGTTCGAGCCGGAACAGTTCAATGAAGGGTTTGTCGTTACTCATCCGCTCAACGGCAAACCACTGGCTTCCCAGAAATATAAAATCACGCTGGATGACGGACAGATCATTGAAGGGCTGACTGATGAAAAAGGCATGACCTCTCTCACTCAATCACAAGCCGCGCAGGATATGGTCATTTCGTTACTGGATGGCGAATAAGGACTTCAAGGACCGAATATGAAAAAATAACTAAATTAATCGTCAGCGCGCTCAGTCTTTCTGCGGTGATAAGTATGACAGGTTGTGCTGTTGGCCCCTGGGGAGGGCTGGCTATAGGTAACCCTTTTTCCGGAATAGCGGAAGCTCGTCAGGCTCGAGAATATAATGAAAGGCAAGAAGCTTTAAAAATTGAGGCTACTAAGAAGCAACAATTGGCTGCAACAATCCATAACCCGCCACAGGTGATTTATCGTATCGATAAAAATCGCTATCTCACGCTGGAGGATTATTCGAACTGCGATGATGGGTCGATTTATTATCACAATGATAGCAAGAAGATAAAAACGAAGCTCTGGTTCCTTTCCAGGGGAACAATGAACTATAAGGGCAAGTTTATCTGGGCAGCGAAAAACGACGACATGCTGGCGATTCCATTGGTGAGTGGTGATAACGATGCATGCGGGGACTCGCTAAGAGGTTGTGCTTACAGCATCTTGTCAGCCAGTAACGATGGCGGCAAAAAATTTAGTGATATTAAATTCCATGCAACTGATAGCTCAGGTTCTAAAGATTACACTATTGTTGTCACTGATGACGCCATATACATAAAAAGTGATCGCTATCTTGCAGCTGAGAAATACGCCATCAATAGCGCTGCTGAATTTTATAACGTAAGACAAGCCTGGATTCAGGATGAGTTTTACAAAGGGATGATCAAGTTAGGTGTTCCTGAAGATGTATTAGATAAAAAACATCCAATGGGATATTCAGACCGATGGCTAACAAATAAGTATCACTATACCGATGCGCAAGTTAATGAACTGGGTATAAAAGCCGGTGCTCTATTTAATAAATATAATGATTCGCCACACACCGAAAAGCTTCCCGATATAAAGAGAAGTATTGTTGCCAGCGACCAGTTTAGTTGCAATGCCGCAATGGTCCCTTCTCAGCTAACAAATTAAGGATGACCATGAAAAAGCTAACTTTACTCGCAGGTGCATTAGTATTCTCGCTGACCAGCCTGAATGGCTGTGCGGTGACACCGCCTCCGGTGCAAACATCCACGCAGCCAGGAAAGGTGGCAGTACAACCCATCCATAACCCACCACAGGTGATTTATCGTATCGATAAAAATCGCTATCTCACGCTGGAGGATTATTCGAACTGCGATGATGGGTCGATTTATTATCACAATGATAACAAGAAGATAAAAACTAAGCTCTGGTTCCTTTCTAAGGGAACAATGAACTATAAGGGCAAGTTTATCTGGGCAGCGAAAAACGACGACATGCTGGCGATTCCGTTAGTGAGTGGTGATAACGATGCATGCGGGGACTCTCTAAGAGGTTGTGCTTACAGTATCTTGTCAGCCAGTAATGATGGCGGCAAAAAATTTAGTGATATTAAGTTTGGGGCAATTAACAGCTCAAACTCTAAAAATTACACAATCGTTTTGACTGATGACGCTATCTATATCAAAAATGAAGGTTATACCGCTGATAAATATATGGTCAATAGTACAGGTGCATTCATACAGCCACGAGAGGTTTTAATAAACGATATTTTTTACAAAAAAATGTTGACAATAGGAATCCCCTCAGATGCATTTAATAAGGACAATCCTTTGGGAGTAAGTGGCCAGTTATTATCAACTAAATACTTATATACTGACGAGCAACTTTCTGAATTAGGAAGTAAAATAAACACAATGTATTATGACATAAGGAATAAAACGCCCCAAGATGAAATGCCTAACCTAAAGTCCTCCCCTCAGAGTACAACTCACTTAAATTGCAATCTCGATTTACTTCCCCACCAATCTAAAAATCAAGGATGATTTATGTCTGAAGCTTATCAACACCATCAACCTACTCGCTTACTGAACAGTGAAACGACACCTAATGGTATTCAACAAGCCAGAAGTACTATGAGCCCGCAAAATGTTTGTGT
This sequence comes from Rahnella perminowiae, assembly GCF_019049695.1. Taxonomy (NCBI): domain Bacteria; kingdom Pseudomonadati; phylum Pseudomonadota; class Gammaproteobacteria; order Enterobacterales; family Yersiniaceae; genus Rahnella; species Rahnella perminowiae. Next base: position 161,248 of record NZ_JAFMOT010000184.1, read on the forward strand.
TCGGGGGGAAGTAAGAAAAGGCATTCAACTCCCCGGCTTGGTTATCTTTGTTCACGGCGTAAACTCGGAAGGCGAATGGTACACACCAGCGGAAGAAAACCTTTGTGAAGGACTTAATCAGCGCCTTGGTCTGAAAGGCACAGATTTTGTCCTAAAACCCAATGCATATAATGGAGACAGCACTTTTCCGGTAAAGATCACTAAGAATGAGCGTTCTCCAATTATTCGGTTTTACTGGGGATACCGTCCCCCCAAAGGTACGGAAGCTGAGTATTTGATCCCACTACGAACCGAACAAGGTGCAAGCTATCGAGATCTTAATTCTGAAGAACTGAAAAATAATATCTATCCATTTTTCTGGGGAGGGGGGCCCTTCCAAAATGGCTGCACATCACTCTATTCTTTGTGGAGCAAATACGGCTTCAGTAAATGGGTCAAAAAAATCCCTATCCCCTTCAGTACGCAGTTTATCAATGAAGAAACAGACCGTCTGTTGGCGAATGCTCCGCCGCGTGAATATTATTCGCATGCTGCTGAACGACTGGCTAATTTGGTGAGAAAGATCCGCGAACTCAGCCCGACGGATACCGTAACGGTTATCTCTCACAGTCAGGGCACCATGATTGCCACCGCAGCGGCGGCAATGGAGGGCGCCGCACCTGATGCGCTCTTTTTGATGAATTCTCCGCTCTGTCTGGAAAGTAAGGGGATGGACTATCTCTCCTATCCATTAGCGGAATGTATTTCTGAAGCCGCGAGACGCGTCACCTTTGCTGATATTGTCGGAAAAGTGGCTGAAAATAAGGACCGGCTTAAGAACGCCAACCCGAAGAAACTCGTCTGTGGTCTTGATGGTGCGTGCGAGAACTGGCAACCGGATGGGAAAACTTCCAATCCGGATGTTCCTGAGCGGGACAATCACGGACGCACGTATATTTATTGCAGCCCACATGACCGGGTAATGGGGTCGTCACCCTTATTGAGTATTGGCTGGCAAGGGCTTCCCAATACGAAAGCCAGCAACTATACCCAGCCGCACCCTGTTTTTGCGATGGTGCCGGAAAACTCACTTTTTGTGCGCATGCTCGCCCGAAATATGGCCTGTGGCGAAGCCCCCAACCCCCAAACGCCGTTCGGTACGTTGCCGGATATGAGCAGGGACTGGAAACCAAATGGCGGTAAAAAATTCTGGGACAGCAATGATTCTGTGTTTAGCCGCCAGGCTTGGCCTGATCCGGACCCAAACCAAAAGCTGTTTATCAATGCCGAACAGGTCCCTCAACCTATTACTGCGGAGCAGCTGGCTGATTTCGATAAAGACCGCAAACACATTGAAGACTTACCCGCCGATAAAGCAGCACATCAGATCTATCTGGCTGATAAAAACTACGACAGTTATGGGTATAGCTGGAGCACCAATGCCCCGGAAACAGGCAAGCCCAACGACAATACATACAAATACTATATCAAGCTGTATGGCTTCAATGAGCGCAAAACCTTTACTGTTCCTGAGGGAGATAAAAACAGTCCCCCGTTCATTAATAGCAAGAATGTCGATCGCGAATCCGTAGAGAAAATGCGCTCACGTATCAGCCAATATATATCCCGGCCTGCCGACCACAGTGATTTACCCCAGAACCCATTATTCCTTCAGCAAATAATGGCCTACGACTTGCCGATAGGGTTCTGTAATATCGGGCAGAAGGATGAATGGATGCTGATGTTAAGGAAAATGGCTGACTGGACCGCGTTAGGTTCTGATAATTATTACAAAACAGGCACATTCACTCCACCTCCGCTGCCACCGGCTATTCGTAAAGACGTAGATGCTGATGCCCAGCACCGTTATGACGCCGCAGTGAAAAAGGCCGAGGCTGACAATATCGCGTTAGTCCGGGCACAGAAACCGCAGGGAGAGCTCGCATGAAAAATGTCGTAGTTCTTGGGGATAAAACCTCCCACGGCGGCACGGTGATTTCTGCTTCATCGACGTTTGAGATTGAGGGCAAAAATGCGGCGTTGCTACATGACATGGTGAGCTGCGAGGAACATGGCCCGAACCGCATTATCGAATGTGAGCCGGGTTATGAGGAGCAGGGAAAAGGGATTGTGGTACATCTGTGCAAAACTGAATGTGGGTCGGTAGTGTATGCCAGCTTCCCTGATGCAGGGTTCGAATAATGGGCTGGTCAGTTCCTCAGGCTGAACCTCAGCAAAAGCCACCTGCGTGGTCACCGTGGGTGTGCGTGTTTATCTTCCTGACGGCTTTTGCACTGGCTTTGGTCTGGGTAGTGCTCGATACGCCATCAACCGGGTTGTATCCGTTGTCTTCAGGCCATTATCTGCCGCTGACCGGCTTCACGCTGGTGGGGATATTGTCGTGTCTGTCGCTTTATCTCCTGACATGGGAAACCGGTGCGCTGATGTATTACAGCTGGACACACTGGCAGGCAAACACCAATGCAGCATGGCAAAACTGGACACATCAGCATCTGCATATCGTTGATAGCGTGAACTTCACCACCAGGCTGGATTTATACCCGCGGGTCGCGGGCCTCTCCCGTCCAGAAGGCGATAACGAGGAGCCTGCCGTGTTGCTGTTTCCTGACGATGACGTGCCGCCGGGGATTTATCGCTTTGAAATCATCTGCCGCCATATCCTGACGTCGTTTGAAGACGCAATCAAAACGCTGAATCTGCCCAGGGAAGGAACGTTCAGACTCTATGTGCAGACGCAAACAGAGGTGACTGAAACACACATTCTCTACCTCGAAGAGCTCTGGCAAACGCTTTATCCCGGTTACTCGTTACAGGTAAACCCTGTCGGCCCGCAGGCGTCTCTAGAAACTGTGGGAACCTGCTTAGACGCACGCACTCCCTCTCTCGTTATTGCGATGCACTACTACGACGGTGTGGAGGAAAAGCCTCTCAGCGAAATCGCGACCGGCCTGCTGCTCTCCCCCGCCAACTTGCTTAGACCCGATGCCGTGCAAAATGCCCCGCAGCTCTTCAGAGCCATGCCGTTAAACCTGAAAAAACTGCCGGAAGATTTGCGGGAACTGCGCGATATGTCGCAACAACCGGCAGAGTCTCTTCGTCTGGTGTGGTTCTCCGGGCTGACCGGCACCCTGCGTCAGAAGCTCAATGCCGTTGTCCATGACCTGAAATTACCGCTGCGCCAGGAAGCCCCTATGGGTGGGCAACTGGATTTCGACAAAGGTTGTGGAGGGTATGGTTCTCTTTCGGGCTGGCTGATGTTGGGGGCCGCTGCCGACATGATTAAGCGCGGGCAGGGCAGCCAGTGGGTATTGGCCGCCGCAGAAGAGTCAGCCTGGGCGGTGGTTGTCGGGACTCAAGCGCCGGTTCAGGCTGACTATCACAGCCAGTTACCCCGCGATGTCTACCCTGCCGGATGCCTGGTCGCTTCACTGCTGTTCAATCTGGTGTTGTTCTGGTCCCTCGGCCATGCCTTCCCGGACTGGCTGTTTTCTTTCCGGGGCGCGATCACGGTGATCCTGACACTGGTTGTCACAATGATTAGCAGCGCCGTGGGCCTGCGGATCATATTGAATCGCCTGCTTGAGCCGCACTTTATCCGTTCTGCGCAGCAAGGAAGCTGATTGTGAAGAAATTCATTAAGCCACTGGGAATACTGTTCCTACTGCTGGCCGTTGCAGTTGCGGTTATCAGTGTGATCTGGCAATACGGCGTGTTTTCTTCGTCCTCAAAGCACTCCGGCATTTTAATGACCGTTCTGATCATCACGCTGATTGTCGCGCTTATTGCCCTGTCATTTACCCTCGTCACCACGTCGGCCAGCTGGCGGGTTCCTGTGCGCCCCAAAGTCGCACCGGCAGGTACAGAATCGGAGCGGCCTGTTCAGCCGTCCATTGATGTTGGCCGGTTGAGATCTGCCCTCAGGCATCGCTACGGCCTGCGCTGGAAGCGCAAACTCCCCTGGCTGCTGGTAATGGGTGAAGTGACCGATATTGAAGCGGTCGCGCCGGGGCTGACTCAATCCGGCTGGATGACGGTCGGCAATACCCTGCTGCTATGGGGCGGAGCGCTGGCGGCGGGCGGCAATCCGGCAGACCTTCATGCATTGCGCCGTCTGCGCCCTCACGCCCCTGCCGATGCGCTGATTTGGGTCAGTCATGAGGCGCACTATACCCAGACGGAGCAGGCAGACGCGGTACTTCGCGGTTATAAAATCGTCCGCCACCGGCTGCGCTGGGAACTGCCGGTGTATCTGCTGGACCGGCGTGAACTGAGCTGGCCGCAGCCTGAACGGCCGGTGCAGCTGGTCGGTGTATTGGAGCACAAAAGGCTGACGCCGGCGTCTTTATCGTCTTCCGTGGAGTCCCTGCTCCCCGAACTGCGCGCGCAGGGCATGGCACAAATCAGTGAAAATATGCGTCATACGTTTTTGCTGCAACTGGCCAGTGATTTACAAGCCCGCCTGTCCGGTTGGGCAGATGCATTCAAACCGCTGCTCAGTGGCTATTTTCAGCTGCCGCTGTACGGCGTGGTGTTTTCACCGGCATTGGTGTTTCAGGCGTACAGCCCGCATGAGCGCGCGGATTCTCCGGTCTGGCGGGAGTTGTCTGCGGGTATTCATCGCCGCGCCGGTCGTCCGGTTGGGATGACGGCGCGAACAGTGGCGCAGTGGAGTAGCGCCGCCGCGATGCTGGTTCTGGCCATCGGTACGACAGTATCCGGCATCAGCAACTACCGGCTGGTGACCGGCAGCGCGGAGCAGGTTAAGCAGGCGAAAACCTCTCCCTCACCTGCCGTGCTCTCTGCGTTGCAACACACCATGCAAACCCTGCTGGCTCAGCAACAGGAAGGGACGCCGTTGTACCGCCGTTTTGGACTGGATGTTACGTACCGCTTACTGCCCGCACTCTGGCCGCAATATAACACGCTGGCTCAGCGGCTTATTGTGCAACCGGCACAGCATCAACTTAGCGCATTGCTCACGTCAGCAACCCCTGACTATGACCAGCTGAAAACCTACCTGATGCTGGCTCATCCCGATAAAACCGCAGACAGTAACGCGCAGCGTTATTTTGCGCAGCAGCTGAAGCCGTTGTTGAAGAACATCGAACCGCAGGATATCACCTTCTTTGCCGCGCAGTTCGCCGGGCATCCTGACTGGAAAATCCAGCCTGACAACGCGGTGGTCGCGCAGGCGCGGGCGGCCTTGCTGAACGCCATGAGCGGCGCGGACGCGGAGCAAAAACTTTATGGTTCCCTGATTTACCGCACCTCCCGCAACTTCGCGGATTTGTCGCTGACACAGCTGCTTAACGGTCAGGACTCGGGCGGAATGTTTACCCTCGACGCCGACGTACCAGGCAGCTTTACCCGCCAGGCGTATGAAGGGGCAATCGCGCCGGAGATTGCCGCGCTGGTCACCCGGCGGGAGGAACAGGTCGGCTGGGTGCTGGCCGGGCCGGGACAGCCGGTGGAAGCCTCGCGCTCACCTGCCGCGCTTGGGGAACGGTTGACGGCACGCTATTTTGCCGAATACGGCACCACATGGCAGAAAACGCTCAACCAGATGAAGGCGCATACGACAGCTAATCAGGTGGAGCAACTGACGCTGGCCGCCGACGTCAGCCGGTCGCCACAGATAGCGCTGATGAAACAGCTGGCGTGGCAGGGGCTGGCGGGCAGCCCGAACGAGCGACGCCATGCGCTGAACCCGGCCCTGAAGCCGGTATTTGGCGGCATCGTCTCGATGACAACCGGTGCCGGTAAAGGGGCCGGCATTACGCTGTCAGGCTGGCGGTCACAAACGGCCACACTGCGCGACAAGATGCGCAACCTGTCGGCGGCCACCGGCGGCACGGCGGCACTCTCGCAGTCGGTATTTCGCGGTACGCAGATTGATAACACGGTTTCTGAGTTACCCGCCCGTCTGCGCGTTCAGCTGGGCAACGGCTGGCAGCCGATGGCGCAGGCGCTGTTTTTAGCGCCGCTCAGCCAGACCTGGAAAGAGGTGATGACCGCCGGCGTAAAAGGTATGGATGCGCAGTGGCAGCAGGAGATCGTCGCGGCCTGGCATAAAGAGTTTGATAATACCTTCCCGTTCGCCGACAGCCCTAACGACGCCTCGCTGGCCGCGCTGAACGATTTTATCAACCCGCAGACCGGCCTGATTACCGGTTTTATCCGTGAACACCTGAACGGCGTGCTGGAATACAAAGACAACCGCTGGCAGAAGGCGGATAAGCTGCCGCCGGGGCTGTCGGTCAATTCATCCTTTGTGAACAAGCTGAATCAACTCGACCGCTTAGGTCACATGCTTAACGATACGGGCTGGGGTTTTCGCTTCAGGCTGGAGGCGGGCACAGCCAGAGACGTGGTGCAGACCGAGCTGATTATCGACGGCCAGAAGCTGGTGTATTTCAATCAGATGCCGTTCTGGCAGGATATTCAGTGGCCTGGCGATACCTGGGCTCCCGGTGCATCGCTGATGTGGACCAGCGTCCGCGCCGGTGCGCGGCTCTGTTTTGATACACCTGGCACCTGGGCGTTTTACCGGTTACTGAAGATGGCCAAGATTACGCCGGTGGACGACACGCATTATCAGGTGGTCTGGACCGCTGAAGACGGCCTGCCTCTTAACTACCGACTGGCCTTTACCGCCGGCAACGACCCGGTCAGTCTGCTGAACCTCAGCGGCTTCAGGTTACCCAATACTATTTTCCGATAACACAGGCACCGACATGGAAGACGATTTCTTAAAATATTTTGACGGCGAAATGCGCTATCTGAAGGACGCCGGGCTGGAGTTTGCGAAAGAATTCCCGGAACTGGGACGCGCACTGGGGTTAGACGGCAGTCCGGTTCCGCGCGATGACTCCGTCGAACGGTTGTTTCAGGGCTTTTCGCTGATGATGGCCAAGCTGCGGCAGAAGATTGATGATGATATTCCCGAACTGACCGAGCCGCTGCTCTCGCACCTGCTGCCGGTGATCAACCGCACCCTGCCCTCCACCGCGATTGTCGAACTGACACCGGCAGAGCCGGAGCTGCACCTGCGTAAGGAGGTATTGCCTGCTGAAAGCGAAGTGCTTACCCGGCAGCCGGGTAATGACCGTCAGCGCTGCGTCTACCGCACGACCCGCGACCTGACAGTGCATCCGTTTGCCCTTGATAACGTCTCGTTATTCACCCTGCCAGAAGGCCAGCAGGCGCTGAAACTGCGCTTCACCCTGCCCGCCCTCACTGAAATCCGCCGCGCCGACTGGCAGAACATCAGCCTGTACCTGAACGGCGACCGTGTGCTGCAGTCGGCTTTGTATCTGGCTCTCAGCCGTCAGGTGAAACGGGTGAGTGTGAGGTTCTGGCAGGAATCGACCGGGCTGACGCCGGTGGACGTGCAGTTTATACCACGCTGGCAGACAGAAAATGATGCCTCACAGTGGCCGGAGAGCGACAGCCCGGCCCTGTGCGGCGAAGTGCGCCCGTGGCTGGAGTATTTCACTTCACCCGGGCGATATTTCTTTATGCAGCTGCGCGGACTGGAAACCCTGACCTTTCCGGCGGACACCACCTCGTTTGATATCGAGGTAACGCTCAGCGAACGCTGGCCGTACGATTTGGCCGTCCCTCCGGACGCTATCCGCCTGCACTGCGTACCGGTGATCAACCTGTTCCGCCTGCTGGCCCAACCGCTGACCGTGACCACCGCGGTCAGTGATTACCGTCTGCGGCCGCACCGGCTCAGCGACGGACACACCGAAATCTATGCGGTCAATGATGTCGCACAAGTGACCGAGGACAACACAGAATTCAGCTACGTGCCTTACAGCCAGTTCCGTGAGAAAGGCGGCATGCTCCAGTATGCAAAAAACTGGCCCGACCGTTATTACCACACCCGCATGTACCGGGGAACGTCCGGGCTTTTTGAGACCATTTTAATGCTCGGAGGCCGTACGCACGAGGCGCAGAACGGCCTGAAAATGCGCCTGAACATGACCTGCACCAACGGTGCCTGGCCGCGCATGGCGTTGCAGGAAAGCGTCTTCGACGGCGAAACTGCGCTGGGCAACCTTGAGTTGAAGTGTGCCACCCGCTCGCGTCCTTCCATGCCGTATTACCCGCCAACCGCTGAACTTTATCAGTGGCAGGTGTTATCGCTGCTGCATCCGCAGGCCATCGCCGGTCTGATGGAAATCGACACGCTGCGTCACGCGCTCAGCCTGCTGGACTGGACGCATGACCCGGACAACGCGCGCCGCATTACGGGTATCACGCACGTAGAGTATACGCCCTCTCACTATCCTGCCGAAGGCTGGCACGGCGTGGCCATCCGCGTAACGTTGGATGAACATCAGTTCTGTGGCCAGGGCGATGCCCTGCTGTTTTGCGAGATCCTGGAGCAGTTCTACACCCAGTACGCCGATATCCGAAGATTCATTCAGCTGACGGTGTCGCTCAGTCAGTCCGGGAAGCAATGGATATGGCCTGAACGACGACTGACACGGGTTTTATTCTGATGAAAACGGAAGATAACGAAAAACGTCTGGAAGAATTCTGGCGGGACGAAGACGGTAACGACCGGGCGCACGCCTTTAATTTCTACCGTTTTTGCCAGCTGCTGGAAAAACAGCTATCGGATAATAAACCTCTCGGCAGCACCTTCTCGCCGAAAAACGACGCGGTGCGTTTTCGTCCGCATCCGGGCATGGGTTTTCCGGTCAGCGAGCTTAAAGCAGTGGACACGAGTGCGGAACGCCCGGACGCGCCGCCGTCGGCGCGCACTACCTTCATGGGGCTGTACGGCGTGGACTCGCCGCTGCCAACCGGCTACATCGATGACATCGCCCAAAAGCGCGAAGGCCATGAGGCGCTGGAGGCCTTTTTAGATATCTTCAACCACCGGATGATGACGCAGTTTTACCGCATCTGGCGAAAGTACAGCTACCCCGCCACCTTTGAGGGCGGCGGTACCGACAAAACCTCGCGCAGTCTGATGGCCCTGACCGGTATCACCGACAGTAACGACGTACCCGCCTCGCGATTGCTGGCGTTACTGCAGCCGCTGGTCAGAACCACCCGCACGGCGGAAGGGATTGTCAGTGTGATCCGCTCGCAGGCACCCAACACTCACGTAATCGTGAAGCCTCACAAGGTCACGCGGATGCCCGCCGGAAAACGGGCAAGGTTCTCTTTTTCAGAACAACAACGGCTGGGCGATCATCTGGTCCTCGGCAGTGAAACCTCCGATGCCAACTACTGCATCGGTGTGGAGATGTTTACTGAAGACCCCATTGAGGCCAAAGGCTGGCTGCCCGGCGGACAACTGCGTGAAGATGTGTTCACCCTGCTACGTGTCTATCTGGGGTGTGATTATGATGTCAGCCTGGCACTGACTATCCCGATAAAACTGGCTCCATTACCACGCCTGGGCGATCCCATGCTAATGGCGGGCTACAACGTGGTGATGGGGTTGCGGGAAGATAATCTGGATAAAATGCCGAAAGAGGTGACGATGAAACTGGGCAGGATCAGGAATGAAAGAAGGGGTTAATGGTTTAATCGCTTTGCGAAAAGTGAATGGTTCGCTGTTTAACTGGCCGGTAAAGTTAAGCATTAAAACACCGCCGCAGGTAGCCCGTTGAAATAAAGATTTTCTCTAACGAACAATACCGAAGAACCGGGCCCATTCTTCTACCTGCGATCGGTATATAAATTGAAAAAACTGTGGATAATTACCGGACTCATCTTCTACAAGTTGCACAAGGCACGGAAATTCTTTTGGTGCCTGCCGCAAAATATCTATTTCAATCTCGTCAGGTTCGAAAACCGAGGGGAATGTATCATCAAGATGCAGAAAGTCTTTAATCATCCAGTCACGGTATTCATATACATTTTTCAGCAGTTTCATGCCTTCGCCCCAACAGTTTTTTTAACTAAGATAGCAGGCATCTGGCAAACGTACGATGATGATAATTATGATTTTTTATATCAACCCATCCCTTTCTAAAGCAAAACTCAAAGACACATTTTTATTTTCTGGTACATTAAGCATTATCTTAGTACAGAAGTTTCTTTCATTATATTGAATTCATTTTACTTTAAAAAGAATGAATACCCGGTGATTAAGACCATTCTTAATAATTTTTGCCCCCTCTTTGCTAATATGAATTTCTCATTTACGCGGATAAATTACATCTTGAAACAAATTTTGCTGATGTGAGTGGCGCAACTCCTGCACCGTGAAACTGACGCGCCGTTTATGGCCGGGAATTACGTTGGGCAGGATCAGGAATAAAAAGTAAAAAGGCCGCTGCACCATTGGCGTTACAGCGACCTTTATCCTTACCTCACCTTATAACATCACTTTCGCTGCCATTTCGCGGCTGTAATCACGGCTGGCATCGACCAGCGTGCGGGTGTAATCATCACGGATATCGCCGCCCAGCAGGGCGCCAGTGTCCAGCGTTTCGCGGATTTTTCCGTATTTCATCACCGCGACACGCTGGCATAGATGGGCGATAACGCCCAGATCATGCGTCACCATCAGATACGTCAACCCTTCCTCTTTTTGAAGATCGAACAGTAAATTAAGGATTTCCGCCTGTACGGAGACATCCAGCGCAGAAGTCGGTTCGTCGAGCAATAATACGCGGGGTTTAAGGATCAGCGCCCGCGCAATCGCCACCCGCTGGCGCTGACCGCCGGAAAGCTGATGCGGATAACGGCTGCGGAAAGCGCGGTTCAGACCGACTTTTTCCAGTATGGTATTGATCCGCTGCTCCCGCTGATCGATGCGGTGGATTTGCAGCGGCTCTTCCAGAATGTCGCCGATGGTGTGACGCGGATGAAGTGAACCGTACGGATCCTGAAATACCATCTGCACCAGTTTGCAGCGCTCCCGGCCAATGCGGTGTTCAAGCTGCTGACCGTCGATTTCCAATTCCCCCTTCCAGTGAGTAAACAACCCTGCCAGACATTTCAGCACCGTGGTTTTGCCCGAACCGGATTCACCCACCAGCCCGAAAATCTCACCCTCGCGCACGGCAATGTCCACATCTGTCAGCACCTGCGCGCTTTTCGCACCTTCACCAAAAGTCAGGTTCAGGTTGCGCACGTCGATCATGATTTTCTGTTGCATTGGTGCTCCTTAATCGGTCAGCCAGCTGGCCTGACGCTGCATCACCGGCAGCGGGTAACGGCGGTTATCCATATCCGGCAGCGCGTCAAGCAGGCCACGGGTGTACGGATGCTGCGCGTTATCCAGATCGGTGGCGGCAATGGATTCGACAATACGTCCGGCATACATCACCAGCACGCGGTCGCAGAAACTGCGCACCAGATTGATATCATGACTGATAAATATCAGTCCCAGCCCCCGGGTATTCACCAGGTCATCAAGCAGCGCCAGCACCTGTAAACGCACGGAGACATCAAGCGCCGAGGTCGGTTCATCGGCAATCACCATTTCAGGGTCTGTGATCAGCATCATCGCGATCATGATACGTTGTCCCTGACCGCCGGAAATCTCGTGCGGATACAAGCCGTACACGCGTTCCGGGTCACGGATACGCACCACGTCGAGCATGTTCAGTACTTTGTTTTTGGCATCGTTATAGGAGCATTTGTGGTGCGAACGCCACGCCTCGGCAATCTGGTCACCCACGCGCAACACTGGATTCAGCGAGTATTTCGGATCCTGCATAATCATTGAAATCCGCTTGCCGCGTACCTGCCGCATCTGCGACGGGCTGGCGTGCAGTAAATCCACATCGGCAAACTGCATTTTATTGGCGGTAATACGCGCTTTAGACGGATGCAGATGCAGCAACGCACGACCAATGGTGGATTTACCCGAGCCGGATTCACCGACAATCGCCAGTTTTTCGCGCCCGAGCTGGAAGGAAACACCGCGTACCGCCTGCGTGATCTGACGGCCATTCACAAAGCTGACGTGCAGGTCCTGCACGTCGAGTAACGCCGGAGCGTCAGTCATTTCGGGGATCGAGAATGTCACGTAAGCCATCTCCTAAAAAGTTGAACGCCAGGCTGTTAATCAGGATCGCCAGACCGGGGATCGTTGCTACCCACCAGCACTCCATCATGTAAGCACGGCCGCTGGAAATCATAGCGCCCCACTCCGGATCCGGCGGCTGTGCACCGAGGCCGAGGAAGCCCAGACCCGCAGCGGTCAGGATAATCCCCGCCATATTCATAGTGATACGGATAATCACAGACGGCAGGCACAGCGGCACAATGTGACGCCACAACACCCGCACCGGGCTCGCGCCCTGCAAACGCACCGCCGAAATAAAATCGGCTTGCCGAAGAGAGAGCGTTTCGGCTCGCGCCAGACGGGCAATCGGCGGCCAGGCGGTAAGCGTAATGGCGATCACCACATGTTCCAGCCCCGGCCCGAGGGCGGCGACAAACGCCAGTGCCAGTACCAGACTCGGAAAGGAGATAAAGATGTCGGTAACGCGCATCAGTACCATGTCGGTTTTGCCACCAAAATACCCGGCGGTGACGCCCAGCAGCAAACCAAGCGGCCCGACGGTGACCGACACCAGCAGCACGATATACAGCGTGATGCGCGAGCCATACACCAGACGGCTGAAGATATCGCGACCAAACTCATCTGTGCCAAACCAGTGCACCGCCGACGGCGGGCTGAGCGCATTGTTTAAATCCTGTACCAGCGGATGAAACGATACAATCCACGGTGCGAAAACCGCCACAATCATCAGCATCAGTATTATCGCACCACCGATAGCAGTCAGCGGATTACGCGCCATCTGCCACAGGAAATGGCCTGCGCGGCCAAGCGCCCGTTTCACACGCTGGCGTTTTTCGTCGCCCGCGCTGAGCGTGACGGAATCGAGGGAAATCGTCATACTTTTGTCCTCGGATCAAAGACCTGATATAGCAGGTCGGAGAGCAAATTCAGCACCACGAAAATCATGCCCACCACCAGTACGCAACCCATCACCGCATTCATGTCGCCCAGCATCAGGCTGCTGGTGAGATAAGAACCAAAACCTGGCCAGGAAAACACGGTTTCGATCAGCACTGCGCCTTCGAGCAGCGAGCCGTATGCCAGCGCAACCACGGTTAACAGCTGAACCAGGATGTTGCGAAACGCATGGTTCCACAGCACATGCCATTCGCTCAGTCCTTTCACACGGGCGGTGATAATGAATTCCTGCGAAAGCTGCGCCAGCATAAAGCTACGGGTCATGCGGCTGATGTAGGCTAACGAGTGAAAACCGAGCAGTGACGCCGGCAGAATCAGGTGATTGAGCGCGTTGCGAAACACTTCCCAGTTTCCGGCGATCAGCGCGTCGATCAGCATAAAGCCGCTGTGGCGCGTGACCTGTCCGTCAAGGCTGAAATCTACCCGTCCGGCACCGCCGACCCAGCCCAGCCAGGCGTAAAACACCAGTAAGCCCATCATGCCGACCCAGAATATCGGGGTGGAATAACCGGCCAGACTGATGATACGCACCCCATAATCCGCGAGGCTGTTACGTTTTGCCGCCGCCAGCACACCGAGCGGAATACCCACACCCGCGCCGAGAAGGATCGCCAGCGTCGCCAGTTCCATGGTGGCCGGGAAGACCCGCAGAATGTCCTGGGTCACGGGTTTACCGGTCAGTAGCGCATTCCCTAAATCACCGTGCGCCAGCCCGGAAAGGTAAATGCCGAACTGCGTCCATAACGGTTTATCAAAACCAAGCTGATGATAAACCTGCTGATAGGTACTGTGGTCAGCGTCCGGTCCGACAATTGCCAGTACCGGATCCACTGGCATTACGCGACCAATAAAAAACGTCAGCAGCAGCAGGCCGAACAACGTGACTGCCACCTGCACCAGCCGCTTACCGATGCGTCCGGCGGGAAAGGTCATCCGCACCGTTGGCTTTGAAACAGGAGCAGGAATTTGCATGGTCATAACTTTTTACCTCCGGCTGGCGGAACATCGGTGGCATTGTCTTTATAAACGTCACGCAGGAACGTGGTCGCGGAAGGATGGGGCAGATAGTTTTTCACATCCCTGCGCACCACGATGGAGTCGACCATCTGCGAGAGCGGCACCAGCGCCGGGATCAGCGCGTCGTAACGTTCCTGAATGGCGAAGTAATCCTGTTTCTGTTTCTCAGGGTCACGTTCAAGCAGCGCCTGATCGATATCCGTATTCAGCTGTTTGTCATAGAAACCGGTGCGCCAGCCCTGAAAATTGGTCAGCCGCGCGGCATCATTGTTATCCGGGTTGTAGACCAGCGCACGCAGGCTGGAATGCGGATGCGGTTCCACGCCGCTGCCGCCGCGCCCGACCAGCATGTCGAACTTGCGCTCACGCATCGCGCCGTAAATCTGGTTGCCGGTCCCGGTAACGATTTTGGCGCGGATCCCCGCCTGCATCAGCGTAGACTGCACCGCAATCGCGATATTAAGGAACGGCTGATCGGCCAGCACCCGCAGCGTGGTGTCAAAACCGTCAGGATAACCGGCTTCCGCCAGCAAGGTTTTGGCGCGCGGGATATCCAGCGTATAGCCCGGATCCGGCAATGTTGCAGGCATACCGACCTGAATCGGACGCTGATGCACAATGCCATAACCGTTCATCAGCGCCTTGCCGATACCCTGATAATCAATCAGATAGCGCACCGCTTCACGCACTTTCGGGTTAGCGAAATGCGGCTCTTTCATGCTCATCGCCACGTAATAAATAGTGCCTTTTTTCACCTGATCGACCTGCATGGCCGGGTCGTGGCTCAGCGCTTTCACATCGGATACCGCCATGTTATTGGCAATATCCAGATCGCCTTTTTCAATCATCAGGCGCAGGGTTTGGGATTCCTGAAAATGACGGAATACCACACGCGACAGTTTCGGTTCACCGCGCCAGTAGTGCGGATTACGGCTCATGTTCAGCACGTCTTTTGCCTGCCAGTTGTCGAGGCGAAATGGCCCGGAACCGGCTTCGTTAGTGGTCAGCCAGCGGTTGCCCCAGTCGCCGTTCACTTCATGCGCCTGCACGGTTTTGCTGTCCAGCGCCACCACGCTGCCGAGCGCCGCCAGTGAGTAAATCACCAGTTTCGGGTCATTGGGTTTAGGTAACTGAATTTCGACGACACCGGGAGACGGCGAACGCACCATCTCATCGACATTCTTTTTACTGAAGCCGTAGGATTTCCACACCGAGGCCTGTGCCAGATTGAGATGCAAAATGCGGCGCATCGACCACACCACATCGTTCGCGGTGACCGGATTGCCGGAGTGGAATTTCACTCCATCGCGCAGATGAAACGTAATGAGGTTACGGGCGTCGTTGACCTCCCACGAGGTCGCCAGCGCCGGTCGTACGTTGGTGAGTTCTTGCGGATCAAGCTCAATCAACGGGTCGTAGAGATTGACCACGATGCCGACAATGTCATTGCCGGTCATCGCAGCCGGATCGAGCGTTAACAGGTTATTCATGTTCATGCCGATGATCAGTTGGTCGGGCGGCGTTTTTGCCTGCGCCGTCCAGCCAGACGTCATCAGCAGGAGCGCGAAAAGCCACGCGCCCCACGGTTTGCCAGAGTTCATGATGTACCTTCCGGGTAGAGTCAGAGGTTTATTATTTTTCTGCCCGCAGGTCAGTCGCGGCTGACGGTATGGGTTTCTATGTAATCAAAATTAATGTCCTCACCCAGGCCGGGGCGATCAGAAAGATGCACGAAGCCGTGTTCATCCATCGGGTCAACAATGCTGTTCAGATACGCCGCAGGCTCGTCATATTCCAGGAACGGATGCAACAGGCCGCGTTCGTACCAGCGACAGTTACGGATGGCGCCGACCACCGCCAGACTGGCTGCGCCGTTGCCGTGCACTTCGCAATCCATACCGAACGCTTCCGCCAGACTGGCGACTTTCATGCACGGCGATATGCCACCGACGCCGTTGGCACCGGCACGTAAGATGTCGCAGGCACCGGCTTTCACCCAGTCCGCACGGCTGTGATGCTTACCACCCAGACTTTCCGGCCCGATCACATCAATAGACAGATTTTCTGCCAGCCACGCGTAGGACGCCATGCTCTCTTCTTCCATCGGCTCTTCGAACCACGCGAAGTTGAGTTTTTCCAGCGCCTTACCGATGGTCAGCGCCTGACTGCGGCTGTACCAGTGGTAACCGTCGAGCATCAGTTCGATATCCGGCCCGACCGCCTCACGCACGGCGGCGCAGGCTTTGATGTCCATTTTCGGATCCGGTGCAAACGCCACCGGCGGCATCCAGGTGTGCAGTTTGATGGCCTGATAACCGCGCGCCACCAGTTTTTCGGCAAACTGCCCGAATTCATCCGGCGTCGATAGCCCGCCCTTCAGTTCATCGCCACACATGGTGCTGCCGTACGCCGGGACTTTTTCGCGGAATCCGCCCAGCAGTTTATGCACCGGCATATTCAGTTTGCGACCGATAAGATCCCACAACGCCTGCTCGACAAACGACAGCGCCCGCTCGGTCAGCTGATGTGCACTGCCGCGCTGCCAGTGCACCAGATCCTGCCAGAGCCGTTCGCGGTCGAACGGGTTCTGACCCACCAGCACTTTTCTGAAAAAGGCATTCACAACGTGCGGACGCACCACTTCCGGCGGCGCGAACGAATACCCACAATCGCCTTCGTCAGTGGTGATCGTTAACATGGCCATTTTCGCCTGACTTTCTTCACCCGGATGAGAATGACCCGCACTGTCAGAAACGCGACGGGTCGGATAAGTAAAAACAGAGACTTCAACAGAACTTATTTTCACAGCGATACCTGCCATTACTGAGAGAGTTGACGCTCTTCGGAGCGCTCCGTAACTGCGCATTCATTGAGCAGCGTGAGCGCACTCACCCTGCTTTAAAATCGCAATCCAACAATAATAAAATGGTGTTTCATTATCGAAGTTAGCCACTTTACGGGCGCATTTCCACGGCTAAAAGCCGAAAATTTGCGGGTAAGTTTGGGCATATGCACGGGAGACTGTGAGCATTTTCACGAAAGTAAGGTAAAATGTGATCTGTACAGGAAATAGTCGGATGGGGTGTAGGGGAATATCCCGGTCTTCACTTTGTGAGGAGAAAAGTGGGCACAATGAAGCCAATCCGTTAGGCTAGTGTTTTTAGAAAGTGCTTGGTGAACAGCCGGAGTGGGATATGTTGCGCGTTATTGATACCGAAACTTGTGGATTACAAGGCGGCGTCGTGGAGGTGGCCTCGGTCGATATTGAAGACGGAAAAATCGTCAACCCGATGAGTGATCTGGTGAGGCCAGACCGTCCTATCAGCCATCAGGCGATGGCAATACACAAAATTACCGAGGCCATGGTGGCCGATAAACCGTGGATTGAGGAGATCGTTCCACGTTATCACGGCAGTCAATATTATGTGGCTCACAACGCCAGTTTTGACCAACGCATGTTGCCTGAAATGCAGGGCGACTGGATCTGCACCGTGAAACTGGCGCGCCGTTTATGGCCGGGAATTAAATACAGCAACATGGCGCTCTACAAATCTCTCAAGTTGCAAGTGGCAACGCCTGCGGATCTGCATCATCACCGCGCACTGTTTGACTGCTACATCACCGCCGCGTTACTTATCCGCATCATGGAAGAATCAGGCTGGACGCCCGAAGAAATGGTGACCATTACCGGGCGCCCTGCTTTAGTCAGCACCATGATGTTCGGCAAATATCGCGGCAGGAAAATTGCCGAAATCGCTGAAGACGACCCGATGTATTTGCGCTGGATGCTGAACAACATCAAAGAACTCACCCCTGATTTACGCATGACACTGAAGCATTATCTGGAAGGGCAATAACCTCTGAATTTATGATATTTCCCGGCATCTGCTCACGGCCGGTTACCCTAACCTGAGGTAGCCGGTTGATAGCGGTCAAAACCGCCGCTGAACGATTGAATTTAGCAAATTCTGCCGTAAACCTTAACCCGGCACAAATTATAGAGGGAGTTGATCCGTTCAATGCAAAAATCCAAAGAATCACTTTTAACTTTAGCTTTTCGTTTGCAAGTCATTCTTATTTATCTTTCTGTTTTGGTCATAACTCCGAAAAACAACTATTTATTCAATATCATTGCAATAATAGGTGTTCTGGCTTGTTTAGCTTATCTTTTTTGGGAAAAAATTTCAGGACCTAAGATCCGGGCGTTATTTACCAGAAAGTTTGTTAAAAAACAGCCACGGAAGGCCAGGTTTCTCTATACTCAAAATGAAACAATCAGTTTATTGAGCCTCAGCTCAATGTGCTTTTTTTTCATCACTTGCGTCGTAATAAAATTTTGGCATTCAGCATCCGCGACAACGATAGGGACACTCAGTGTCGTGACGTTGTTGAACATGTACTTTTCACTTTATTATCTGATATCACATCTCGACGAAAGATATAAATTAATCATAAAATTTTCCACAAACGTTTTGAAATTTTCCTGGATATTGATTTCCACCTATTGTTATTTTCTGGCCAGAAGTATAATGATGGAGACAAGTGATATACCCTATGAGCAAACAGTCAATAAAGTCAGTGTATTAGGTTACGCCGCCCTACTCTACAGCCTCATGTTTAGCGCACTTTTTGTATTCATTACTTTACCTCTCATGTCGTTGAACCTCAAAGAAAAACGGCAGCGTTTTGGAAGGTATATTGTACCTAAGCAACAAACATCCACTATATTCCTGACATGCTTTAGTATCGGTTACATATTTTTCATTGCGTATACTGTTAACACTAACATTGTCATGAAATATGTATTCCACAGAACAATGCCTCTCGATTCACGGACAACGTTCTATTGCAACAAACATTACATGATAATCCCAGGCAGGCCAGATGCTCTATTTATGACTGTGGGACCAGGTGATTACAGAATGGCCATACCCCGGAATTATGAATACGCCTTTTCACGACTCAAATGCACCGACACGCCCCCTTATTACATGCTTGTAGCAGTAAAAAGTGCCGAAGACCTTATGAAGGAAAGTCTTTTGTCTAAAGGGGAGGCTTTCCAAAATGATATTAAGGCTGCTGTAAAAAACTGATATTTCATCCGGGAATCTTCTGTTAACGGAAACCGGAGCATTC
Source organism: Rahnella perminowiae (assembly GCF_019049695.1). Classification (NCBI taxonomy): domain Bacteria; kingdom Pseudomonadati; phylum Pseudomonadota; class Gammaproteobacteria; order Enterobacterales; family Yersiniaceae; genus Rahnella; species Rahnella perminowiae. The sequence goes on from NZ_JAFMOT010000184.1 coordinate 180,365, forward strand.
ATGGCTGCATCCTGTTCATTGGCAGGGTAGTTTTTTTATTCCTTTTTCATGCTCGCCCGGCATACACTCAGCACCAGTTGCCGTAGCCAGCGGTGCGCCGGATCAACATCTGAGCGGGGATGCCACATCTGGGAAATGGTGATTTCGCGGGTTTTTAACGGCAACTCGAAAGCATACAGCCCGTCAGGTTCGGAAATTAGAAATGAGGCAGGGATCAGCGCCACCAGATCGGAATTTCGCGCAATCGCCAGAGCGGCGGAGAAACCCGGCACCACAGCGGCAATTTTACGTGTCAGGCCAACCTCGGCCAGCGCGTCATCTACCGGGCCAAATGTGTTGTTACGGCGTGAAACGACAACGTGTCCGAACGACACATACGCCTGTGCGGTAATCCCCTTCCCTGCTGCCAGCGGGTGGTCTTTTCTGACCACCCCCATAAACCTGTCGCGGAATAACGTCTGTAAAAGAATTTCCGGCCCCATTTCGCCTAAAACGCCGATCTCAAGATCGACCCGTCCTTCCCGCAACGCATTTGAGTTTTTTTCCGGTTTGGACATAAATCGTAAACATACGGAAGGGGCAGCCTGCGCAGCGGCGCTGATCATCGCGGCACCAAACGACACCACAAAACCATCGTTGGAGCGGATCAGGAAAGTACGCTCAAGCCGGGATACGTTGAAATCAGCGGAAGAAGGCCGCAACAGGGCACGCGCCTCAAAGGCCGCATTTTGCGTACGCTGGCGTATTTCTTCAGCATAAGGCGTCAGTACCATATTTCGCCCGGCGCGCACCAGCAGTGGATCGCCGGTGGTAGCCCGCAGGCGGCTGAGTGTGCGGCTCATGGCGGAGGCACTTAATCCCAAACGGCGGGCAGCACCGACGACACTTCCTTCAGTCAGGAGCACATCGAGGGCAATAAGTAAGTTCAGATCGGGTTCATTCATCCCGCCATACTAGCGCAGCGATAAAAATGAGAGAAGGCGTTTGGTGCAGGTATTTAATGCAGATGCTGCGTCTTCCGCACTTTATTACCTGCCGGTATAGTTGCAAAACTCAATATCAATAAGGCGAATGCGTAATGGAATTATTTTCCGATAAACCAGGCGATGAAGGATTACCGGGCCGCGAACGCGGATTCGCGATGGCCGCTGTAATGATCATGGCAACGATGGCAGTATTCGACGGCTCAATGGTCAACATCGCGCTGCCGCAAATCGCACGGGCGCTGGATATTTCAGCAGGCGCAGCGGTGTGGGTGTCGAACGGTTATCTGCTGTCGGCGTCCATGACGCTGGCAATCTTCGCCGCGCTGGCCAGTCACATCGGCTTTCGCCGGCAGTTTGCCGCCGGGCTGACAGTATTTACCCTGTCCTCTCTGGGCTGTGTGCTGTCAACATCCCCCGATATGCTGATTATCATGCGGGTGCTTCAGGGCATCGGTGCGGCAGCCACACTGAGTATCGGCCCGGCGATTTTCCGTTCCGTGTTCCCCAACCGTCTGCTCGGGCGAATACTGGGGCTGAATGCCCTGATAATTGCCACCAGCACCGCCGTCGCGCCGGTTCTGGGCGGCACAATACTTTCCGCGATGAGCTGGCAATGGCTGTTCGCCATTAATATCCCACTCGGCATTATTGCCGTCGTTATTGCGCTGCGCGTGGTGCCATCAAATCCGTCCGGCACGCCACAGCCGTTTGATACGGCGGGTGCAATTTTATCGGCGGTGGCCCTGGGCGCGCTGATTATGGCCGCTGAATCCTTTGCGCGTCCGGGAAATGACGAACTTGCTACCGCCATAACCTATGGCCTGACAGCGATCATCACAGGCGTGGCCTTTGTCTGGCGTCAGCGCCGCGCGCCGAAACCGCTGCTGCCGCTCGGCATGTTTGCCTCTGCACGGTTCACGCTGGCGGCCTTCACCTCGCTGGCCTCTTTCGTCAGCCAGGGGATTACTTTTGTCGCGCTGCCGTTCCTGTTCCAGAGCGTGTACGGTTACAGCGCCTTCGTTTCCGCGTTGCTTTTCACGCCGTGGCCGCTGGGGATCATTCTGGCGGCACCGCATGCAGGACGCCTTGCCGACCGCTATCCCGCAGCTATTATTTCTACTGTGGGTCTGGCAATATTTGCGGTGGGATTATTATTACTCACGCAACTCCCTGCGCATCCACAGGTTTGGGATATCGGCCTGAGAAGCTTTATCTGTGGTGTGGGCTTCGGTTGCTTCCAGAGTCCGAATAACCGCGAAATGCTCGCTAATGCCTCTCGCGAAAACAGTGGTTATGCCTCCGGCGTACTGGCCATTATGCGCACCTTCGGCCAGTGTCTCGGTGCCGCCTGCGTCGGCGTTATCCTGACAATTTATTCAGCCAGGAGTGTGTTGCAGGAAGCCCAGGCAGTACAGGTCAGTTTATGGGTGGCGGTGATTGCGACGGTTGTGGCGATGCTGATCAGCATCAGCCGCTTGCGAGGTCAGCGTGGACACTTGCAGGCGGAGAAATAATGGAAATAATAGATAACCTGATACTTAAGAGAATCACACCTTGTCCCGTTCCCAGCGTTTGCTTGATTTAATTCAGATCCTCCGCCGTCACCGGTTTCCGGTGACGGGGTTAACGCTGGCAGCAGAGCTCAATATCAGCGTCAGAACGCTCTACCGGGATATCGCAACATTACAGGAACAGGGCGCCAATATTCAGGGCGAGCCGGGGCTGGGATACATTTTGCAACCCGGCTTTATGCTTCCTCCCCTGATGTTTTCCGAGGATGAAATCCAGGCGCTGGTGCTGGGTTCCCGCTGGGTCTCCAAACGTAGCGACGGGCAACTGAGTGCGGCAGCAAAAAACGCGCTGGCCAAAATTGCAGCGGTTCTTCCCGAAGATCTGCGCATGTCCCTGGAATCGACAACCTTGCTCATCGGCCCTGCAGACAATTCTGGCGCAGATGCAGCGTTATTGCCGCAAATCCGTCAGGCAATTAAAGACGAACGTAAGATTGAAATTGTTTATCGCAGCCTGAAAAATGAAAGTTCCTCACGGGTGATCTGGCCCTTTGCCCTCGGTTATTTCGAACAGGTTCAGATACTGATCGCATGGTGCGAGTCGCGTCAGAGTTTTCGTCATTTCCGCACCGACTGCATTATCTCTCTTAAACGGCGAGATGAGCGCTACCCGAAACGGCGTCAGAGATTGCTGAAAGAGTGGCAGGACAAGGAACAGATTTCACCTCAGTAACCCGAATCACTACTGACAGAAACTGGCAGTGGTGGCCACTAAGATACTCAGTAACAGACATCAAACCGGATGTCTTTTCATTCCTGAGGGGCCACTGATGATTGATTCAAACTTCGTTATTTTGTACGTCAACAATCCGCAAGTCAGTACGAAATTCTATGAAAGTCTTCTTGAAAAACAGCCCGTTGAATCTTCACCTACTTTCGCCATGTTTATTCTGCCCTGCGGAATGAAACTGGGGCTTTGGTCAAAACATACTGTCGAACCCGCCGCTCAGGGTTGTGCCGGAAATGGCGAGCTCGTCTTTCCTGCCGACAGCAATGAACAGGTCGATGCTCTTTACTCTCTTTGGCGCAACAACGGGCTGGACATCTTACAGCAGCCGGTTGAAATGGATTTTGGCTATACCTTCCTCGCGTTGGATCCTGACGGGCATCGCCTGCGGGTTTACCGGTTGTCGATGGAGTAAATAACGCAACCCAGAGCGCCCCCGGGTGCTCTGCTTAAATCAACGCGGTCAGCCCATGCGCCGGAACTTTCCCAATCACCTGTTTCAGGATATGTTTATGTCGAAACAAATCGGCGCACGTCTGATGGTTATCCCTGAAGTCATACTGTTGAAGGATAAATTCTATGCTGGAACTGAGACCTAACTGTGAGTGTTGTAACACCGATCTGCTGCCTTCCGCCGACGCAAGGATTTGCTCATTCGAATGCACATTCTGTGTATCCTGTGCCGAAGACAAACTTCACGGGATATGCCCCAACTGCGGCGGAGAACTGGTTGCCCGTCCGCGCAGACCGGCGAACAAACTGGCAAATAATCCGGCCTCCACCACGCGGGTCTTTAAGCCTGAGGGCTGTGCTTCTTAGTGAACGTTATCCGCACGTCAGCGTTTCAGCCGCTGGCGTGCCCTGATGAAAAATAATCTGCCAGCCAGTTCCTCGGGCATTCGTCCAGCAAGATGCGCGTAACGTGTAACGGCGGTTTTCGTTGCCTCTGTTCAGAAAGGTTTTATACGTCAGGATCACACAACTTTCATTAAGCGTCTGTAGCTGAAAACCCTCTGCTTCAAGCCTTAAATCCTGCGTTTCAGCAGTCAGCGCCGCCACTGTTTGTTGCCGGTCAACCATCACCCCCGAACGCGTGATTTCCCTGAAATCCGGATGCAAAACCTTTTCCAGCCATAATTTGTCTTTCCGCCGGACACCATGGAGACTGCATTCCAGTGCCTTAATTTCATCCAAAACAACAGTCATCGGTCTTCTCCTTACTTCAGGATATATATAAACGCGTCTGTTTCCTGAAACTGAACTAAAGTTATCCTTCTCCTGCTACTCCCGCTGCATAAGGGAGTTAAAGAATTCCATAACACTATTATTAAAAAGGATTTTTATGCCCCGCACCACTTCTCTGGTTTCGTTATCTGCACTGATCGCCTCGGTTTTTCTGCTCACCGGCTGTCCGCCCCCACCTGATTTAACCCAGTGGCAGCGCCCTGGCAGCACCATAGATGACGCGCGTGTTGCAATGGGACAATGTGGCGTTCCGCTGCCGGGACCGGAACCTGATTTTACCGCTAATGAAACGGTGCTGTATTACCAGTGCATGGAGGGGAAAGGCTTTACCTATAAGCATGATTTTCATATCTGTGATGTCCACAAAAGCACACCGGCGTGCATTGAAAAACAACAGGGACATCCGCTCAGCCAGAAACAACTTGATGCTTTACCTTTTCTTGCTGATAAAGGATTTTATCCGATTAAACCGGGTTCAGGCGTCGTAGAATCCCAGCGAATCAGCTGGCGTAAAGCGGGCGCTTCGTTACATTTTTCACATGAACTTGAAAATGATCGCCTCGCCATCAGCGTCATGTACGAATGTGGTTACCCGGAACCTCTGGGCTCCCGCCCTTTCGAGCCGACGCTAATGCAGGCTGCAAAAATCCAGCAATGCATGTTAGACAGAGATTTCGAGCCGAAAGATAAACTCATGCTGGTTTGCCGCAATTATCCGCAAGTGACAAGCTGCCGGAAATAGCGAAACCTATGTCCAGATTTCCCTGCCATCGGGCATGATCCAGACAATTCCTGCCGGTGATCGGGCTAAAAACCAGTAACCGGTATCATCGAGGTCGTCAAATTCATCCTCTGAATTCCCCCGGGGCCACGCGTCTTTTAACTGCTGTAATTGCCGGGCATGGGTTCCGCTAAGAAATTCACCGTTACAAGCCAGTCTGATTTCCCCTTCACTCATCAATCTTTCCAGCAAGGTAAAAAACACCTCAACCCGAAAGGCATCGTTGTCAGGAATGTGCGCGCATTCGACACTGATATGTTGCCAAACGGCCCCCATTGAAAGCCCGCAGGCACTTTCTGAAACAGCATCACAGACTGTTTTAATTTCCATTACCAGAGCCTTTATTATTCAAATAATTTGGATATTAACAGCAAAACACTCCGCTATTCATCCTGCGGCCAGTGTCCATATCTGTCATAACGCGTTTTCCTTGCTATTTTATGATGAACGATACTTCCCAATATCTAAAAACTAAAGACTCATCGGTCTATCACCCGCAATATTCATCGAAATTGTTCGGGTAACTTCAGACAGGAGAAATAAAATGTATTACGCCTCACGCAACGTGCAAATCCGTAATATAAAAGCAGGCCAGAATGTGGTGATTTACGAACCCGCTAATGTGTATGACTGCACTTTGCATGACGACGTTTTTGTCGGACCCTTTGTGGAAATTCAGGCCAACACCAGCATCGGACGGGGGACAAAAATCCAGTCGCATACCTTTATTTGTGAATATGTCACTGTCGGGGAAAACTGCTTTATCGGCCACGGTGTGATGTTTGCTAATGATATGTTTAAAACCGGCAGGCCTGATGCGGAACGAAACTCATGGGCCAGAATTCACGTGGGTAACGATGTTTCCATTGGCAGCGGTGCGACCATTCTGGGCGTCACAATCTGCGATGGTACAGTGATTGGTGCAGGAAGCGTAGTGACGAAAGACATCACGGTGAAAGGCGTTTACGCGGGAAATCCGGCACGGTGGTTGCGGGCGTTGTAGCTCGTCTGGTGGGAATTTGCACTGAAAAATATACGGCATATGAATTATCGGTTGTTCCGGGGGAAATCCTCACACTGGAGAAAAAGCTCAATGGCTGGTTCTGGGCATGTAAAAAATCCGGGGAATCAGGCTGGGTGCCTGAAGAAAACGTAAGGAACATCATCGCGTGAAGGCTAAAGTTACCCGCGCGGTCGTGACAAAAAAGGCCGCTTTCGCGGCCTTTCAAATTTCAGATCTTATGACACCTGATTACTTAGCGTCAGCATCTGGCAGTGCGTAAGCGATGATGTAATCGCCCAGTTTGGTGCCGAACGAACCGTGACCGCCTGCTGCGATAACAACGTACTGTTTGCCATTCACAGAGTAAGTCATCGGGGTCGCCTGGCCGCCTGCTGGCAGACGTGCTTCCCACAGTTTATCACCGTTGCTCATGTTGAACGCGCGCAGGTAGTTATCTGCGGTTGCCGCGATGAAGAACACGTTACCGGCGGTAGAAACCGGTGCGCCCAGCATTGGCATACCCATTTTGAACGGCAGCGGTAATGGTGAGCTGTCGCGCACGGTACCGATACGTTTTTTCCACACGATATCGTTGGTTTTCAGGTCAACACCGGAAATGTAACCCCATGCAGGCTGTTTACATGGGAAGCCCAGCGGAGACAGGAACGGATTCAGCGTCACGCCAAATGGCACGCCGTACTGCGGCTGAATACCCGTCTCGGTACCGGAACCGCCTTTATCGTTCGCATCTGGCTCGATCGGATTGCCCGGACCGCGCGGGATCAGTTTAGACACAAATGGCAGGGCGATCGGGTTAGCAATAGCCACCTGACGGTCTGTATCCACAGAAATACCGCCCCACTCGAACATACCGAGGTTACCCGGGAATACCAGGGTGCCCTGCTCGGATGGCGGTGTGAAGGTGCCTTCATAACGCAGTTTGTGGAAGATCACACGACACATCAGCTGGTCGTAGATCGTCGCACCCCACATGTCTTTGCCAGTCAGCTTAGCTTCAGGACGGAAGGTCAGTTTCGAGAATGGCTGAGTCGGAGACACATGGTCACCTTTCGCTGCACCTTGCGGAACAGGTTTCTCAGGGGCATCGACAATCAGTTTACCGTCACGGCGGTCCAGCACGAAGATGTTACCGGTTTTGGTCGGGACATAAATCGCAGGAACTTTGTTGCCGTTCTTGTCAGTAATATCAGCCAGAGTTGGCTGCGCCGGAACATCCATATCCCACAAGTCGTGGTGAACAGTCTGATAGAACCAGGCCAGTTTACCGGTGGTCGCATTCAGCGCCAGCAGGCCGCTCGCATAACGTTCCATCTCCGGTGTGCGGTTACCGCCCCAGATATCCGGCGTTGCCACGCCAATTGGCAGGTAAACCAGATCCAGTTTGTCATCATAAGCCGCAGGTGCCCATGAGTTCGGGGAGTTTGGTGTGAAATGCTGGCCATCAGCCGGCAATTTATTCGGTTCAGCAGCACCCGGATCGAAAGCCCACAGCAGTTTACCGGTTTCAACATCAAAGCCACGGATCACGCCGGAAGGCTCGCGGTTTGAGTAGTTATCGGTCACCGCACCGGCCACGATAATCACTGATTTGGTGATGATTGGCGGTGAAGTTGGCTCATAGTGGCCTGGTGTCGCATAAGGCATGTTGCCTTGCAGGTTCAGTTCACCATTGTTACCAAATGCCGGGCAACGTGCACCGGTTTCGGCATCCAGCGCAAACAGACGACCATCGTTGACAGGCAGAATGATACGACGGGAACAGACAGCAGGCGCGGCGCCGTTAGTCGCGTTACCTTCTGCTGCTGGCGTGGTCTCATGGTAAGACACACCGCGACAGGTGACGTGCTGGAAGGTTGGGTTTGGTTTCAGCTCAGGATCGAACTTCCACTTCTCTTTACCCGTCGCGGCATCCAGAGCAAACAGCTTCTGGTGCGGTGTACACAGGTAAAGCATGTCGCCGATTTTGATTGGCGTCACTTCGTCAGTGATTTCGCCCGGATCGTTCGGGGTCTTCAGATCACCGGTACGGAAAGTCCAGGCTACATCAAGCTTGCTGACGTTTTTATCATTGATCTGGCTCAGTGGCGAGTAACGGGTACCGCCCTGAGTACGACCATACGCCGGCCAGTCGCCATCCGGAATGCCGGAATCAGATTTTGCCGGAGCAGAATCCGCCGCTTTGAGGGTGCCGTTAATAACCTGCGGGTCGTTGAAGATGGAGTAACCCAGCACAATAACCGTGAACAGCAGAGAAACGGCCAGCGCGCCACGGGCGAAGCCATTCTTCGCCAGCATCTGGTTATATACGACAGGCAGCAGGATCCACAGCCCCAGGAAGAAGGTGACGTCCAGACGCGGCGTCAGTGCCCAGAAATCGGTGCCCACTTCCCATACAGCCCAGACAGTGGTGCCGAACAGGAAGATTGCATAGAGCAATAATGCAGACGAGCGGCGGCGGTAGAGCAGCCACGCAGTCACCAGCGAAATAACACCGGCGATAATGTAATAAAGAGAACCCCCTAATTTTGCCAGCCAGATACCGCCGACAAGAAGATAAATCCCGCTTAACGCGGCGAACAAAGCGGTAATTATGACGACGATGCGTGATAACGAGGCTTTCGTTTCCATAGTTGATGACCTTACTGATTTTTTATAATCGTCGATTCAGGGACGACCTGAATCTTCAAGAACATCCGGTTCTCACCGGGTGTCATTCCTTGCAGGTGCTGCCTGCGTCAGGAATTGCAGGTAACAGGCAACACTGCGTGGTTCGTGTTGTTACTGACTGAACGTTCTTACTGTTCGTAAAATGCTTGCGGACTGTAAATTATTCGAAACTATAAGAAAGCGTAGCGCCGCCACCGTAATTCCTGCCAGGCGCAGGTTCGTAATAACGCCCATTGCCTTCATTGACGATCACAGAACCGACATAATTTCTGTCAAACAGATTGTCGACGCGGGTAAACAGATCAAGCGTCACGTTACTCCAGTTGAAGCGGTACCCCGCATTCACGCTGGCGACGGTATAAGCCGGTGCCTGTTCACTGTTTTCGTCGTTCACTTCGATGTCGCTCATGTAGCGCACATCGGCACCCGCATGCCAACCTTCCGGCGGCGCCCACTCAAGGGAAGCGTAGCCCATGTTGCGCGCAATTCCAGGCAGACGGTTGCCTGCGGGTGTGCAATCGCCCGCACCACAGGTCTCGTTGCGGAAGGTCGCATCGAGTAGCGTCCAGGCCATTTTCACGCGCCAGTTCTCTTCAATTTGCTGATCTAACGACAATTCCAGACCACGGCGACGGGTCTTACCCGCGTTGGTGTAGCTCGAACGTCCACCGACACTTTTTGCCACAATCAGCTCATCATCGGTATCAGTCTGAAATACGGCTGCGGTCACTAAACCGTTACCCACGCGCCATTTGCTGCCCAGCTCCACGGTGTTACTGGTGGAAGGCTCCAGCCCCAGATTCAGGCCAGACTGGCCGTCACTACGGTAAGACAGTTCATTAATGGTCGGCGTTTCGAAACCACGACCGGCAGAAATATAGGTGTTCAGTGCCGGCGTTACGGCATAGTTCAGGGACGCCATCGGCAGCAGTTTATGATAACGGCGCGAACCGCTGTCATCAGGATTGCGGCCGGTAATGTAATAATCCTGCGAGTCGAAACTGACCGTGCTGTAACGCGCACCGGCATCCAGCGTCCAGCGCGATGTCAGGTTCCACGTGGTTTGCAGATAAGGATCGAGGTTCCACATGACGTTCTTTTCGTTACGACGCTCGTCACCTTTGACGCCCAGATCGCCTTCGCTGTTGAAATTTTCATAACCGAAACGACGTTCAGTCATGGTTTCATAATCCAGACCGCCGGTGACCGAGAACGGCACAGAACCTAGTTGATCGTCATGTTTCCAGCGGGTATCCACACCCGAATATTTACGTTCAAGAACAATCACCCCGCCCGCGTTCAGCGGATTTTTCTGCGATGCCGCAGGAATCGTCTGGTATTGCGTTGTGTGACGCTCGCCGTGATAGGTCATCAGGCTGAACTCGTCGTTTTCGCTCATCTGTCGCTGATAGCGTAATCCGACCTGGGTCTGATCCAGACTCTTACGGGCATTGTACTGATCGGCACGTTTAGCCTGCTTCGGGTCATCGTGCCATTCAGATTCTGTCAGGCCGCCCGGATCATTGGCATCTACGGACACGCTGTTAAACATCAGCGTCAGGGTACTGGCATCATCAATACGCACGCCCAGTTTGCCATTGCCGAGATTTTTCTGCGTACCACTGTGGTCGCGGTAACCGTCAGTGGTGAAACGGGAACCGGAAATCAGATAATTCACATCACCGGCATGCGTGCCGTCTCCGGTTGCGCCGCTGGCTTTAATGCTGTTACGAAACGATCCATAGCTGCCGAAATACGTACCCGCTTCCAGTTTGGCAGGCTGTGAACCCGTTTGGGTATCGACATTCACCACGCCGCCTGAAGAATTGCCATACAGTGCCGAAAACGGCCCGCGCAACACTTCAACGCGGTCTACGGAATTGAGATCAATATTAGACGTTTGCCCCTGTCCGTCCGGCATGGTGGCCGGAATACCATCAACGTAAATACGCACGCCGCGCACGCCATACATGGAACGGCTACCGAATCCGCGAACAGAAAGTTGCAAATCCTGTGCATAGTTCTGGCGGTTTTGAACCTGTAAACCGGGGACGCTGCCGAGACTTTCAGAAAGATTGACCTGGGCTTTGCTGTTTCTGAAATCGTCGCCATCAATGACGCTGACCGCAGCCGGCGTATCGAGTTCGGAGAGTTTCCCGGTACTTTCACGCTTGATGACCATCAGTGTTGATGAACCGGAACTGTCACCGGCATCCTCTTTCGGTAACGCCGTCGAAGACTGGGCATAACTGACAGATACCGGGTTAAAAAATGACAGAAACGTGATGATAAAAGCAGAGGTTTTGGCGTTCACTTTATGATTTCTTTTGTTTTACGTTAAAAGGTTGAGTCAAAAAAATACGACGCATCTCTCAATTTTGGACATAAGAAGTAGACATAAATCGACCAATCTGATTGAGAGCCGTGAAGGGGCTCACTATAGATTTTTTCTTCCTGTTAGTACATACGCAACTTTACAAATATAACTTTTTAACAAAATACCGCACGCAGTGTACATCTGGGCCCGATTTCACATTCCATCTCCGCGCAAAATACGGGGTTTTATTCGCCTGTACCCGTTTTTATTACCACAAAAAATAAGAATCTGCTTTCATTCGAAAAATCGCCCTACCCTCGCCTGTTATTTATCCGCGCCCCGGTGGTAACGATTACATAATATATAACCACTTGATTATTATCATATCTCTGAAAAACGAAAAAGACACCAGACACGTATTTATCAGAGAAGACTTTCAGTGGGCTAATTCCGCTTCGTCTTTCGAAACCCACGCGAAAATGCAGGCTACAGAATAAATATAGACCATTCTTTTAAGACGGCGACATATTGATCGCCGTTTTTTCAGACGATCCGTTTCGCATAATGAAACCCGACCTCTTTACAAAACATATAAAATGGAAAATTCCCGCCACGCCTAAAATACCCGCAAATAATGCCGGGGAAACGTTTTCACAGCGCCTTTCGGGGCCTGCGGCTTCTGCGGCTTTATGACGTTTTTGTCATCCGCACGTCATTCCTCTGTCAGAGCACCGCGCTCAAAGTGGCCTCACACACTGAGTTTCATTTCTGATCACAGTAAAAGAGGTCATGCCATGCGTTTACGTTTAGTTTCAACATTGTTGTTTGCCGCCACAGCGGCGTTCGGTTCTCAGGCAGCCAACGCTGCGCCGGTGAAAAATATTGTGCTGGTTCACGGCGCGTTTGTCGGCGGTTCAGGCTGGCGTCCGGTGTACGACATCCTGACGCATGACGGCTATAAAGTGACACTGGTGCAGGAGCCACTGACGTCTTTCCCGGATGACGTCGCCGCCACCAAACGTATTCTGGACAGGCAAAACGGTCCGGCGATCCTGGTCGGTCACAGCTACGGCGGCGCTATCATTACGGAAGCAGGGAATGATACGCACGTCGCGGGGCTGGTTTACATCGCAGCACATGCGCTGGATAACGGTGAAACGGAAGCGATTAACGGCAAGAAATACCCGAACTCTGCGCATCCGTTTGTGAAAACGCCGGACGGTTTCCTGTACATCAATCCGGCCAATTTCCCGTCTGATTTCGCCGCAGACCTGCCGCGCAAACAGGCTGAATTTGAAGCGCAGGCACAGATGCTGACGTCCGCCAGCGTATTCACGGCAAACATTCCTGATCCGGCATGGAAAGTGAAACCAAGCTGGTACATGGTGGCGAAGTCCGACAAGATCATTAATCCTGATTTAGAACGTATGTACGCCAAACGCGCGCACAGCCACACCGTCGAAATCGCCGGTGCCAGCCATTCGGTTTATGAATCACATCCAAAAGAAGTGGCCGCACTGATTGAGCAGGCGGCAACAGGGGCGGTGAAGTAAAGGCAGGAAACTCGCTCCTCTACGCCCTGCGGGTAAACGCGATCATCAGGGATAGGGCATAGACCACACAGCCCAGAAATGCAGCGGGGGCGAGGCTGTCAAACAGATGTCCGGGTTGGGCATCTGAATACAATACCAGTGCCACGACGGAAATCCCCATCATGGCACCCGGTACGTGGATCCAGCGGTTCAGGCGTTCCTTTTGCGCCTTGTAGGCGGCAAATTCCTGATTTGTCCGGTCAAGCGCGTCGCTGAGACGCTCACAGTCTTCTTCGTTATCACGCAAACGCTCGGCCAGACAGCTGTTTTCCTCTTCCAGATCCGCGATTTGCTTCTTCAGTTTTGCCTTTTCGTTTTTCGCACTCTGCCCTTCATACTCTTCGAGTTTCAGACTGGCACGAAGCTGTGTGATTTTACGGTTCGCCTCAGCCGTCAGTTCTTTCTGTTGCCCGAGCAGGGCGTAATTCCCGTCGGCACGACGGTTAGCAGCGTGGCGTTTATCCTCTTCCTCACGCATCTGGCGTTCCGACTCGGTTTCCAGCCGGCTTAAACGCTGTTGCAGCGTATCGCGCGCTGCCGCCATCGCAGCCATCTGACTGCCGGTATAAGCAATCAGCCGGTTTGCGGCATCCAGTTCTGCGGAGTTTGAATTGCCAGTCGCCCGCTGGCGTGAGCGCAACAAGGTCAGTTCATCGGCGTGCTGCTTTTTCTGTATATCGGCCTGGCGCAGCAGTTCGCTGATTCGCGTATTAAGACGTGATAATTCCCCTTTCATCCGCTCAACGTCTTCTGTATTGCCGCCATGTGTTTGGTTGCGTGCAACGGCCAGTTCATGTGTCAGGCTGCGGACCTGTTTTTCCAGTGAAAGGAGTTTTTCGAGCGTGACGGCGGTGTCTTTGTAAACAGTTTTTACTTTTGTTTTCTCTGACTCGGCGCGGCTGAAACTGACGCCTCTGAGTGCGCTCTCTACTTCACGGGCAATGGTCATTTTATCCATGGCCTTCATCCGGTTGCACGCGCTGGCCAGGAAAGTGGCCGCTTCGTTGCCGTTACCGGTTCCAAATGCTTGTTTGATAAGGCTCTGTATCACGCTCATGGTTAACGCACTCACTTGCCGTAAAAGTCAGGACACGCCCGTTGTGCACCTGTTTACTCATTGTATCAGATAGGATTTATTTTATTTACAGGAGTTATTTTACGCGAGGTGAGTACAGCAGGATCCGTGGATTTTCTGACTTAAATCGCGATCACCCGCAGGCTTTTGACACCTTTCGCGCCGAGCATCAGCGCACTTTCGCTGTCGGCCATCGCCGCCGGGCCGGTGACCAGGATCGCGTAGCGGGCGTTGAATGGCTGCGGCTGGCGGTGGGCAAGGTGCAGGTGTTCGATGATGTGATTAATGTCGAGCAGCACCACCAGATTTTTAGCCATCGCACTGAGGGAATTCACACAAAGTTGCGGATCACTGAGAAATACAGCGCCGGTTTCTGCGACACCAAAACAGGCACGGACCACGCCGACATCGACATCTTTCAGCGATGCGGCCTGCATCCGGGCGTCAAGATTCCTCTCTGCGATAATCTCCGGCGTAGCGGAACAAAACAGAGAATCTGCCGGATATAACCCGCGCAGATAGGCGTTGAGGGTCATATAACCGTGTGGCGACGTCCGCAGGAAAGTGTCATCCCAAATCCCCCCCATCAGGGTCAGCGCACGGCCAAATTCTTCTGACGGAGTAGATTTTTCAGCGGGCGACGGGAACAGCATTTGCATAAATTTATGCTGACGAATGCCGGTCAGGAAATCATTGCGGCTCACGGGGTTTCCTTGTCAGATGAAAGTCAGCCAGCCGGAGAGAGAGGTTACCCTGCTCCGGCCACAGTGTGTTCATTAATGGAACTGCAGGTATGCAACATGTGTTTGCAGATATTCCTGCAAACCGTGTTTTCCGTCGGCGCCACCGACACCCGACTTACGCCAGCCCGCGTGGAAGCCCTGCATGGCTTCGAAGTTTTCGCGGTTGATGTACGTTTCGCCAAATTTCAGCTGCTTAAGCGCCTTCATCGCCGTATTGATGTTGCTGGTGTAAATCGATGACGTCAGCCCGTATTCACTGTCGTTTGCCATGGCAATCGCCTCATCCAGCGTTTTGAACGTGGCAACCGGCAGTACAGGGCCAAACACTTCTTCATGCATAATCGGCATATCCTGCTTTACATCCACCAGCACTGTCGGCTGATAGAAGAAACCTTTATCACCATGACGCTTTCCACCCAGCAATACTTTTGCGCCCTGTGACACGGCTTTCGCCACTTTTTCTTCCACACGCTGCAATGCTGCACCGCTGATCAATGGCCCCATATCCAGCTCTTTTTGCTCAGCGGTATTGCCGAATGTGACTTTCTTCATCGCTTCGCTGATGCGGGAAATAAATTCGTCATACACCCCTTCCTGCACGTAAACGCGTTCCGCGCAGTTACACACCTGCCCGGTATTGATGACGCGCGAACTGACGATGGCTTTCACCGCCAGATCCAAGTCTGCGTCATTCATTACGATAGCCGGGGCTTTGCCGCCCAGTTCCAGCGAGACTTTGGTGACATTCTGCGCCGCTGCGGTCATGGTGGCGATGCCTGCTGCTACGCTGCCGGTCAGGCTGACCATGCCGACTTTCGGATTCGCCGCCAGTTCCTGCCCGACTGTCGGACCGTAGCCGGTGACAATATTCAGCACACCTTTTGGCAGACCAATTTTGTGAATAATTTCCGCGAAGATCACCGCATTGTTTGGCGTGATTTCACTCGGTTTGATCACGATGGTGTTACCCGTGATCAGCGCCGGTGCTGCTTTACGGGCGATCAGGAAGAACGGGAAGTTCCACGGCAAAATACCGGTGGTCACGCCGATGGCTTTGCGGAACACAAAGATGTTTTCATTTGGCCGGTCGCTCTGAATGATTTCCCCTTCATAGCGACGGGCCCATTCCGCCATGTAGTCAAGATAATCGGCGGTGAACAGCACTTCGGTTTGCGCCAGGCCGTAGGTTTTACCGCCCTCCGCAATAATGGTTTCAGTCAGTTCGGCTTCGCGCTCACGGATACCGTCGGCGATTTTATGCAGCCACACGCCGCGTTCTACTGCAGGCAAGGCTTCCCAGCCCGGTTGCGCCGCTTCGGCCGCATCAATGGCTTTTTTAGCATCTTCAGCCGACCCTTCGGGGATCTGCGAAATCACGCGTTCTGTCGCCGGATTCACAACGTCAATCCATTTACCGCCCGTGTTTTCGACGAACTCGCCGTTGATGTACATACGTTTCTGAACTGTGCTCATGTAGCGTCTCCAAATACGGATAGAGGTGATGAACGAATTGTTAATAAAAAAGCTCTTTTTTGTGAAGTTTTAACAGCCTGTTCTATCCGGGGAGTCATTACCTTTCCGTGGTTGCCATTTAATTTTAAGAAATGGCAAAAATGTCATGGTCGGACTGACTGACATAACATTTTTGCAAATTACGGGGCTACTGGCGCACACTTCGGGGGGCATAACCAAATTCGCGTTTAAACAATGTGGAGAAATAATTGCTATCACAGAAACCGCAATTGTGCGCAATCTCGGTTATCGGGCTGTCGCTGAAACGCAGCATGTTACGCGCATTGAGCAGACGCAGGCGGTTGAGGTAATTGAGCGGTGTGCAGCCGGTTTGCTGTTTCATCTGGCGATGCAAGGTGCGCAGCGACATTGAGAACCGCGCAGCCAGTTCAGGCCAGTCGACGTCCTCGTTGTAATGCTCATTCAACCAGTCCAGCAGATTGTTCAGATCACCGCCCTGCCCGCGATAACCCACCTCACGGCTGCCTTTGCGCAGTAACAATAACAGCTGCATAAAATATAATTCCTGCTGCGCCTGCGATTGCGGAGATTGCATAGCAGGGGATCGCGCCAGCAAATCAATCAGCATTTTAGCCTGGATTATCTGATTCGGACTGATGCGCCAGTGCGCAGGATAGACCCCGTCCACTTCCTGCGGCAGTAAATCACCGACGCCGTTGAGAAAACGAAACGCATTCGGGCTGCGATACAGCACGTTGGTCAGATGCAGGTGGTCGGTATCTTCATAGAGATGATGGTCGCAGTGGCGTACAAAACACACACTGCCCGAACTCAGGATCAGCGGCTGATCATTAAAAACGTGCGTGCCGGTGCCATGCTCAACCAGCACAATTTCATTGAAATCCTGATGATGATGTTCAGGAAAGGTTTCCTGCGGATAACGGGGTTCAATAGCGACCGGGAAATCTCCTGAGAGAAAATACTCACTACTGCGTAACACGGTCATTTCCGACTCCTTATTAACATTATCGTAATATCTTAGTCGGCGCCGGAGTGTCCATCGGGTTGAAACTGTGATCCGCCAGCCGCTTTTGAACAAAACATTCCCTTCCTTATTAAATCCTTTGCAATCCGGCACCCTGCGTAGCTTTATGCCCAATTTCAGTGCGGTTTTCTAAGACCGGTAATGTGTGTTTTTCTGACCGTTTGGCATGACCGAAACAAGATTGTTATCAAATTGTGAGGTTGTTCGCTTAAACCTTTGCATCTTTGCCATAGTTCGCGCTGAACTGGCACTCGCGGAAAGGTGAGCCTGTCAGCAACCTCCTAGAGTCGTGATCATGCGCCTGGCGCGTCGGCAATTTTTTAGTCGTTAAACTTTATGCGGAGTACAAACAATGAAATTAAAACACGTACTGAGCCTCACCCTGATGGCGGGCAGTATTCTGCTGGCAGGCGCGGCATCGGCAGAAGTGAAAATTGCACTGGTGGCAAAGTCGCTGGGCAACGGTTTTTTTGAAGCAGCAAACGTCGGCGCTCAGCAGGCTGCCAAAGAACTGGGTGATGTAAAAGTAATCTATACCGGCCCGACAACGACCACCGCCGAAGCGCAAATCGAAGTGCTAAATGGCCTGATTGCGCAGGGCGTCGACGCCATCGCCGTCTCGGCCAATGACCCCGATGCACTGGTGCCGGTGCTGAAAAAAGCCATGCAGCGCGGCATTAAAGTGGTGTCCTGGGATTCCGGTGTCGCCAAAGATGGCCGCCAAATCCATCTCAATCCCTCCAACAATGCATTGATTGGCGAAACCAACGTCAAACTGGCTGCCGACGCGCTGAAAGCGCTGAATGTGGAGAAAGGTGATGTCGCGATCCTGAGCGCAACCCCTACCTCCACCAACCAGAATCTGTGGATTGCGGAAATGAAAAAAGTGCTGCCGAAATACCCTTCGGTGAATCTGGTGACCGTCGCTTATGGTGATGATTTGTCAGATAAAAGCTACCGCGAAACCATTGGTCTGTTGAAATCCTATCCGGATCTGAAAGTGATTATTTCCCCTTCATCCGTGGGTATCGTGGCAGCGGCGCAGGCGGTCAAAGATCAGGGCAAAATCGGTAAGGTTTACGTAACAGGACTCGGGCTGCCGTCTGAAATGGCAGGCGCAGTGAAATCCGGTGCAACGAAAAGTTTTGCCATCTGGAACCCGATAGATCTGGGTTACGCCGCCACCTATCTGGCTGATGATTTGGTGAAAGGCACCGCCACTAAGACGGAAGCCAGCATGGGCCGTTTAGGTAAAGTGAAACTTGATGCAGACGGCAGCGGTGCAATGGCTGAACCTTTTGTCTACGACGCCAGTAATATCGATAAATTCTCTAAAATCTTCTGATCCTGAACGCGGCTGGCCGGATTACCGGTCAGCCGTTTTGTTGTACTTAGTCAGACTGGGGAAACAACATGAGTGATTCAGCGACACCGCTGTTGTCATTGCAGGGCATCAGCAAAGTCTTTCCGGGTGTCAGGGCGTTAAATAACGTTCACGTGGATTTGTATCCGGGTAAAGTAACCGCCCTGATTGGCGAAAACGGCGCGGGAAAATCAACGCTGGTGAAAGTCATGACCGGCATTTATCAGCCGGAGGAAGGGGAGTTGCACTATAAAGCTATTCCGATAAAACTGCCGAATCCCGAATCCGCCCACAAAGTTGGCATCACCGCTATCCATCAGGAAACCGTACTGTTTGACGAACTTTCTGTCACCGAGAATATCTTTGTCGGCCACTATCTTTATCACGGCATTTTCAAGCGTCTGAACTGGCAGGCGATGCATCAGCAGGCGCGTGATATCCTGACGCGACTTGAAGTAAATATTGACCCTCACGCTATCCTCAAAGAACTGAGTATCGCGCAACGCCACATGGTGGCGATCGCCCGCGCACTGTCGTTTGATGCCCAGGTGGTGATTCTCGACGAACCCACCGCCGCCCTTTCTCAGCACGAAATTATTGAGTTTTATCAGATTGTCGAACGCCTGAAACATGAGGGTAAAGCTATTTTGTTTATCTCACATAAGTTCGACGAGATTTTCACCCTCTCCGATTACTACACCGTTTTGCGCGATGGCAGCTATGTCGGCTCCGGCAAAATCAGTGACATCAGCGAGCAGCAGATGGTGACCATGATGGTGGGCCGTGAAGTCAGTCAGGCATACCCGAAAGTGAACTGCGAGCCTGGGGAAACCGTGCTTGAAGTGCAAAACCTGAGCCATCCGACCGAATTTGCGGGCATTAATTTCTCGCTGCGCAAAGGCGAAATCCTCGGCTTTTACGGGCTGGTGGGGGCGGGACGTACCGAGCTGATGCAGGCGCTGTTTGGTGTCACACAGCCAAACGGCGGAAAAATCCTCATCAACGGCAAAGAACAGCATTTCTCCCGCCCGTCGCAGGCCATCCGCGCCGGGATTGTGTACGTGCCGGAAGAAAGGCAGAAACAGGGAGCGATCATTGATTTGCCGATCAGCCAGAATATCAGTTTGCCGCAACTCAGCCAGCTTAATCCGCGCGGCGTCCTCAATGATAAAAAAGAGTGGGCGCTGGCCGATGATTACGCCAGACGGTTGCAGGTGAAAGCGTCCAGCTGGAAACAGGCCGTGGGCACGCTGTCCGGCGGTAATCAGCAAAAGGTGGTCATCGCGAAATGGCTGGCGACCAAACCGGATATCATCATTCTCGATGAGCCAACAAAGGGCATTGATATCGGATCGAAAGCGGCGGTACATCAGTTTATGTCTGAGCTGGTCGGGCGCGGGCTGGCGGTAATTATGGTGTCTTCCGAATTACCGGAAGTCATGGGCATGGCCGATCGCATTATCGTCATGCATGAAGGGCTGATGGTCGCAGAATTCAATGCCGGCGAAGCCACCGCAGAAAGGATTGTCAGCGCGGCCAGCGGCGCGGGCGAGGAGGCAGCATGATCAGAAACCTGCTGAAATATCGCGAGCTGTTGCTGGCGGTGGTGATAGTGCTGATGGTGCTCAGCGTCGGCGCGCGTTCGCCGGAGTTTGTCGGTGCCGGAAACCTGCTTGAGATGTTTAACGACACCTCGATTTTAATCATCCTCGCGCTCGGGCAGATGATGGTGTTGCTGACCAAAGGTATCGATTTATCGATGGCCGCCAATCTGGCGCTGACCGGTATGATCGTCGCACTGATTAACTTCCACCATCCGGATATCCCGGTGTGGTCACTGGTGTTACTGGCCACTGTTCTGGGACTGGTGATGGGCGCGATTAATGGTCTGCTGGTGTGGAAAGTCGGTATTCCGCCGATTGTGGTAACGCTCGGAACCATGAGCATTTATCGCGGCATTATCTTTCTGCTCTCCAACGGTGGCTGGATCAACGCTCACCAGATGAGCCCTGACTTTCTCAGTCTGCCACGCACCACCTTTATCGGCCTGCCGCTACTGGGCTGGTGTGCGATTGCCGCACTGATTCTGGTGGCATATTTTCTGCGTTACAGCCGTACCGGACGTGCGCTATACACAGCTGGCGGCAATGCCACCGCAGCGTATTACACCGGCATCAACGCGGGCAAAATGCAATTCGTCAGCTTCTGTCTCTCCGGTGCGCTGGCGGGTTTCTGCGGCTATCTGTGGATCTCACGCTTTGCCGTGGCTTACGTGGATGTCGCCAACGGTTTTGAATTACAAATTGTCGCGGCATGCGTTATTGGCGGAATCAGCACCATGGGGGGTATCGGTTCGGTGATCGGTTGCCTGCTGGGCGCACTATTCCTCGGCGTCATCAACAATGCCCTGCCGGTGATTGAAGTGTCGCCGTTCTGGCAGATGGCGATTTCCGGCGGCGTGATTGTGATTGCCGTCATCCTCAATGAACGTGCCAATAAACGTAAAGGACGGCTGATTCTGCGCCACTCGCCTGCCGTCCGGCCTGTGCGAACTGAAACCGGGGTAAGCTCATGAACAAAACCTTAACGTCACGCAACACGCCACATTCCTCCTCCGGCGAAAAAACCACCATGGCCGTCACGCCGTTTTTCCGCCGCCTGATGTGCTGGGAAGGTTTTTTACTGCTGGTGACGCTGCTGGTGTTTGTGGTGAATGCGTTCGCCTCACCCTATTTCCTCAATATATGGAACCTGTCGGACGCAACATTTAACTTCACCGAAAAAGCCATCATTGTGCTCCCCATGGCGATGCTGATTATCGCCCGCGAGATCGACCTGTCGGTCGCTTCCACCATGGCGCTGAGTTCCACCATCATGGGATTCTGCGCTCAGGCTGGTTTACCCACACCGGCGCTGGTGGGTGTGGGGCTCAGCGTGGGTTTATTGTGCGGGCTGATCAACGGACTGCTGGTGACACGGCTGAATCTGTCTTCTATCGTGATTACCATCGGGACCATGAGTCTGTTCCGTGGTATTACCTATGTACTGCTGGGTGATCAGTCGCTGAATAAATATCCCGCCAGTTTTGCGTGGTTTGGTCAGGGTTATGTCTGGGGGCCGTTGTCGTTTGAATTCGCGTTGTTCCTGGTACTGGGCGCGGTATTTTATTTCCTGCTGCACAAAACTAACTTTGGCCGCCGCACTTATGCAATCGGTAATAATCCGGTTGCCGCCTGGTATTCCGGTATCAACGTCAAGCGACACAACCTGACGTTGTTCGTGCTGGTGGGCGTGATGTCCGGGCTGGCGGCAGTTCTGCTGACATCGCGCCTCGGCAGTACGCGACCGACACTGGCGCTCGGCTGGGAGCTGAGCGTGATTACCATGGCTGTACTCGGTGGTGTCAGTGTACTCGGCGGTTCCGGCAGCATGACCGGCGTGATTATTGCCGCGTTCCTGATGGGACTGCTGACATTCGGCCTCAGCCTGCTGAATGTGCCGGGGATTGTGATGTCAGTGATTGTCGGTGCGATGTTGATCGTGGTGATTTCACTGCCGGTGCTTTACCGCAAGATTCTGGCGCGGGGGAAATAACCCGGTTATATCCTCTGTTATGGCTCCCTGGCGGCGGGCGGGGAGTCACAGTATTTTCCAGAATTCTTTCTTGGTTGGCCCCGCCCTTTCAATCCGATGGCTATCCTGAAGTCGTTTATTATTACGTTCGATAGATCTGCGACTGAGTATCATTTTTTCAGCCAGTATTGGAATGGTAATAAAGGCGTCTTTATGAATAAGCTGATTATCTCGATAAACGCCCACATCGCCGCTGCGCAATTGTCCGGGTGCATCAACCAGTCCCGCCATCAGCAACCGGTGTGCTTTTAATACATCATCCCCTCTTGCTTCCTGTTGCCCTCTTCCCGTAGTTTAAAACCCACTGGTTGATTTCTGAATGTCTTGAACGATGGGGAAAAAAATGCGGATTTTAGTCGTGGGCGCTGGTGCGACCGGCGGATATTTCGGGGCACGGCTGGCGCAGGCCGGGCAGGACGTGACATTTCTTTTACGTGAAAAACGCGCGCACGCGGTACAACAGGACGGGCTCACGATCCACAGCCCGCACGGTGATTTCCATGTGCAGCCCAATGTAATACAGGCCTCTCAGCTGACCGGCCCGTATGATCTGATTTTGCTGACAGTAAAAAGCTTCGGACTGGAAGCCGCAATGAAAGATATCGCACCGGTAGTGGGTGAAAATACGATGGTCATGCCGGTACTTAACGGGATGAAACATATGGAGACACTGAGTCTGCGTTTCGGTGAACATGCGTTAATCGGTGGTCTGTGCAAGATCAACGCGACGCTGGATGCTGAAGGACATATTCATCAGATGACGCCTTTGCACCAGATTATTTATGGCGAACTCTCCGGCGAAAAAACCGAACGTATTCTGAAAGTCGATCAGGCATTCCAGAGTGCGGGTATCGACGCGGTGCTTTCTGAAACCATTATCAGCGATTTGTGGGAAAAGTGGCTGCTGCTGTCGAGCTTTGGCGCGATCACCTGCACCATGCGCGGAAACATCGGCCAGGTGGCTTCTGCACCCGGCGGAACAGAGTTCGCGCAGGCTATTGTCACCGAGGCACTGACCACCATGAAAGCCTTTGGCTACGCGGAACGCGCGGCGGCCGTGGCAAAAGTCAGGGAAGCGGTCACTGATAAAAACTCGCCACAAACCTCTTCCATGTACCGCGATATGACGCAGGGATATCCGATTGAAGCCGACCAGATTATTGGTGATTTGGTCGGGCGCGCGACGCGTGTGGGGATAAATATTCCGCTGTTACAGGCGGCGTATACACACCTTTGTGTGTATCAGAAAAACCGAGAATTAAACTAATTACCATCCGCCTGTTCGCGCATTTTTTACATGCAGAACGGGCGTATTCAAAATCTGTGATTTCCCATTATTGCGCAGCATCACTCCTACGATTGCCCCCAAAATGCACCAAGAGCAGAAATGCTCAAGCTGCCACACATTGCCTTATCTATGGCGCAGACAATCTGTCATCCATTAAAACAAAAAAACCGCCATCATGTGGGGAGGTGATCAATTCTGGACTGTTTGAAAGCTCGGGGAAATGGGCGCGGGGCCGATCATGTATGACGTCAAATCTCAGTACGGGGAAAAGCGGAACCACCTGGAAGTGGTGAAGGTGATTTCCGTTTCTCCTATGATGCACGATACCCGCAACTGTCCCGGCACGGGCCATCTTGAGAGCGTTGATTTACGCTACGAGAAAATTACCTGGAAGCATAATGATGGGAACATCATATTTGCTGACTCGTGGAATGATCGCCAAACTGCATGATTAAAAAGGGGCAAAAGCCCCTTAGTCATAAAGCCATTTACCCGCCTTCGCCGATTCTGCGAACATTCTTACCGTTAAGGGCTTTCTGGTCTTTTCTATGTCCTTACGCTTAACCTTAAACCAGCGAGTGAAAAACGGAAGGTTTTCCCAAGGAAAGTAGAAGGACCAATTTACAACTGACAGATCCACTTTAAAGGTTTTTTCATAGGCTTCGAGGGCATATACGAAATCATCACCCGGAGCAAAATCTTGTAGCTCTGTATCAAACTCAAGCGGCACTTCCCTTTTCAAATCGAAATCGTAGTAACCAGGTATTTCCTCGCGGAACATTAATAAGACTTTTTCTTCCATTAAAAGTACGTCCATGCAATACGATCTTCTGGACGTGCTATTAAATTATATTTTGATCTGGTTTCGGCGGCCACCTGCTGAAT
Organism: Rahnella perminowiae; assembly: GCF_019049695.1. NCBI lineage: Bacteria > Pseudomonadati > Pseudomonadota > Gammaproteobacteria > Enterobacterales > Yersiniaceae > Rahnella > Rahnella perminowiae. The sequence continues at coordinate 204,780 of NZ_JAFMOT010000184.1, forward strand.
TAATATGACTGCCATTGCATATCCAACAAAGGGGACATATCTATCAGTGCAGCCCATTTCGTGGTTTTTCGCATAGTCAAGGTATTGAACGACTTACCAACCGGCGTCCACGCTCTAAGGCCAAAGGGCAGTTTGGCTTGCTTTAAAAGGGCCCTCGATAGCTTTGACGCTACGCTGGTTCCCGGTATTGCAGTTACCATCTTGCCCGGAACCGGAATGTAAGGCTGCCCTGTAATAATGAGAACTGTAGCCGTAGTATCCAACCCAAGGTGGTTTGATAAGCTTTCAATAAAAATTAGACCAAATAACTCTTGGTTACTCAGATTGGCATGCCCGTGATAAAAGTACGTTCCGCTCAGCTCTTCAGTCGTATCCATTTCAATATCCTTTTGATTAGAGGGGTTTTAGAATACCGCCGCTTTCATACGCAGACAATTGTTCCCTGACACCGAATCCCCTTTCTGCCCGGCGTGTCACTTTAATCACATCGTCTGACTTAACATCTCGTAACGGTTTTTCATGTCCGCCATTCCCTGCGCTATTTTCTCCCCGGTAGCATCCGCACCAGTGTATTGTCACGCAGACGATAATGATGCCAGAGCGCCGCCAGAGCGTGTAAACCAATCAGGTAATAACCCGTATTGGCCAGCCACATATGCACTGTTTTAAGCTGCCTTTGCAATTCCATATCCGGGAAAACACTTTTTGGCATCATGATGTTAAACATTGTCCAGTCATGACCGGCGTAATATTTCGATAAAATACCCAGTACGGGTAATCCGATAAACATCAGATAAATCACCGTGTGCGTTAGCACCGCAAGATTATGTTGCCAGCGGGGTGGCGCAGGTTTAACAGGCGGCGTGCTATACATTGCACGCACAAACACCCGTACACACATCAGAAATAATACGCAAAAACCCAGACTGTAATGCGTCAGTGTTAATAGTTCGCGTACCTGAGAGCCCCTGGCGAACGCCCCCTTGATATCCATCGTAGTATAAGTAAAAACGACTAAAACCAGCACCAGCCAGTGAATCACAATTTGCACAGAGGAGTATCGGCTACGCATAGAAGTTCCGGTAAACGAAGATACGTTAACCTTACTTCCCAAGACTTAAGCTTACATTAAGAACAATGCGGGATAGCAATGAAAGGGGAAAAAAACAGAACAGTGAAACGTTTAAGAGAGGAAATAAGAAAATAAAAACTGACAGTGAACCGCATTTCCTGCCCGGCTAAAAAGCAGGGCAGAAGAAACTCAGCACATCAACCGTTCGGTTAGCGCGCGATCAGGAAACTTTCCAGTGTAGCGCCAGCATCCAGTGCTGCTTTGATGGCAGAAGGTGTACGGCCCTGACCAGTCCAGGTTTTTTTAGAACCGTCAGTGTCGGTGTACTCATAAAGAGCAGGACGTGGCTTGCGTTTGGCTTTGGTGGTGATTTTCGCACTCTGATGACCCAGAAGATCATCAATCGCGATGCCGTCGTTTGCCAGCATTTCGCGATATTTCAGTAATTTTTCGTCGCGCTCTTGTTGCTGTGCACTGCGCGCTTTTGCATTTTCGCGAGTTTCTTCCACAATGGCGGTCAGTTTTTCAAGGATTTCTTCCAGGGTACTCAAAGGCATTTCGCGAGCCTGAGCCCGAAGTGTACGGATATTATTCAAAACGTTTAATGCATTGTCCATGATGTGCTCACTTTAGAGGCGTTTCATTAAATTAGTCACTCTGATTCTACACAAACAAATAATGATATCAATTGCGTCAGGATAATATTACACCTTATTACACAATTCCTGTGTGAGTCGCTTCGGTTTATTGAATTTTAATGCATTATTTTATAAGAACAGATGATGGATTAATAAATCTCCCCGCACAAACCTCCCTGAGCAGCCCAAAATAAGCAGAAAAAAATTGTTAAGCTAAATTTTCCCCTCTTTATAATAGTATCGCTGCGTGAATAACATGCGGTGCTATTATGTACAAACAGGGTCATTTCTTTTCTTTTGGCGCGGCCCTCAGTACCTGGCTTATTCATAGCGCTAAATAACGCCTTGCCATAAACCCTAACTCCCTGCCGAAACCGCCAAAAAGCATTTTCTGCACAAAAAATGAAATGAAGTTTATGCTGCGGCCCATTAAAATGTGATTTACATCACATAGGGATTTTATTGACTCCATGTTTAAGACAATTTTTGTTGTTTGCGCGGCGTGCGTGGTACTGAAACTCGCGCTGGACTGGCAGATTATTTTGCAGGTTGCGGAAGGTTAACCGTCAGCTGACGGGCCAGAGCCGCAAATTCTGTCAGATTGCGGGTTAACACGCCGCGTCGCCATATCAGCCATGTGGTCAAAAACGATAATTATCGGCCAGCGGCCAGATGCTCACCGTGCTGCTGCCCGGCATACTTTCCAGCATACTACGTGGCATCAGCGCCAGACCGCCTCCGGCTATCACACAAGCCAGCATGCCGTGATAGGACTCCATTTCGTAAATTTTCCCCGGTGCAGCGCCATCATCCGCAAACCAGCTTTCGAAATGACGGCGATAAGAGCAGTTCGACCGGAATGCATAGAGAATCTCCCCGTTAACATCCTGACCGCGTGTCACAGAACCGTGGATGAAAAGTGAAGTGCACATTCCGCAGACATGGGGGGTGACATGTGCCCCTTTTTGTACTCATTTCAAAAACACCTAACCTGTAACCAGGTGAAAATATCCTCTTTTACTTTCGCGTTAATTGTGGCAGGAGATTAATTAACAAAGAATTAGCAATTAAAGCTAAAGGTCATTACATGAAAAGGTATTTATTAGCAATGCCCGCTGAATATTTCAGGTGCGTTAACCTCTTTATTCATTAACGGTGCAACTCAAGATCCGATTTAGAAAAATGACCTGATGAGGAGTAAATCCATGAAAGGCTTAGTGAATGATGTCTTGTCTATATTCTCACCCAAAGCGGTTAAGCCTGTTTTGGTCCGCCCGGGGTTATCACATCGCGAGATTGCCTCGCTGCAGGCCGTCGGTGTGACCACGGTGTCCTGGGCTACCTCCATGGAAGAACTCAATAACGCATTTGTTAAAAAAGCGCTGGATGCCGGTGCCGTCGGCTACCACATTACCCATGTGGAATCGCACAAACCAGGTAAAGAGCAGCAACACGTCATGGCTGCCACCGCGACCTTTTACCATATCAATCACAAAGTGGCTTATGGCTGATGTGTATGGAAGGGCGCTATAAAAATGCCGTGTGCATGCGGCGTTTAGACATTAATAATCCCCCACCCACCTTTCGGCGGATGGGGATTTCTGCAACCTCCTGGCATGAAACCGAATTACATCTGGGTCAATCATGTAACCCGCTGCAACGCCCGAAATTTCTCTGGAAAGCACCCGTCATTTCCGCAGTTAACCCGTTGGTTTAGCTCACTCAATTACGCTATAGTGCGTGCGCCGCGGCAAAATCCGCTGCCGGGTTTCGCAGCCTGAATACCACGTTAGAAACACATATGTCATAATTATGTGTTGAGCCTTCCTGTACCTGTCAAACGCAGAGATATCGTGTTTGTACATTCAATGGTGGCTCAGGCAGGGCAACCTTCGGGTTGGCCGGGTTTCTAACGTTCGCCGGTACTGCGAACCCTGTCTGAGCTTCCACCAATAAGAGTTTCGCAGCTCTGTCGGTGGTTTATATCCACACGTTAGAGATTCAAAACATGAAACTATCACATACCCCTACGTTTCTGCCCTTCTGCCCTGCTGTTCCTGCGCTGTCAAAAACAGGAGTAACCCGTCATGAATAATCACGACTGGCATCAGGCTGATATCATTGCCGCATTGCGTAAGAAAGGCACCACGCTGGCCGCCGTTTCCCGTGCTGCCGGTCTGAGTTCCTCGACGCTGTCTAACGCACTTTCAAGACCCTGGCCGAAAGGCGAGCTCCTGATTGCCCAGGCACTGGAAATACACCCAAGCACCATCTGGCCAAGCCGGTATTTTGATCCCAAGACCCGTAAACGTATTCAGCGGACGGTGAGATCGTCGCACAGAATATAGAAATTGATATCAGGGTGCGGAATGCGCCCTTTTTAGTGGCCGTTTTAAAAATTTGCTAATCTGCCACCGCGACCTTTTACCATATCAATCACAAAGTGGCTTATGGCTGATGTGCATGGAAGGTAGTTTTGACATAAAAACGCTGCAGCCCGTGGAGTTTGCGGCGTTATTTATTGATAATAAAGCGTATTGAAGACCATTCATTGCCCGCGCGGTAAGCTGGCAGAACGCATCCCCTTCTCGCTGAGGCATCATCATTCTCTTTTTCTTAATGATAATTACGGGTAAGATTAGTCCGAATAATAACATGTAAGGAAATAGAAATGGGATCTATGGTTTTTTGTAGAGGATGCGGAAAGGAGATCCATGAGTCGGCTAAATCATGCCCTCATTGTGGAGCAACTCAAAACGTTAATCCTCAGGGAACTAAAAGCAGGGTTGCTGCAGCTTTGTTGGCTTTCTTCCTGGGTGGTTTTGGTGTTCATAAGTTTTATCTGGGTAAAATCGGGCAAGGATTCTTATACCTCATCTTCTGCTGGACGTTTATTCCTTCAATAATTGCCTTCATTGAATTCATTATTTATCTGTGTGATTCAGATGAAAACTTCGCCAAAAAATACGGTTGAGTGAATTATTTGATTATAAAAGCCGCTTTCAAAAGTGGCTTTTTAGAATCTACTAAAAACTGCGTGAAGTGTTGATAAAAAAACCCACACCCACCTTTCGGCGAATGCGGGTTTCAGTCATCTCTGTATGTTAAATCACATTACATCTGGATCAGATGTTTGATTTTCACGTCCGGATTGGTATCGGCAGCGTAATCAACACCGTTCAGGCCAAAGCCGAACAGACGCATGAACTCGCTTTTATAACCCGCAAAATCAGTCAGTTCAGCGATGTTGTCGTTAGTGACTTCATTCCACAGTTTACCGACTTCTTCCTGCACTTCCGGCGCGATCTCTTTGAGGTCAGCGCGCAGACGCCCTTCGTTATCGACCAGCGGCTCAGCGCCGTACAGGCTGTCTTTGTACAGACCGTAAACCTGCTCGATACATCCTTCGTGGGTGCCCTTTTCTTTCATCACTTTGAACAGCAGTGAAAGGTACAGCGGCATCACCGGAATAGCAGAACTCGCCTGCGTCACAACGGCTTTCAGTACGGAAACGCGTGCATCACCGCCCTGTTCTGCCAGTGTGCTGCGGATATCCAGAACACGTTTGTCCAGATCCTTCTTCGCTTCACCGATAGAACCGTTCCAGTAAATATCCTGCGTCACTTCTTCACCCAGGTAGGTGAATGCCGTGGTTTTCGCGCCTTCAGCCAGCACACCGGCAGCTTTCAGGTCGTCGATCCACATCTGCCAGTCTTCGCCCCCCATCACTGCCACGGTGCCCGCGATTTCTTCCGGGGTTGCCGGTTCCAGCGTGGTTTCGTTGATGGTTTCTTTGTCGGTATTGATGCCGCGAATAGTGACTTGTTTACCGATTGGTTTCAGGGTGGAGTTGAACACTTCACCGGTTTTAGGATGGGTGCGGCGCGGTGCAGCCAGGCTGTAAACCACCAGATCAACCTGACCCAAATCTTGTTTGATCAGCTCAATAGTCTTTTGCTTCACTTCATCGGAGAACGCATCGCCGTTGATGCTTTTTGCGTACAGGCCTTTCGCATCGGCAAATTCTTCGAATGCGGCTGAGTTGTACCAGCCTGCAGTGGCGGTTTTAGACTCATCGCCCGGACGTTCGAAGAAGATGCCCAGCGTGGAAGCGTCAGAACCGAAAGCAGCAGAGATGCGGGCAGCGAGGCCGTAACCGGTCGAAGCGCCGATCACCAGGACTTTTTTAGGACCGCCTGCGATTTTACCTTGTGCGGTAACATAGTCGATTTGTTCTTTAACGTTCGCCTTGCAACCTTCCGGATGGGCAGTAACACAGATAAAGCCACGAATGCGTGGTTTGATAATCATATAGACCTCATTGCAACTGTCTCAGTAAATTGGCCGATAGAATATAGGTTTGCGCCGTTTCAGGCAAAACCTGACGCTTTATCGCCGCGTAAACAGACTTCTCTGACCCGTGAATGGGGGTCGTTTGCTCAGAAAGCGGAAAAAACAGACAAAAAATTGCTCTGCTGAGTGTAATTCAGTTGTGACCGCGTGCCTGCGGCAGGTTACCTATTTTCTGAAAATTCAGCACCAGAAGCCTTGTTTCCCCTTCATTTCTCCCGTCTCCTTTCAAAATCCGGATTATGCGTTAGATTTATAACGTGTGATCTGAATCACACAAAAACCATAATAAAGTCATGATTAGGGAGCATCTGTGAGTAAGAAAATAAACAGTGGCGGTCAGGATGAGGCGGCGAAAGCCCCGCAACCGACTGAACCGCTGGTAAAAGTCATTGCCTTTATAGCCACCCTGGGTGGCTTACTTTTTGGCTACGATACCGGGGTTATTGCCGGTGCTTTGCTGTTCATGAAGCACGATCTGCATCTGACATCCTTAACAACCGGGATGGTCACCAGTTTTCTGATACTGGGCTCAGCCGTTGGTGCAGTGTGCGCGGGTCGCGTGGCCGACCGTTTCGGGCGTAAAAAAGTCATTCTGGTAATGGCGCTGATCTTTATGGCCGGTTCGCTCGGCTGTGCTACGGCACCCAACGTCGTGATAATGATTATCTGCCGGTTTATTCTGGGTCTGGCGGTCGGTGGCGCGGCAGCGATTGTACCGATATATATTGCGGAAATCGTGCCCTCTCATCGCCGCTGGCAGTTCGTGACGTTACAGGAACTGATGATTGTTTCCGGTCAGCTGATTGCGTACACCAGTAACGCGGCCATCAACGAAGTGTGGGGTGGCGAAACCACCTGGCGCTGGATGCTGGGTGTCGCCTGCGTTCCGGCTGTGGTGTTGTGGGTCGGGATGCTTTTCCTGCCTGATACACCACGCTGGTATGCCATGCACGGCCGCTATCGCGAAGCGCGTGACGTGCTGGAACGTACCCGCAAAGCCAGTAAAGTGGAGAAAGAACTGAGCGAAATCCGCAGTTCCATGAGCTCCAGAAGCGAGAAACATTCCCGCCGTCAGAAAACGATCTCCGTCTGGATGAAGCGTCTGGTGTTTCTGGGGATTGGCATCGCCATGCTGCAACAGCTTTCCGGCGTGAACACCATTATGTTCTATGCGCCAACGATGTTACAGACCACCGGACTGAGCACCAATGCCTCCCTGCTCGCCACCATCGCTAACGGAGTGATCTCAGTACTGATGACGTTTGTCGGCATTATGTTACTGAGCCGCTTTGGTCGTCGTCCGCTGTTACTGACCGGGCAAATTGGCTGTACCTGTACGTTGCTGGCAATAGGGCTGATCACCTGGCTGATGCCGGAAACGGTGAACGGGCATCCGGATACCGTGCGCAGTTATCTGGTCTTAGGCGGCATGCTGGTTTTCCTGTGCTTCCAGCAAGGTGCGCTATCGCCTGTCACCTGGCTGTTGTTATCGGAAATTTTTCCGATGCGCATCCGCGGCATGGCAAATGGCGTATCGGTATTTGCCATGCAAATGACCAATTTCTCCATCGCCTTTATGTTCCCGATTATGCTGGAATCTATCGGGCTGACGATGTCATTCTTCTGCTTTGCCGCCATCGGCGTCGCAGGCGGGATATTTGCCATTATTTTTGCGCCGGAAACGCAGGGCAAAACGTTAGAGCAGATTGAAAAACACTTTAAAAAGCACTTACAGGATGATCCAGCTCCGCAGGAAGCGGGAAGTTAAGTTTGTGATGTTAATCCCTGTCCGGCCGGCATGTTACCTGGCCGGACAGGGGCGCCAAAGGTCAGAGAAGCCTCCCCTGCCCCTATATTTGATGCACCCTATTGTATGATCGTTTCTGCAGCCTGTTCCCTGTCCGGGGTGTAGGCACTTTGTTGCTATGCTTAAAGATAATCACCTGCCGCAACGTGAAGATCATCAATACCAGATGGTAGTGGCGCAACAGGTTTTATATCAGTGTTCTCAGTCAGCCAGCACCCGGGACAAAATGGCCAGCGCCTTTTTGAACTGCATATCAGGTATGGTCAGCGGATAGAGGAAACGGATCACATTACCGTTCACACCACAGCTGAGCATCAGCAATCCTGCGTCCAGTGCTTTATGCAAATACTGTTTTGTCAGGTCAGCCGATGGCTTGCCGGTGACCGGATCGTTAAATTCAGCCGCCACCATTGACCCCTGACCACGGACATCCACCAACGCTGCGCAACCCGCTTTGGCTCTCTTCAGCACTTCGGTGAGCTCAGCGCCCAGACGGTTAGCACGCTGGCACAGTTTTTCTTCTTCAATGATATCCAGGACTGCTAGCGCAGAAGCTACAGCCAGTGGATTCCCCGCATAAGTGCCACCAAGTCCCCCCGGTTCCGGCGCGTCCATCAGTGCGGCGCGCCCCGTTACACCCGAGATGGGCAAACCGCCGCCAAGACTTTTCGCGATGGTGACGATGTCCGGTTTGGCATCCGGATAATATTCTGAGGCGAACATTTTGCCGGTGCGGGCAAACCCGCTTTGCACTTCATCCGCAATCATCACGATGCCGTGACGGTCACAGATTTCGCGGAGACCTTTCACAAACTCTTCCGGTGCGATATTGAAACCGCCCTCACCTTGTACCGGTTCATACAAGATCGCGGCAATCTGCTGCGGCGCGATATCGCTGCGGAAAATGCGCTCAATACTTTCAAGTGCCATTTCAGTGGTAACCCCCTGAACGGCGTTTGGATATTGGGCATGGAAGACCGAAGCAGGGAACGGCCCGAAGCCCGCTTTGTAGGGTATCACTTTGCCGGTCAGTGCCAGAGTCAGCAGCGTGCGACCATGAAATGCACCGGAGAAAGTAATGATACCGGGACGGCCGGTGGCGGAACGGGCAATTTTCACCGCGTTTTCGACGGCTTCCGCGCCGGTACTGAAGAATGTCGTTTTCGCTTTGCCGCTTACCGGTGAAATTGTATTGATGCGTTCAGCCAGTTTCACAAAACTGGCGTAAGGCACAATCTGGTAGGCTGTGTGTGTGAACAGGTCAAGCTGGTTACGGATGGCTTCTACGATTTTCGGGTGACGATGCCCCGTGTTCAGTACCGCGATCCCGGCGGTGAAATCGATGTATTCACGCCCGTGCTCATCCCATAATGTGGCGTTTTCCGCCTTCGCCGCATAGAAATCACACATTACACCGACACCCCGTGGTGTCGCTTCTTGACGGCGTTTTTCCAGTTCACTGTGATTCATCTTTTGCTCCTGCCTGCAGGTTGATGATTTTTAGATTGCCGGTTACACGTTGAACAACTTGTCTGAATAGCAACCTGTTCTTGTTTTTTATCCCATCAGCGGCCCTATAATCCAGAACCCGTTCTATTTATTTTGAGGTTCCACTTTTGCGCTCATTGCTTTCTGGCCTCATTATGCAGCGTCTCACTGAGTTTTCTGGTGCCTGGTCCGGCACACTGAGCAAAAAGGTTTATCAGGTATGACAACAGGCTATATTTTTGATGACAGTATTTCAGCCGGCAACGTTTACCGTCCTCAAGAGACCTTGTCATAGGGCTGGATTAGCCGCCCGGTCCGGTGATGCACCTCGCGGCCTGAATATTTCAGGGTGCCAGATATTGCGACACATTAATCATTGAATCTTAAAATCCTGTAATCACTGAATCACTGAATGGTGGGTTCTCAGAATCCTATTATCATAGAATCTCGAAATTCCCCGCCTCCGTGCATGCATCCTTTCCCTGTATAATCATATAATCCTGAAATCATATAATCCTTGAATTCTGTAAGCTATCATTCTCGCAATAGTGTAATCCTGACCAACTTCAATCTTATAATCCTGTGATACTTATAACGCCTTATTGTAATCTCGGGATTCAAGAATCCTGTTAGTCTCAGGATACTATCCTGTAATCCCAGCACTGCTCGCACCGGCTGTTGCAATCCCATCACTCTGGTTAAAAATCCTGTAATCATATAATCCCAAACAACATCCCAGGATACTATCATCCCAATACAATCCCATAATCACTGAATCATTTAACTTTCTCGCATTTATACATTCATAACAATGCACTGAAAAACATAATAAAATCTTTGAATCCTGTAATCCTTGACTTGATGATAATCATGGGATTTTGTAATCATACTCACATATTAGGATTCCAGGATTCCGTGACTGAGAGTTGTTATCGTCACACTATCTCAGTATCGCCCATCTATATAATCCTGCAATCCTATAATCTTTGGGAAGATTACAGAATCCTGTAATCATAGAATACAACTGAACAAATGTTTCGGCGCCCAGGTGTGACGTCGTTTTTAATGATTTCATCTCATGATTCTTAGATTCCAGGATTCAAGTATAACGATGCACTCACATCCTATAATCACAAGATTCCAAACGTTCAGCATCCCATACATTATGATGAACAACCTGAAATCCCGTAATCTTACAATCTCGAAATCCCACAATCCCAGAAGCACAGGTATCCCAAACCGCGAAAACTGAGATGTTGAGATGTTGAGATGTTGAGATGTTGAGATGTTGAGATGGTGAGATGGTGAGATGGTGAGATGGTGAGATGGTGAGATGGTGAGATGGTGAGATGGTGAGATGGTGAGATGGTGAGATTTTATCTCAGGAGTATCTTACGTCCAGCATGAAGATGGAGAAGTTTAAAACATGTCACATCACAGAATCCCATACTCCTAAGATTACAAAATCCTGCAATCCAGATGTATCTCTTAATCTCCATGGTTATTAAGCAATTCACGTCAATTTTAGAAATGCGCCTTGATGGGATCATAGAATCACCTAATCACCTAATCACCTAATCACGGGATTATTTCATCCTGAAATCAATTGGTGAATACTGACGAAGACAAGATAGAAATCTTGTAATCCTGTGATTTTAAAATCATGGGATATGATAATTCGATAATCCTAAAAGGTTGAAATCCCCGGATGCAAACTTTATAGTAGTCATCTAATCCTGTGATTCATGGATTTAAAAATCTCATAATCCTATGATTCTATCATTATAAGATTACTAAATCTTAGGGTTTCAGAATCTTATAATCTTCATTGAACGCTTCATCAGAGGTTGTCATGGCAGCGAAAATTATTTCTTTCCTGAACGGGAAGGGCGGAGTAGGGAAAACCACAACGTCTATAAACATAGCGACCTGTCTTGCCCGACAAGGACATAAAGTCGTAATGGTAGATACCGACCCGCAGGGAAGTATCAGTAACTGGTATGACGAAAGCAAATGCCAGTTCGACCTTGCAGAGGCGGCTTCAGAAAAAGAAGTCTATACCGTTCGCAAACAATTAAAAGAATACGATTACGTGGTAATAGATGGCGCTGCTGCTATATCAGCAATTTCTTCCGCTGCTGTGATGGTGAGTGATCTGGTGTTGATTCCTGTGACACCGTCACCTTTAGATTTTGCTGCCTGTGGCGCTATTCTGGCCGTCGTGGAAGCTCGCGAAAATTTGCAGCCGGTGATTGCCCGTTTTCTAATCACCAAAAAAGTCGCTTCAGCTAAAATGCTTGAAGTGCTGAAAGAATCCATTGCCGATACCGGTGTTCCCGCATTGCGTACTGGTACGACGCAGCGCCAGGTTTACATCCGCACAATGATGGATGGCGGTACTGTTTTCGATACGACAGACGGAAACGCGAAAGGGGAAATTGAAATTATGACTAAAGAAATCACGGAGTTGCTGAAATGAAAATGAAACTTGGCCAGCACAGACAACTGACGACAGCACTGGAAGCAGTCTCTAAACCACCTGCATCAGTAAAAAAATTGCAGACCAACATCGATGAAGAGCTGCATCGTCGTTTTAAAACCAGCTGCTTCCTGCAAGATCGCGAAATGAAAGACGTCCTGACCGAGTTGATCGAGGCCTGGCTTATCACCAACGAACGCACGTAATGCACTGAACACTGGCTGGACCGGGTCTTTCAGGGCCCGTTTCCGAAGACCACATGCTTACATTCCTGACTCTGTCTGCTTTCAGTGCGAACTTATCCCTTCGTCAACTCTCTTCTTCTGTGTGATCAGATCTTAAGATCAAATAATGTTTTGTTTATTTTCTAAGTTTAGATCTTTCTCTTTAGAGAGGTATTTTATTTTTTATTATCAGCAGCTTATGAAGGGTATTGTGGAGATATTTCCTGCGTCAGGTGGAGATCCTTCCTGTTGGATGTGGATCCTTTTCATGGCGAATGTAGACGTTTTTTCTGTGGATAATTTCTTTATGGATCAAACCATTACCTATGTGGAGTGATTTTCTGTGGATATCTCATTTACAGGTCATTCAGTAATCGCCCTAAGCTTAGCATCTCTCTAACAGGCTGTCACAACAGGCATTTTTTATAAGTGGAAGAATTTCCTGATCCATCGATAACACCAATACGTGGAACAATTTCCTGTTACAGCGTCACGTTATGTCACATAGTCAGTTAACGGATCCCTGCCATCCACAGGTAGAGCAGTTTGACCTTCTTTGGGCCGCTGATAGAGGTATATGTGGAAACTTTTCCTGATCCTGAAACAGCCTATGTGGAAACATTATCTGATCCCTGAAAGTCATCTTTCCACAATCCTGCCTAAATAATAACTATAAATCAGTTGGTTGCAATTTATGTGACGCTGTCACAACTTTATATGTGGAATGTTTTCCTGTTCTAAAACGATGATATTCATGAAGCCTGCCGTTTGAATACACATATGGAGCGAATTAAGGTGGAGATATTTCCTGATCCTGTTGGTGCCGTTATGTGGAAAGATTTTCTGTGCATACGGCTGTACCGATTATGTGGAGTAATTTCCTGTCAATACGGCCAATGTGTTCTTAATGTGGAAACATTTTCTGATCCCATGCTTCGCAATACGTGGAGAGTTTTCCTGTGGGTCGTCTCTGAGCGATAAACCACGGCCCGTAACGAAGTGAGAAGGGGATCACAAAGCTGATTCTGGTATTTTAGTTTGCGGTAGCGCCTCATATGTGGAGTGATTTTCTGATCCAGAAGAGATTCTGGTTGTGAATGGCTGATAGTTTTTTGCGAAGATCCTCTTCTGCATATGTGGAATAATTTCCTGTAAAAGTCCAGACGATCCAAGGTGTTAAAAAAAGGATCCCTGGTGCTGCCGAAAATCATATGTGGAGGTTTTTCCTGATCCGACTTTTTCGATCCTTTTCTAACATGCTGATTATAAAAGGATAAATAACCCTTGTTTTTGCTTTACGCCGGCATTTTTTATGTGGAATAATTTAGCTACTTTCCACTTATGGATCCTGCTACATGGAACTGAATAAACTCACCGTAGTTCAGGGGAATGATCTTCTTGAAGGCGCTTACAGCGTCACTCTGGATGAAATGCGCCTGCTAAACCTGGCACTGGCACAAATTGATAGCAGGAAACCTCAGCCAGATACGCTTTATCGACTTTTCCCTCAGGATTATCAGCGGATCTACGGGGTAAACCCGACAAGCAGCCACCGCCAGTTGCGCGAAGCAGCTGAAAGCCTGATGAAAAAGCCGGTCACCATTTACAAGCCGGATGTTAAAACCGGCAAGGTCCGTACTGTGCAACTCTCCTGGTTTTCACGTCTCGAATATGTGAGCAGCGATGATCACAGCGCGGTGGTTCTGCGTTTCGGGCAGGATGTCGCCCCGTATCTTTATGAACTTAAAGAATCTTTTACCAAATTGAATTTTGCCAACATTGCAAAACTTGATACGCCTTTTTCCGTACGACTCTATGGCTGGCTCATCAAAGCTAAGAACCTTTACGGGCGCCGCAGCGGCAAAGCCATAGAAGTAACGTTGGATCTCAACTGGATGCGTGAGAAGGCCGGTTTGGCGGGCAAATACGAGGATTATCGTGACTTCCGCCAGAAACTTCTTGAGCCGACGATCAACCGGATTAATGCCAATACCGATATTTCAGTGGTCTGGGAGCCGGTAAAGCAGGGGAGAACTGTCGTCTCCATCAAGTTTGCCTATGTGGATGAATCCGCGCCAGAAGCCAGCAAACCGCTGCGCCCGCGCTTACCGCGCCGTCCGCGTGCTGTCGCCGGATCGGCGCTGGAAGGCGAATGGGCACGCCGTTGCATCGCGATCTTCGAAGAGTATCGTGAAAAGCTAAGCGCTTACGATGCGGATGAAAAGGCCACATTGCCGGATCTGCGCAAGCTGTCAGGCTGGTATAAGCTGATCGGTGAGAAGAATAAACAAAAAGAGATCCTTGCGGAAGTCAGTTCCCGCAGCAAAAAAACCGCTGCCTGAGCGCTATGATCCGAAAATAAAAGTAAACGGCGTATCTTGTGAAAGATACGCCGTTTTTTTTAGGCTAAAGACCCAACTGTTAACGTCTATACGCCTCTGAATAAGCGTTAATAGGTTAGTAAGTGCTTACTGGGTTGTATCAGAAAATCTTTCCACATTAGCCGTTTTGGCGGCTTTTCCAGCGTACTGTTTAAAAGCTATAAGCCATATTTTTTCGTTGTTAGACAAGGCCTAATGGCATCCTTACTCTTTGTCATGTTTTGTAAATCGTTTGCACACTTTTGATGAGGATGTCTTTTGGCTACGTTATTACGCTCTGCATTCGCGCCAGTCGCACAACGCGCGCGCCGTACTGCTTCTTTCAAAATTGCATTACTGGCCAGTGCCGTGATGCTGTCTTCTTTTGCATTCGCTGATGATGTTTTAAGAGAAGGCATTACACCGGCCACTGATGCCAGCCAGATCCCTGCTGCTGCGAAACTGCGCACTGATACTGTGATTGCCGGGATCTCCGAACCACAGGGGATCTTTAACCCATACTTCTTCGTCAACGGCTGGGATGAAAACGTCACTAACGTGATTTTCGCGCGCCTGATTGACTGGGACAGCCAGGGAAAACTGGTTCCCGGTCTGGCCCAAAGCTGGACAGTCAGCCCTGACGGCAAAACCTATACCATCACATTACGCCCTGACCTGAAGTTCAGCGACGGCTCACCCCTGACCGCCGAAGACGTCGCATTTACGCTGACAGTGCTCTATGACCCAAAATATGACGGGGATACCGATATTACGCTGGCGCATATTGCAGGTGGTGATGAATACAAGCAAGGCAAAGCAGAAAGCATCAGCGGTCTGAAGGTGATTGACCCGCTGACATTGCAGGTCACCACCACACAACCGGGAGCCACAACGCTGCAAAAAATCGGCGGACCTGTACTGTCGAAAGCTTATTACGGTAAAGGTTACCAACGCGGAAATCTCGATTACCTGCGCACGCTTCATGGTAAACCGCTGGGGAATGGCCCTTATGTATACGATAAGTATATCCCGGGGCAGGAGATCCGTTTTCACGCCAATGCAAACTACTACCGCGGTGTCCCTCCGACACCGCGCTTCATTTATCGGGTGACCAATCCGTCGACTAACTTCCAGTTATTCCAGACGGGCGATACAGATTACGATGCCTTCACTTCCCGCCCGGATGACATTGAGCAGTTGAAAATGCTCGGCTTTGCCAACATTAACCTGTACGGATCCAGTGATTACAGCAAAATTGAATTTAACGTTCATCGTCCGGCGTTGCAGGATGTGAAAGTGCGCCAGGCGCTGATCTACGGGCTGGATCGCCAGAAGCTGATTGACGTGGTGTACCAGGGGTACGGCTCCGTGGCGATTGAGCCGATCGCGCCTATTTCCTGGGCGTACAACACTGACGGCGTGAATCCGTACAAATTTGATCCGGCGCAGGCCAATAAATTGCTGGATGAAGCCGGGTGGAAAGTGGGCGGTGACGGTATTCGTGTGAAAGACGGTAAACGTCTCGAACTGACGCTGCTGGTCAGCAAAAAAGTGCTCAACGATGCACTGATCCCGATTGCAAAAGAAGATTATCAGAAAATCGGCGTACTGCTGAAACCACAGGTTGTGGACTTCAACGCCCTGATGTCACAACGTAAAGCGGGCAATTACGATCTGGCCTCCTTCAGCACCAGCACGCTTAACGATCCGCACGATGGCGTGTGGGATTATTACAGCACCGAAGCTACTGAATCCGGCTACAACAATCCTGAAGTCGATAAGCTGATCAACGAAGGGAACGCTACGCTGGACATCGAAAAGCGTAAGCCGATTTACCATGAGCTGTATAAAGTGCTGGCTAACGATCCGCCGGTGATCCTGCTCGGTAACCGCAAAATCCTTTCGGCCAGCAGTGCCCGAGTGACCGGTTTTAAACCGGATATCTATAACGGCCTGACCGGCAGCCTGCCGGACGTCAAAATTGTAAAATAATCAGAAATAACGCAGCTGCCGGACGCTTCCGGCAGCTTCAATGAGAAAGTCATGAGAAATTTCATTCTGCGTCGTTTGCTTCAAACCATTCCGATGTTGTTCCTCGCTTCGCTGCTCATCTTTATGCTGTTTGCCAAAACGCCGGGCGACTTTATCGATGGCAATATTACGCTGACCGCACAACGCGCTGCTGAACTGAAAGCTTTATACGGCCTGGATCAACCGCTGCTCAGCCGTTATCTGCACTGGCTGGGTAATCTGTTGCGGGGGGATCTGGGTTTCTCGCTGCAATATCAGATCCCGGTCAGCCAGTTGCTGAATCAGTACATCTGGAATTCCTTCCTGCTCGCGACTATTGCGATGGTGCTGTACTGGGGGATCGCGCTGGCGGTTGGCATTGTCTCCGCGATGAAGCCTTATTCCCTGTTTGATCACGCAGTCAGTGTGGTCATCTTCGCCGCAATGTCCTTCCCGACGTTTTTCCTTTGTTTGCTGTTGATTAAATGGTTTGCCGTTGATTTGCACTGGCTGCCCGTGGGGGGCATGACCAACACCGGCAGTGACGCCACAGGATGGGCATGGGTGATGCAGGTCGCCGCACATCTGGTATTGCCGGTGGTGGCGCTGGTGATGCTACAGGCAGGCAGCCTGACACGTTATTTCCGCGCCAGTATGCTCGACGTCGTGCGTATGGATTTCATTCGTACCGCGCGTGCCAAAGGGTTACGTGAACGTACAGTTATCCTGAAACATGCGTTGCGAAATGCACTGCTGCCCATTATCACGCTGCTGGGTTTTGAGTTGCCTGGGCTGTTTTCCGGGGCGCTGATCACCGAAAAGGTCTTCAACTGGCCAGGTGCCGGGCATATACATATTGATTCGCTGGCAGCGCGTGATTACCCGGTTCTGATGGGATTCACGTTGTTCCTGGCGGTATTGACCATTCTTGGCAATCTGATTGCCGACGTGCTGTATGCGTGGGCTGACCCGCGTATTCGTGTGAGGTCATAATGTTTGGCTCTTTATTTTCGACTAACCGCCGTCTGCGCGAAGCACAAATTCCGGCGCTTGCTCAGGTGACACCGTCACCCTGGCGGCAGGCGTGGCGGGCGCTACGTCAGAACAGACTGGCGATGTTTTGCTTAGTCTTGCTGCTGGTAATGGCCGTCTGGTGCATAACAGGTCCTTACTTTTCTCCCTGGCGCGATGATGCCACCGATGCGCTGATGATCAACAAAGCGCCAAATGCGGAACATTGTCTGGGCACCGATTTTCTCGGGCGCGATGTGTATACGCGGCTGCTGCTGGCGGGACGTATCTCGCTAATTATCGGCATGCTGACCATGTTGTTATCTGTGACGTTCGGATATCTCATGGGCGCGGTGTCCGGCTATCTGGGCGGCGTAACCGATAAAATCATCATGCGTTTTGCCGATCTGGTGATGACTATTCCGAGCCTGCCGCTGCTGATCGTTATGGGTGCGATGCTTTCGGAACTGGATTTTTCGCCGGATTCCCGTGTGTATATGGTGATCGTAATGCTCAGCTTGCTGGAATGGCCGAAGCTGGCGCGTCTGGTCCGCGGGCAAATCCTCTCCCTGCGTGAGCGTGATTTTATGCTGGCGACGCAGGTGCTCGGCTTGTCTTCGCGTCGTCGGCTGTTTGGCCATTTACTGCCCAATACCGTGCCAATTCTGGTGGTGATGGCAACAATGGCTGTGGCGAATGCCATTCTCAGCGAATCCGCGCTCAGTTATCTCGGGCTCGGGGTTGTGCCACCGACACCGTCATGGGGGAATATGATGGATGCGGCGAACAGTCTCATCGATTTCCAGCGTCGCCCGTGGTTGTGGATGCCGCCCGGCGTGGCGATCTTTATTACGGTGATTGCAATTAACGTACTGGGCGATGGCCTGCGTGATGCGCTTGATCCCAAACTGAAACGGAGCAAAAAATGACGCAACCGTTGATCCGTTTTAATCAGCTTTCTCTGTCGTTCTCCAGTGATCAGGGCCGTGTGCGTGCCGTACAAGATGTCACCTTTGACGTTCAGGCCGGTCAAACCGTGGGTATTGTCGGTGAATCTGGCTGCGGGAAAAGTGTCACGGCGATGTCGCTGATGGGGTTGTTACCGCCACAGGCTGCGCGTATTGATAGCGGTGAAATCCTGTTTCAGGGAAGGGATTTACTCAGGCTGCGGTCCTCTCAGATGGCGGACTTGCGCGGCAACCAGCTGGCGATGATCTTTCAGGAGCCGATGACCGCGCTGAACCCGGTGCTGACTCTGGGGGAACAGCTGGTCGAGCCGCTGATCCGCCATCTCGGTGAATCACCGAAACTGGCGTGGTCACATGCGACGAATATGATCACCGAAGTCGGTCTGGCGCGGGCGGAAAGCCTGATGAGCAGTTATCCGCACCAACTTTCGGGCGGCATGTTGCAGCGCATCATGATTGCGATGGCGCTGAGTTGTAAGCCGCAGTTACTGATTGCTGACGAACCCACCACCGCGCTGGATGTCACCGTACAGGCGCAAATCCTGCGTTTGCTGCGTGAACAGGCTCAGCAGAATCACATGGCGCTGATGCTGATCACCCACGATTTAGGTGTGATCGCACAAATGGCCGATCACGTTGTGGTGATGTACGCCGGTAAAATTGTGGAGCAGGGCGCGACAGCTGAAGTGCTGAGCAATCCGCTGCACCCTTATACACAGGGGCTGATTGCCTCCAGACCCACGCCGGGCGAACGCCGCCGTCGCTTGTATTCTATTCCCGGCCAGGTGCCGGATCTGGCCGCACTGCCCCCTTACTGCGCATTCACCGAACGCTGCGCCCGCGCAACTGACAGATGTCGCCAGGGCATTCCTGCGCTGGAAGGCCGGCACCGGCAGGTGGCGTGTTTTTACGGCGGACTGAGCACCGTAAGTGACATCGAAAACAGGGAATTACAGCCATGAATGCTGAATATCTGATTGAAGTGGATGGCCTGAAAAAGTATTTCCCGATCCGTGACGGCGTATTCGGGCAGGAAACCGGCCAGTTGCGCGCCGTGGATGGCGTCAGTTTTAACATTCGTAAAGGCACGATTTTCGGGCTGGTGGGTGAATCCGGCAGCGGCAAAACCACCGTGGGCCGTACGCTGCTTGGGTTGTATGACAAAACCGCGGGCAGCGTGAAGTTCCGTGGTGAAGATCTGCACGGCCTGAAGCCGAAACAACTGAAAGCACTGCGCCCGAAAATCCAGCTGGTTTTTCAGGATCCGTACAGTTCGCTTAACCCGCGGATCCGCATTGGTGATGCCATCGGTGAAGCGATGCTGGAACATAAACGGTGTTCACGGGCGCAACTGCATGAAAAGGTGCTGGATGTGATGAAGATCTGCGGTCTGTCACCGCTGCATTACAACCGCTTCCCGCATGAGTTCTCCGGTGGACAGCGCCAGCGTATCGGCATTGCCCGCGCGCTTATCCTGCAACCGGACTTTATTATCGCCGATGAACCCATTTCCGCGCTGGACGTGTCGATTCAGGCGCAAATCATCAATCTGTTCGCTGACTTACGTGACGATCATGGCGTGACGTTTCTGTTTATCTCCCACGATCTGGGTGTGGTGGAGCACCTTTGTGATGACGTGGCGGTGATGTATCTCGGCCAGTTAGTGGAAACGGCCAGCCGCGATGCGTTGTTCCAGCAGCCCCTGCATCCCTATACACAGGCGCTGCTGGCAGCAGTGCCGACGCTTGACCCGGACAGTGAGCCGGTGGCGATGGTCAGTGGGGAAATTCCGGATCCGTCAAAACCGCCTGCTGGCTGTCGTTTCCATACCCGCTGCCCGCGTGCAACCGACCACTGTCGTAAAGAAATCCCGTTACTGCGTGAAATAGAAAGAGGCCATCGCGTGGCCTGCCATCTGGTGTAAAAAAGCTTGCCGGATTTCAGTCTTCTAAAATCCGGCGGGCTTCCGTCTGCATTTTTTGCCCGACACTTTTGGTGACGTCGATCACTTTCTGTGTGGCCGGTGAGAGAAATGCGCCTTCCAGCCAGGTGATCCCGACGCGGCGCTCCATCACTAACTGATCGTTATCAATACGGATCAGTCGCGAAAGAAATTCTTCTTCCACCAAAATATTCTCCGACAAAAAACTCAGTAATCCGCTTTTCGCAATCAGCCCCGGCACCGAGGCCAGCGAGCTGATTTCCACTTTCACATCCGGTGGCGGACAGTGGTTTTCATAGAACATTTTATCCAGCCACTGGCGCATCGACACGGTTTTCGCTGGCAAAATCCACCCGTAACGGCTGAGTTCGCGCAGACTGGCGGGTTTACCGGCCAACGGATGATCACGGGACGCGGCGACGATCACCCGGTCGGCAGTCACGGGCAACTGCACCACCGGACTGTCGTAATTGACCAGCGGGCCGATGATGACATCAATCGCATGACGTTCCAGCAGGGTAAAAAGCACGTCATTCATGCCTATCTGGATTTCCAGTTTCATATTCGGTACCTGAGATTGCAGCATTTTGCAGATCTCAGGTAACAGGAATTGCGTGGCTGAACCGGACACGCCCACGCGAACGATCCCGCCCGCGCCGCTGCTCAGTTCATTCATGATTTCGCCAATCTCAAGATACGCACTTTGCAGCGCGATACCACGTTGATAAAGAATGCGTCCTGCTTCGGTCAGTTCAAGCCCGCGACCTGCCCGTTTGAACAGTTTGATGTTCAGTTCACGCTCAAGACGGGTGATCGATTTTGAAAGAGCAGGCTGAGTTATATTTAAATTTTGTGACGCAAGTCTCAAATTCATCATCTGCGCAGCAGTGACGAAATAATCTAAGTCTCTGTTATTTAACATTGATTCCTGAAATTCATCGATTAGGTAATAAAATATAGTAGAAGGCATGAAACGCAGGGTCAATAATCTCGCGATCTTCACAGTGGCGCGGACGTCATCACGAAGACAACACCAGCAAATCCACCTGTTTTAAGTAAAATAAGACTCTAAGTGCATCTATGAAAATTGTTAATTTCATCATCAGTAAAGACCACACCAAAAGCTTCGGCATCTTCCAGGCAGAGGGGATTGTCGATGTCGGTGCCCGCTCGGGATGCCGGGACATTAACGAATTCATGGCACATTATCAGCTGGAAGACTTGCAACGTTACGTGCAGTTGCCTGCGGATCTTGATCTAAACGCCATCAGTTTCCTGCCGGTTATCGACAGGCCAGGAAAAATTTTTGGTGTGGGCATGAACTACGCAGAAAAACGCAAAGAATTCAATGAAACCAGCGACGCGCCAACATTGTTTGTCCGCTTTGCGGATTCGCAGGTCGGTCATAATGGTGTGATCATCAAACCGGCTTCTTCCGAGCAGTTTGATTATGAAGGTGAGCTGGCGATTATTATCGGACGTACCGGTCGCAATATTTCCGCTGATGATGCGCTGGACTATATTGCCGGTTACAGTTGCTATATGGATGGTTCGGTGCGTGACTGGCAGCATAAGTGGTATACGGCAGGTAAAAACTGGCCGTCGACAGGCGCGTTTGGCCCGTGGATGGTGACGCCGGATGAAGTGGGTGATCCGCAAAATCTGAGCATCAAAACCTGGCTGAATGACCGGCTGGTGCAGGATGACACCACCGCCAATATGGTGCACACCATCCCACAAATTATCGCGTATATCAGTACCTTTACCCGGCTCTCTCCCGGCGATGTGATCATGACCGGTTCCCCGGGTGGCGTTGGAAAAACCCGCGTGCCGCCGTTGTTCCTGCATGAGAATGATAAGATTGAAGTTGAAATTGAAAATATCGGCCGGCTGACCAATCTTATCCAGAATGCACCGCTGTCTGAGATGACAAATTCAAAAACAGCGGCCTGATAAACCTCAGCGCGTTTGATTAACCAAAGGCACCGTTTGTCCGGTGCTTTTGTGTTTGACGACCATCAGATAAGTCAGCGTAAATGACAGCCCCAGCAAAAGCGCTACGCCCATCAGGATGTAAATAAAATACGGACCGATGTAAGCGGGCAGACTGAAAATGCTCGACAGAATATAGCCGTACAGCCGCACGCCGAAGAAAGCGATAAAGGCCGACGCCACGGAGCTGCTGATGGTGGTAGCGATAAACGCTTTTTTGTAGCGCGTCAGCACGCCAAACAATGCCGGTTCGGTGATCCCCAGTAAGCCGGAAATCGCGGCTGACAGCACGACGGATTTTTGTTCGCGGGTTTTGACGTGGAAATAAATGGCAAACGTCGATCCTGCAATTGCCATGTTGGCCATGAACATCATCGGCATCAGCATATCCCAGCCCTGATCGGTAAAGTTCTGCAAGGCAACCGGTGTCATCGCATGGTGCATGCCTGTGAGGATCGCCACAGGACGGATCGCGCCGACAATAAAGCCTGCAAACACCGCTGATACTCCGAACAACCCCTGAATGCCAAATGCCAGCAATTTACCGAGATAAATCCCCGCCGGGCCAATCAGTGTCAGCGACACCAGCGCAGCAATAAATAATGTGAGCGTCGGGGTAAAGACGGTTTTCAACACGTCCGGCATGATTTTATCCACCCAGCGATGGATATAACTCAGCGCCAGCACGGAGAAAATCACCGGAATGACACTGGCCGAATAATTGAAAATGGACACCGGCAGTATATCCATAAAATACAGCGCAGTTGGTGCACCGGCTGTATGACTGGCGAGCGATTTCGCAGCATCTGTCAGCGTCGGGTACATCAGGCAGGCGGCCACGGCAGCAGCAAGATATTCATTGGTTTTAAAGATCTTCGCCGCAGAAACGGCGAGGAAAAACGGCAGGAAGTAAAACACGCCGCTGGCGATCAAATCGATAATCATCACCGTTTCGCTTTTGGCTGAAATCACTTTTAAAGCAATCAGTCCGGCCAGCAAACCCTTAATCATCCCTGCGCCCGCAATGGCCGGAACGATCGGGCCGAAGACGCCGGAGACGGTATCCATGAACATCGACACCAGGCTTTTCCGCCCTTTTGTGGAAACATTTCCTGTTGTTTTTTCGGCGTTGCCGGTCACAGGATCCAGTTGTGACACGATGGCGTCGTACCAGACATTCACTTTCGGCCCGATGATGATCTGCACCTGATCACTCTGGCTTTGTGCGCCGAGCACGCCGGGCAGATTTTTAATCTCATCCCAGGCCACTTTATTTTCGTCGTGTAAATCAAAGCGCAAACGGGTCATGCAATGCCAGACTTTATTGATATTTCCCGCTCCGCCTACCAGCTTAATAACCGAATGCATTATTTCTGTATTCACCCTGAACCCCGCGACGAAAAATTCATTATTCATTGTCAGATGGAAGGGGAGTGTAATGACGGCCTTTTTATAAAACAAACCAATAAAACAGGATCTTCATCACAAAACTTCACGCAGATGGGGCTTGTTCGCACATAATGAATGAATTGGTCCGTTTTCTATCGATATTCAGGTGTGCTTTTAAACCAAAATAAAAGCCTGAATTTAAGGTTTACAAGCAGGATAAAAATACGTTGAAATAACGGTAATACAAATATCACCGCCGATTTTTAATTAAAAATAACGGCTTTTATGAAGGATTAATCATGCAGCCTGTGCTGATGACGAATATCGAATGTCAGATAACGCGCCCCGATCGTCATAA
Source organism: Rahnella perminowiae (assembly GCF_019049695.1). Lineage (NCBI taxonomy): Bacteria > Pseudomonadati > Pseudomonadota > Gammaproteobacteria > Enterobacterales > Yersiniaceae > Rahnella > Rahnella perminowiae. Next base: position 228,871 of record NZ_JAFMOT010000184.1, read on the forward strand.
TTTAGTGGTGGTCCGTATTGAAACGGATCGTGGCGTTTTCGGCCTTGGCTGCGCGACATTCCAGCAGCGCCCGCTGGCGGTCAAACTGATGGTGGATGAGTATCTCAAACCGTTGCTGATAGGGCGTGATGCGAATCATATCGAAGATTTATGGCAGATGATGATGGTGAACGCGTACTGGCGTAACGGGCCGGTGATCAATAACGCTATTGCGGGTATTGATATGGCACTGTGGGATATCAAAGGTAAGCTGGCAAATATGCCGCTCTACCACTTGTTTGGCGGCAAGTCTAAAGATGCCGTAACGGCGTACAGCCATGCGACCGGTGAAACGCTGGAAGAATTATACGGCGAAGTGGATCGTTTACTGGCTGAAGGCTATCGTCACATCCGCTGTCAGTTGGGTTTTTACGGTGGCAATGCGCGTGAACTTCACAGTACCCGCGAACCGACAGCAGGCGCTTATTACGATCAGGATCAGTACATTGATAACACACTGACGATGTTTAAAGCGTTGCGTGAAAAATACGGCAATCAGTTCCATATCTTGCATGACGTTCACGAAAGGCTGTTCCCGCAACAGGCAGTGCAGTTCGCCAAAGCGGTGGAACAATACCGGCCTTACTTTATCGAAGATATTCTGCCTCCGGATCAGAACGAATGGCTGGCGCAGATCCGCAGCCAGACAGCTGTGCCGCTGGCGACCGGCGAGTTATTCAATAATCCGGCGGAATGGAAGGATCTGATCATTCACCGCCGGATCGACTTTATCCGCTGCCACGTTTCTCAAATCGGGGGGATCACACCGGCGCTGAAACTGGCGCATTTCTGCCAGAGCTTTGGCGTGCGGCTGGCGTGGCATTGTCCGCCGGATATGACACCGGTTGGCGCAGCGGTGAATACGCACCTCAATATTCATCTGCATAATGCGGCGATCCAGGAGTTTGTTGCCTATCCCGCCAACACACAACAGGTGTTTCCGGGCGCACAGGCACCGGTGAAGGGGTATTTCTATCCGGGAGAAGGCGCGGGGATCGGCGTGGGCTTTAACCCGCAGGCGGCGGCAGAGTTTCCGGTGGTATATCGTCCGCATGAATGGACGCAAAGCCGCCTGCCGGACGGCGTGATCCACACGCCCTGACACGCTTACTTCTGGCGGAAAGCCAAATTGTCCTGATTAAACGGGATAACGTAGGTGCAGGAATAATCGATGTCGATAATGTCGCTGAATGCGTAAACCTTGCCGCCCTGCAAAATGCCTCTGTTGGTAATATGCATGGCGGCCATGCCTTTTTTACATCCCAGAATATATGCCTGTTCTTTACTCACCGTCACCGCCTGATAGCGGGTGAGGGAATGTGAAATCACATAGCCTTTGCTAAGAACATATTGCTGAATGGAATGCTCAATAGTCTTCTGATTCAGATCGCCAAATTCTCTGGCGGGCATGCGGGAATATTCAATCTGTACGTTGCGCTGACTGACGCGCCGCAAGCGGGTGAACGCCCAGATAAAATCATCGGTATTCAGATCGAATACCTGTTGTTCTTCTTTATCCGGACGCCGCTTATGCAGGTCCAGCATTTTAAAGCTGATTTCGGTGAATTTCTTTTCAGTGATCGAGTTGTATACCAGCGGATTACTGCTCACGCCGGGGTTAATGTAAATTCCTGAGCCCTGCACAATGTGTACCGCCCCGATACTTACCAGTTTTTCTAATGCCTTACGCACCGTAAAGCGCGACACCCCATATTCTTCCGCCAGCTGGCGCTCGGGCGGTAACTTGTCCGGTAACGAACCACTGTTCTGATAAATCTTGCTCAATAAATCCTGAGCGATAAATTCACTTTTTTTCATGGAGCTTTATCTGTGCGGAAAACAGGTATTTGAGCATGAGGTGGCCCCGGGGGGCAAATTACAGCTTATAAGGTGTATTTATTTTTAACAGTTTACAGACTGTATTTTACTTTTACAGATACCTCATCTCTTGGGTAAGCGCTCCAGTTTATCCTCCCTGAAGGATATTTTAGATTCATCTGCCACAGCGGATAAAAATTGATTTATCCCTTATGGCGGATATAATGAAAAAATCCGCTTGGGAGGATAAAATGAACATTACCTCAACAAAAATGCTGGCAAATGCACTGCGTAATGAGCGTAAAAAGCGCAAACTCAGCCAGAGTAAAACGGCTGAGACAATCGGCCTGAAGCAGTCAACGGTTTCAGAGTTTGAAAATTATCCGGATGGTACCCGTCTGGAGACTCTGTTCAAGTTATTGGCGGCGCTGGATTTAGAGCTACAGATCACGCCAAGGGATATCAATCCCCAGGAAAAGAGTTCCTGGGATCAGGAGTGGTAATACATGGATAAGTTAACGCTCGCATTAAATGGCATTACTGTCGGTACGCTGGAAAAAGGCGGCAGTGGTGAAATGTCATTTATTTATCATCAAAGCTGGCTCACTCGCCCCGGAGCCCGTGCCATCTCGTTATCATTACCTCTTCAGGCAGATAAATTCCGTGGCGCGGTGGTATACAACTTTTTCGACAATCTTCTGCCCGATAACGAACAAATACGCAGCCGTATTCAGGCGCGTTTCCAGATCCCGACTAAACAACCTTTCGATTTGCTGTCGCGAATAGGCGGTGATTGCGTCGGTGCGATCCAGCTCTATCCTGAAGGTGCTCCGGTTACGCCTGTCACTGAAATTCATGCCCAACCGCTTGGCGAAAAGGATATCGAGCAGCTTTTGCAGGGATATAAGGATGCACCCTTGGGCATGGAGGCTGACATTGAAGATTTTCGCATTTCTCTGGCCGGTGCGCAGGAAAAAACGGCACTGCTCTGGTATCGCGACCAGTGGCATCGCCCGCAGGGAAGTACGCCCACCAGCCATATTCTTAAACTCCCCATCGGTTACATTGCCAACAATGGCATCGATTTAAGTGAGAGTGTGGAGAATGAATGGCTGTGTCTGAAAATAGCGGAGCAATTCGGATTTCCGGTCGCACAGTGCGACATTGCCTGCTTCGGTACGCAAAAAGTCCTGGTTGTCGAACGTTTCGATCGTCGCTGGTCGAAGGATGGCTCCTGGCTGATGAGGCTGCCACAGGAGGATTTTTGTCAGGCGTTAGGCGTCGCCCCGGCATTGAAATATGAGGCTGATGGCGGCCCCGGGATTGCGCGCTCAATGAAGCTCTTGTTAGGTTCTCAACGCGCAGGAGGGGATCGGGACATGTTTTTTAAGAGCCAGATCCTCTTCTGGATGCTGGCTGCTATCGACGGTCATGCTAAGAATTTCAGTGTTTATATCGAGCCGGGTAGCGCATACCGTATGACACCGTTTTATGACGTGATGTCAGCATTTCCTCTGATGCATCCAACAGGTATTCCGGCGAAGAAAGCCAAAATGGCGATGGCGGTACTCGGCAATAACCGGCATTTTCACTGGGACAGGATCCTGCCCCGTCATTTTGTCTCAACGGCGCAACGGGTCAGTTACTCGCGAGAAAACGTGTCGAATATGATGATGGAAATGAAGGATAAAACTGAACAAGTGATTACAGAAGTGGAATCCATGTTGCCCGCTGATTTTCCAGCAAAAATCAGTCATGCAATTTTTGAAGGCCTTCGGCGTCAGGCTGCGCGATTGCCTTAATCCCCTAACAAAAAAGCCCGCCGGTCTGTGCGGGCCCGGCGATTTTATTTTGTAAATTCAACTTCTTCCTCCCTGAATATGTAAAATGAAACACTCACTTTCTATTTCATCGATAGCAGTTTTTCGTAATTAGGATAAATATACGGAATTTTTTCGGTACTCCCATCAGGATAAATCGCCGAAAAATCCCTATCCTCTGTTTGGTCAGGCGGAATGAGTGTAACAACTTTAGTTAAATGAACATTTGGTTCAATAAATATTTTCTGCGTATCATGGAGCTTATATCGTCTTCTCCATTTTTCATATCCTGTTTCACCGCCAAAAAACTCCAGGCTAATATCATTCTCATCCAGATGAGTTACCATCGGAAAGAAATCCGTTTTTATATGAAGATCACCCCTGGATTCCTTCGCTTTACCGGTACCATAACCATCGCTAAATCCATAATCATCAAAATCAAAGATATAATTGGTCGCAAACCCCTTTTTCCCCTGCACCAGAGGATTAAGATCAGCGATCTTAAAACTGACTTTAATGGAGTTAAGCTGCCACTGGCATTTTCCGCCGCCATCAATGGCGATATGGGTCCGCCAGATATTGCTGCTTCCTTGCTGACCGAATGGCTTCTCGAAATCGTTATAACCGGGAATATTATGAGGCTCATTGCTCGAGTTATAGCGCACTGTTTTGCATTTATCCGAACGGTACAGAACTTCCATTGGTAAAAGCACGGTATCTGCCGGAAGCGTGAAGACCACGTCTACCCACTTTGCATTCTGAGGTGGAGACAGAATGCGGTCGGGAGTGTTATCACAGCCATAAAGCAGCACGATAAAGGGTAAAAACGCATAATTCTTATTTAGAAAATTCAAGTTCTTCCTCCCTGAAGATAACTTAGTAATGACTTCGTTATTTCATGGATAACAGTTTTTCGTAATCGGGTTTTATCTTGCGTACATGCTCAATGCTTCCATTGGGATAAGTGATCATCATCCCGATTCCACGCTCTTCATCACCCTGTAGTAATACTTCTTTCTGAGAGTGTAATATCGGTTCAATGACTATTTTCTGAGTATCTTGAAGTTTGTAACGTCGGCTCCATCTGTCATAATTCGTATCACCACCAAACATCTCAATAGATGTTTGATTGAACATTTGATTTATAATAACCATAGGAAAAAAATCTGTTTTCAATTCAAGATTGCCACTGGCCATGATTGCCCTACCGGTACCATACCCATCGCTAAATCCATAATCATCAAAATCGAAGATATAATTGGTCGCAAACCCCTTTTTCCCCTGCACCAGAGGATTATTATCAGCGATCTTAAAACTGACTTTAATGGAATTAAGCTGCCACAAGCATGGCCCGCCGCCATCAATGGCAATCCGCTGCTGCCTGATATCGCTGTTTGTAATCGGGCTAAATGCCTGCATGAAACCGTTATATCCGCGAATTTCATAGGCTTCATTACTCGAGTTATAGCTTTTAGTCT
>NZ_JAFMOT010000129.1:0-5439 GCF_019049695.1 Rahnella perminowiae
TATTTATATAATGCAACTGCTATGATGGCAGGGAAAATAATTGCAAAGTAACTTATTGTCTTTCCCGGTTTTTTAAACAATGCGGCTATAGATATAAGTATCATTGTGACCATTGAGGTGCCGGTATTCTGACATGCAAGACCAAGTAATAATCCAGCCATTTTTACATTAAAAACAAACATGTTCTTTTGTGGCACAAGAAAAATAAGACAAAATGCAGCCAAGCATATCACCTGACCATCCATCGTTGGATAGCCAATACCCATTCGGCCCCAGTCTCTAAAATCTGCAATAAACAAAGGGAATCCATATAGATATATAGGGATTGTGATTATTGCATATACAACTGAAAGAGTGATAAATAATTTTAATGCCTTTCTTAAGGTGTCAAAATTATTCCTTGCATAACATATAAATGAAAGAAAGATAATGGAAAATATAATATGCTTGTACACCGCTGTATATTTATTTCCGAAAACCTGAATCCCACCCAAGTGGTAATCAGAAATACTGTGAAACAAAGTAATCGGTATATTTATTATGGCAAATACTGATATAAATAGATATGGGGCTATTAGCCTTACATCCTTCTTATCGGAGTGCAGGAGCATAGGTAATGACAATGCAATAAAGATGCCTAGAACCAGCTCCCTGAATGGTGCAATGATATTTGATATGGTCAGGTTTCCTCTAACACCATCAAAAACAACAAAGCATACTATAATGTAGATAGCTAGGTTTTTTATATTACTGAGTCTTAAATTCATTACGGAACTCATTAAATTTCAATTCACTGTATTATATAATATAATCAAAGCGTTGATTGGATTCAAGCTAAAAAATTGTCCTATGAAAATTTATGAGGGTATTCATGATAAAATTTACCAGACGTGATTTTCTATCTAGCTTAGCTGTATGCTCAATGGCATCAATAATTCCCGCAAGAATAGCATACGGCAAACCCCTAGGTCAGGAACAACTTCTTTCTCTTGACATTAATGAGGGAGGAGTTGATGGAAATGGATCTATAGTATTAGTAAAAAAACCATTGATATTGCATGCTGGTCATTACTCAAATATCACATTTTCTCCAGATGCAGGATATTTTGGGCCAGGGCCTATCTTTATGGCAAGGAATGGTAAAGTTATACATAACAACATTACCGTTTCTGGATTCAGTGGCCCTGGCTGTAAGATTCTTAGTGATTCAGAAATAGGGAATAGCTTTATTGCTCTAGGAAAATGTAATTATAGTAATAATGGAGATCTTCGCCGGACTACTCTTACCTCCTCGGCTAATATGCGGTTCTCACCTTCTATTTTTGTCGCTGACTCATCATTATTCAAGCCTGGTGATTTTATTTGGATTGGTGATGGTAAGTTTAAAATACGGGAAATAAAAGGGAGTGAAATTTTATTAGTGACTGGGGCACCCCCAAACATCATTAGCCCTATGGTATTCAGTGGTGGTTATGATAAATGCACAGTTGGTCAATTTGTCACAATGAATGGTGATGACAAGCATGGTATAAGGATAGGAAATGGTGGTTACGGATGGGATATTGATCTTTCTCAATCAAAAATTGAAAGTAGTCATAATTCTGGAGCTGGCTTTTATCACGCATGCAAGAAATTTAATGGGAAGCAGATTATTGAAAACATTACTTCTATTGGAAACGGATATATAAACATCGGAATGAGTTACATGAGGGAGGGTGTAATTAAAAATTGCATTGCTAGGGATTCCGGAAATAATGGCATTGATGTTTTCGCAACTAGTAAAAAAGTGGACATACATGACAATATTGTATCTGGAGCAGGTGTTGATGGGATATTTATTGGTGGAGACGGGGAGTCTGCAAGGGTGTATGATAATAAAATATCAAATTGCAGAAGAGTTGGCATATTAATAAATGCAAGATTAAACCCAATAAAAGAAGTATTTGTTAAAGGGAATATGATTTTAAATTCAGGAATGAATTCACTTACACTTACAGGTGTGGAAAGTGGCGCTGTTAATGAAAATAATTTAAATGGTAGTGTTAAAAGACCTACAATTTATCTCGAGAGGAGGAATGGGTTAGCTCTTTCTGGTATTTTAAATATAAGTGACAACACTATTTCAAATTCTTCTTCTGGAGATATTGGAACAAACTACCCAGGATATTCAAACACCTCAGAGGCTGCGGTAAAAATTAAGTCAGCAAGGAAGTTGGATGTGTCAGGCATAAAAGGATATTAGATTTAACCACTCCATGTTATATGTTATCCGAGTATATGATTTATAACATGGAGTTCAGTTAAAATTATTAGTATGTTTTCCTAAGAGCTTTTACTTTTTACTGGGTAACTAAGAAGGAATTTTAAGTTTAGTTTTTTTACCAACTCAAAGAATATTATAGGAATCACTAATCCTGCAATAGTTCCAGCAATCATATGTAAGTACCAATTGTTAATTCCAAATAGTTTACTTAGAATGATCCTTGTACCACTTGCGCAGAGTATGTGCACAAGGAAAATAACCATACTGTCATTTCCTAACTTACTTAGTAAGTCAACCTTTATCGCACTGAGAGTCAGAGATAAAACATAAACGAAATATATTGAAACCATAGCAACAACGAATGTTGAGATACCTATTCTGTCATAGAACATGCCATCAATGAAATGAAATTTATATTGAACAAGAATGAACATGAAGGCTGATATAACCAAAGTCATTGCGTTTTTTTTCGTGGCAATCTGGTCAAATTTCAAAGTGCTAAAAACGCATCCTGCAAAGAAAAATACAATATTATTTGTTATGAAATTTAAGTGAAATAAATCCCCAATATTTAGACTGTAAATGTATAATAAAAATGACACTGTAGTTACTATTGGTAATTGAGTTATGAAGTTTCTTTTGTTATATATTAAGCATGCCACTATAAAAATCATAAATAAAGCATAAAGAAACCAGAACTGACCAATTGGATGATATGGAAAAGAAAGAACAGAAATTAAATCTGTTTTTTTATTTGTAAAGTTTGAAAGCAATATAGCGATAGAACCTTGAATGACAGACCATATAACATAAGGGTACGCTATAGTGGCTATCTTTTTCTTAATAAATTCTGGCTTACTATTTTTTTGTATGGAACTTATAAAAAAAAGACCTGAAAGAAAGAAAAACAAAGGCATATGGAAAGTGTAAATAATGCTATCAAACATTTTGAAGAAAGGTTCTGATATAGATATACCAGCGCTATCCAACCCTCTATTAACGTGCCCAATGACAACCAATATTATCCCTATGCCTTTAGCGTAATCTACCCATTGCTCTCTCATTTTAACTACCCATCTAATATATTGGTTGTGGAATATACAATTTAATTACTACACTAGTAATTTCGACAGAGGTTAAAAGTGTAGTGGTCAACAAGAACTAGCCTCGACTTGAGAGTTTTTCCAGAACAATAGTTCTGATACATTCGACGTCAGATCTCCATCATATTGATGAGATCTAAACTGGCTGTAATATCCCGTGATGTAATTAGAGATCGCCATGCAATTTACGGGAAAAAATCCTGTACCCCCAGATAAACCCAGCATTTTCCCGTCCAGATATAAGTCACATCACTGCACCAGACATGATTAGGCGAAAGATGCCTTCTTATAAAGATAGCTAGGACTGGAGCGCTCCCATAAGCCTTATTGTCCCACAGCGGTTCAGTAATGCCACACTTGCGGCATCAGGATTGTATAGCTGTCGCCAGTATTTTTAGCTGCTGCGATGAAACCCAAACACGTTGCATACAACGGCAACAGAAAACCGCGCTCTAATTTTCTCAACTAATGAGAACAATTCAAGGAGTCTGACATCAAGAATGCGGTAGCTTTTTAATATATCCAACTCAATATTAATGGGTTGAAACATTATCTTAAGCTCGCGAATTTCAATCTGTTCAGGTGTCATTGGCAAAATCGTGCGCAATTTTCCTACATGGCCGTGGTAGCGACGGTAACGGTGTAGTGCTGATCGAGTACAAGCTGTGCAGCTTCGAGGCGAAACTCGGGGCTAAAATTGCATCTGTTACGTCCGGTAATAATGTCATCTATTTTAACTATGAGGCGATGACATCACCTCTATTCAGGTAGCCAAATTAACTATGTCACTGCAGAAGTAACGGGAATGATATTTAAGTAAATTCTATTTGCTCAACACAACTATCTATTAACTCAAAATCTGGGAATTATCCATACAATTTTAATCGTGCTATTTCTCTGGCAACAGCAAGGTCAGCTTGCACCATCTCAATAATCAAATCCTGTAAGGATGTTTCTGGTGCCCAGCCCAATTGACGGCGCGCTTTTGTGGGGTTAACTAAAACTTTGTATTTCTCAGCTGAGCGAATATATTTGGAATCAACGGAGACGATGACATCCCCTACTTTTAAAGCAGCTGCAATCGGGCTAATGATCGACGAAATAATACCTTTCTCCTCTATTCCTTTACCGACAAAGCGAAGTTTTATCCCCAGCTCTAATGCAGCAAAGGTCACAAACTGCCGCACGGTGTACTGCACGCCAGTTGCAATAACAAAATCTTCAGGCTTATCTAGTTGCAACATTGACCACTGCATTTTTACATAATCTCTGGTGTGCCCCCAGTCCCGCAATGCATTGAGATTGCCTAAATAAAGGCAAGGTTCAAGCCCTTGCGTAATATTAGCAAGCCCCCGAGAAATTTTGCGTGTCACAAAATTTTCGCTACGAAGCGGAGATTCATGGTTAAAAAGAATTCCATTACATGCATACATGCCAAACGTCTTTCGGTAACTCACGACTGTCCAAAAATCACAGATATTGGCAACTAATTTAGAAGAAAAATTTGTTGATGTTACCATTTCATTTATTGCAACACCACTTACCAGACCACAAAGTTCAGGAGGTGAAGCATGGTAATAACGCGTTGTTAGTTCAAGTCCAAGATGACGAATAGCTTCTAATATTTTTAAAGCACTTATTGGCTCAAGAGAAATATCGGAAGACCCTGAACCTTCCATCGGCAAATTCATAGTGCCTAAATTGTAAATTTCATCTGGTAGGATTTTGGCTAGAAGAGTATTAATGTCAGAATCATCACTCCATTGACCATAATGAATCTGGACTTGTGAACTATTACATTGCAAAGTGTCATAAATCGGTTCTATATACTTGCAGTGTGGCAAGCGTACATGCTGGCTAATACTATGGACCTCATAGCCTTTTTTTAATAAAAGCTCAGACAGATAATATCCATCTTGTTCCGTCATGCAGGTAATAAGTGCAACTTTAGACATATAAAACCCTTTTGTTAAAATTTTAAAATCATCAATTAATAAAATAATAACAAGACATCATTGGTAGTTGTATGCTTTATTATTAACAGGATAGATATCCAGTAATTATGTATCTATC
>NZ_JAFMOT010000128.1:0-5177 GCF_019049695.1 Rahnella perminowiae
CCTGACCCCATGCCGAACTCAGAAGTGAAACGCCGTAGCGCCGATGGTAGTGTGGGGTCTCCCCATGCGAGAGTAGGGAACTGCCAGGCATCAAATAAAGCGAAAAGCCCCGTACGAAAGTGCGGGGCTTTTCGCTATGGGGAATTTAGGGTATTTAGCTCTACACGCTCTGCTTATCGGGCCGCAAGCCCCTGTACCATCTTATAAAACTCTGCGTAACAGAGTATCGGATCGGTTAAACTAAGCACAAATAAGTCACTTATGAGTAATATGGCTATGTCGAATGGCGACACTTCTCTTCAATCCCTAAATACTTTTTCTCTGGAGGCCTATGCTGCTGAAATCACGCATGTCCGGAGCGCTGAACAACTCATCGTTGCATGGAAATCAGCGAAGAAAAAAGGGCAGCCTTTTTTACTTTTAGGGGAAGGGAGTAATGTTCTTTTCCTGGAGAATTTTGCAGGGTCAGTGGCACTAAATCGCATAAAAGGCATTGAACTGACTGAAAACGCAGAGGAATGGCAGCTACATATAGGGGCTGGGGAAAATTGGCATCAATTGGTTTGTTATGCATTAGAGCATGATATTCCCGGCCTGGAGAATCTTGCGTTAATTCCCGGATGCGTAGGTTCTGCTCCTATTCAGAACATAGGTGCATATGGTATCGAACTGCAGAGTATTTGTGGTTATGTGGATGTATTGGATCTTCAGAATGAAAAAGTCATCCGCTTGCAATCCGATGAATGCCAGTTCGGTTATCGCGAAAGCATATTTAAACATTCCTATAAAGAAGGGTATGCCATTATTGCCGTAGGCCTGAAGCTGACAAAGCAATGGCAACCGAAACTTACTTATGGGGATCTGACTCGCTTAGATCCTGAGACTGTGACTCCCCGTCAGATCTTTGATTTAGTCTGCGCGATGCGGCAGAGCAAATTACCAGACCCAACCGTTACCGGCAATGCAGGGAGTTTCTACAAAAATCCTACTGTTGATGCTTCTGTGGCAGAGAGAATCAGCAGCGAATATCCCTCTATGCCGTCTTATCCGCAAGCCAATGGGCAAATAAAACTGGCTGCAGGATGGTTGGTTGAACAGGCCGGTCTAAAAGGTTTTGCCATTGGTGGCGCAGCTGTTCATGATAAACAGGCGTTAGTGTTGATTAATAAAGATCACGCGAGCAGTGCTGATATACGCGCATTGGCTAAATATGTACGTGATGCAGTTGCAGCAAAATTTGGCATCTGGCTTGAACCAGAGGTTCGTTTTATTGCCGCGAAAGGGGAAGTGGACGCAATGGGAGCGCTGTCATGAAAGATATTACCGTTCCTCTGCAATTAATCTCCATTTTGGCTGATGGTGAATTTCATTCCGGTGAGCAGTTAGGTACAGCCATGGGGATGAGCCGCGCAGCGATTAATAAGCATATCCAGACGGTACGTGACTGGGGCGTTGATATATTTACGGTGCCGGGCAAAGGTTATAGCCTTCCGTTCCCTATCGAGTTGCTTGACGCAGAAAAAATCCACGCATTGCTCCCGACGGGCCATGTTGATGTTCTGTCTGTTATTGATTCAACCAATCAGTATCTATTGGACAGAATTGGAGAATTAAGCTCGGGTGACGCATGTGTTGCGGAATATCAGCAGGCCGGGCGGGGACGTCGTGGGCGAAAGTGGTTCTCACCTTTCGGCAGTAACCTTTACCTGTCAATGTACTGGAAACTGGAACAGGGACCTGCCGCCGCAATGGGACTCAGCCTGGTCATTGGGATTGTTATGGCTGAGGTGCTTCAGCGTCTTGGTGCTGAAGCAGTACGCGTGAAATGGCCCAATGATCTTTATCTTAATGATCGCAAGCTCGCCGGAATATTGGTTGAACTGACAGGTAAAACCGGCGATGCAGCACAGCTGGTTCTTGGCGCGGGGATTAACCTTAAAATGCGCGAACCTGCTTCTGATGCCATTAATCAGGGTTGGATAAATTTGCAGGAAGCGGGGGTTAATATTGACCGCAATGAACTTACAGCTACGTTGCTGAAAGAGTTAAGGTCAGCATTATTACATTTCGAACAGGAAGGATTAGCGCCATTTATTCCCCGCTGGCGTGGTTTAGATAATTTCCTCGACCGTCCGGTTAAATTACTCATCGGTGACCAGGAAATTCATGGTATTGAGCGGGGTATCGATCCTCAGGGGGCTTTGCTGCTCGAACAGGATGGCGTACTTAAACCTTATATCGGTGGTGAGATTTCACTGCGGGGTATCTGATTAAAATAAAGGAGGGCATGTGCTCTCCTTTATTTTTTAATTTCAGTATATTTATTTTCTCAACCGGACGCTTTCAACCGCATGGTTAGCGCTTTTCGTCAGAATTAAGCTCGCTCTTTCACGAGTTGGAAGAATATTTTCTTTTAAATTCAACCCATTAATCTCATTCCATAGCTGCGTTGCAATGTTCACAGCTTCTTCTTCCGGAAGTTTTGCATAATGATGGAAATAAGAATCAGGATCTGAGAATGCTCCCTGACGGAATTTCAGGAAACGATTAATATACCAACTTTGCAATAATTCTTCAGGGGCATCAACGTATATCGAGAAATCGACAAAGTCAGAAACAAATACATGATGTGGATCATGAGGATAATCCATGCCGCTTTGTAAGACATTAAGCCCTTCAAGGATCAAAATATCTGGCTGCTCAATGACTTTATTGCCCTCCGGTATCACATCGTAGATCAGATGCGAATAGACTGGCGCGGTCACATGCCTTGCACCGGATTTAACCTCTGAAACAAAGTTCACCAGCTGGTGCATATCATAAGACTGAGGGAATCCTTTTTTCTTCATAATCCCACGCTCCTGAAGCGTCTTGTTGGGATAGAGGAAACCATCAGTTGTAATCAGTTCTACCGAACGGTGCTCGGGCCAACGACTTAATAATGCCTGGAGGACGCGGGCTGTCGTACTTTTACCTACTGCGACACTCCCGGCGATTCCAATGACATAAGGAATTTTCTGTCCATCTGTACCGAGGAACTGCTCAAGCACGGCTTGTCGGCGCAGGTTGGAACTGATGTAAAAATTGAGAAGGCGTGAAAGTGGCAAATAGATCTGTGCAACTTCCTCGAGGGATAAATCCTCGTTTATGCCTTTCAGGTTCACCACTTCTGCCTCTTTCAGCGTAAGCGGTACTGAATCACGTAAGGCTGCCCACTGCGCACGATCGAACTGCAGATAAGGAGTTGCCAAAGATGGGTCTCTTTTTTTCATAAGTTAAAGTCTGCCCGTTAGCGCAGGTCAGGAAAGGCGATCACGCCAACTCCAGACAGTAAACCAGCAGCATATTATAGACACCTTAATTTTTGAGGGAGATCTTTTTCTTATAACTTATCGATTTCTTTGATTGAGTTTAAAATTTTTTGAGAAAGTTATGTAAGCGCGGAAAGCCTATGAAAGTGCGGTGAAATGCTCACAGCACAATTTCAAGGCTAAAAGATGGATTGAGATGTGCTGGTAAAAGGTAATAACTGTTTGTAATAGACTACTTCATTTTTTCTGCTGTAACGGGAGAAATCCTGCCTGAGGAGCGCGCAGCGATACCCTTGTGCTCTGTAGAATGCTTCGGCGTCTGAACCTGACTTCATATCTGAAGACAAAATGGTGCAGCGCAGGTTCTGTGCGGTATTTTCCAGCGCACGTAGTAACAGACGACCCACGCCACGTCTTCGTGCTGTAGCGCTGACCAGCAGAGTACTTACTTCGGCCTGATGAGGTAAATCCGGTGAATGGACCAGGATAAGCTGGACGGTACCAATGACGCCTTTTTCATCCCTGGCGATCCAAAGCAATCGTTCATTTTGACTCAGAGCAGGGCATAAATCCTGAAAAGCGTCCTCAGCCTCTCTTTGACCGTTGACACAGGGGAAACCGACAGAAGCATTTGTCCTGTTAGCGTCAATCAATAGTCGCGCGAGTTCCTCTCTGTAAACCGGTAGCGTTGCGGCATTAAGCATGACAATTTTCATTGCGGCACTCCTTCCTATAATAAAACTCGCCTTCGAAAGGAGATATGCAAATATTGCGCCAGTAGAAATAGCTCGGGAATCAGGCCTGACCGACAAAGAAATGCCTCTGGATGTACATTTGTGATGCAAAAGCACATTTATAGTGCATAAATCGAACAGCAGTGCGCTGCGAGGGATTTCTGGCGAGGATGAAGTATAAGTAAGGGGGGCGTATCCATCGCGAACGGGCCTGGAGAAATGACGTTTTTGAATACATTTTGACCCTTTAAACAGCAGGAAAGGAGAAAAAGCTTAGTTTTTGAATAAAACATGAGCGATAACGCAAAACATGCAATTTTTTTGTTGCATACCCTGCAAAGTCTCCATAGAATGCGCAGCACTTGATGCCGGCATAGCTCAGTTGGTAGAGCAACTGACTTGTAATCAGTAGGTCCCGAGTTCGACTCTTGGTGCCGGCACCATTCAAGTACTTAACAATTTAGGTGGGGTTCCCGAGCGGCCAAAGGGAGCAGACTGTAAATCTGCCGTCATCGACTTCGAAGGTTCGAATCCTTCCCCCACCACCATACAAGCCTTAGCAATGAGGCAGCTTGAAATGATAGAGTCGTTTCAAGTGAAGGTGAGGAATTAAGTGTCTCACGTCCTTTTCCCCGTCTTCGAAGTTCTTCAGAAAAATCAGGTAGCCGAGTTCCAGGATGCGGGCATCGTATAATGGCTATTACCTCAGCCTTCCAAGCTGATGATGTGGGTTCGATTCCCACTGCCCGCTCCAAGTATGTGCTGATATAGCTCAGTTGGTAGAGCGCACCCTTGGTAAGGGTGAGGTCGGCAGTTCGAATCTGCCTATCAGCACCACTTCCAAATTCTCCCTCCTGATTTTCTTTCTGTAAACTAATTCGTCAAGCAAATGCTTGGTTGATGTGGTGATACCACCGATTTAACCGTGTCTTAGAGGGACAATCGATGTCTAAAGAAAAATTTGAACGTAACAAACCGCACGTTAACGTTGGTACTATCGGCCATGTTGACCACGGTAAAACTACCCTGACTGCAGCAATCACTACCGTTCTGGCTAAAACCTACGGCGGTTCTGCACGTGCATTCGACCAGATCGATAACGCACCAGAAGAAAAAGCTCGTGGTATCACCA
>NZ_JAFMOT010000127.1:0-5111 GCF_019049695.1 Rahnella perminowiae
GGGATTAATATTACATCTGCCGGGCTTTTTCTCTGCCACAGTAAAGCATTCGCCCGCAGCCAGGCGGCTGATGGTCGCACATTGAGGAGTATCCCGCTGTGAATGACTCTCATTTTGCTCTACCCCTTTTTTGCTTATCGCCCCCGCAAAAGATACTCCCGTCACACATTGTCCTGTAATTCATCAGGCAACGTCTGCACATTTGTTTTATGTCATTTAAAAAAGAATTCAGCACCGTATTTTGTTGATCAAGATCAACAGTTAAAAATAGGGAAAACGCATTATATAAACACTCCCTCCCTCTTAGGGGGAATATGAAACACCCGACAACAATAACAATAACGGGGCAATTAACACGCCAACCTTTAATAACTAGAAAAAATATTAAGTAAGTAAAAAAACCAGACAGAATCTTACCTATGCATCATCACAATATTCCTAACTACCTAAGATAAATATTATGAGCGAAATAACAAAAACTGCGGTGAAAGAGCCAGCGAAAAAAGCCGAACCCGGCAAAAAAAATCGCTGGATCTTTATGGTACTTCCGGTGCTGGTGTCGGTGTTGCTGCTGCTGGTTCCGGTGCCTGCCGGGCTTGAACCGTATGCGTGGCATTTCTTCGCCATCTTCGTGGGTGTCATTGTTGGTCTGATTTTCGAGCCATTACCGGGCGCCGTCATCGGTCTGACCGGTGTGGTGGTCATTGCCCTCTTCAGCCAGTGGTTACTTTTCAGCCCGGCTGAGCTGGCGGATCCTAAATTCAAAACCGCAGCACAGTCCTTCAAATGGGCAGTCAGTGGTTTTGGTAACTCCACCGTATGGTTAATCTTTGGCGCGTTCATGTTTGCCGCCGGTTACGATAAGACCCAGTTCGGCCGCCGTCTGGCGCTGATTCTGGTAAAATATCTTGGCCGCCGGAGCCTGACGCTGGGTTATGCCATCACGTTTGCTGACCTGTTACTGGCACCGTTTACACCCTCCAACACCGCGCGCAGCGGCGGCACGATCTACCCGATCATTGCTAACCTGCCGCCGTTGTACGGCTCAAAACCGAATGACCCGAGTGCGCGAAAAATCGGTTCTTATCTGATGTGGGTGGCGATCACCGCCGCGTGTATCACCAGTTCGATGTTCCTCTCCGCACTGGCACCTAACTTGCTGGCGCTGGGTATTGTGAATAGCGTGACCGGTATCAACATTTCCTGGGGCACCTGGTTCATTGCTTTCCTGCCGGTCGGTTTGCTGCTGCTGCTGACCATGCCGCTGCTGGCATACTGGTTCTACCCACCGGAAGTGAAAATCAATGATGAAGTGCCGCGCTGGGCAACCGCTGAGCTGGCAAAACTGGGCAGAATGTCCCGCCATGAAATTCTGTTGCTGGTGTTCGTCTGCTGCGCGCTGGCGATGTGGATTTTCGCGGCCAGCTTTATCGAACCCGCCATGGCTGCGCTGCTGGTCGTGGTACTGATGCTGTGGACCGGCGTGCTGAACTGGAACGACATCACCAGCAACAAACCCGCCTGGAATACCTTCGCCTGGTTCGCCACGTTGGTTGCACTGGCTGACGGTTTATCCCGCACCGGTTTTATCGCCTGGCTGGGCAAAGAAGGCGCGGCGCTGATGGGGGGGATTTCCCCGGGCGCAGCAACCATCGCCTTGTTGCTGGCGTTCTATCTGCTGCATTACCTTTTCGCCAGCACCACCGCGCACACCACCGCACTGTTACCCGCCATGCTGACCATCGGCGCGGCAATCCCTGGCATTAACATGCAGGTGTTCTGTTTGCTGATGGTGACATCTTTGGGCGTTATGGGGATCATCACGCCGTACGGTACGGGTCCAAGCCCTATTTATTACGGCAGCGGTTATCTGCCAACCAAAGATTACTGGCGCCTCGGGACTATCTTTGGTGCCATCTTCCTGATCGCTTTACTGGTAATCGGCTATCCGTGGATGGTGATGATGTTCTGATTGTGGCGATAAAATCACCCACAAAGCATTAACAGAGCATTTACTGAAAGAAAACATATAAACCTCGTTGCCAGCCTGTGTATTTGGCTGGCAACATACAGAACGAATATAAACGTCGCCCGGAACACCTCTGCTATACCGCGTCAACAGTCCCACCCCTGGCGGCAAAAACGGAAAAAGTGAGAAAACAATGTCGAACAAACCGTTCTATTATCAAAATCCCTTCCCCGTTTCCAAAGATGACACCGAATACTATCTGCTGACCAAAGACCATGTCTCTGTCAGCAACTTCGATGGTGAAGAAGTGCTTAAAGTCGAACCACAGGCGCTCACGCTGCTGGCTCAGCAGGCGTTCCATGACGCCTCATTCATGCTCAGACCTGCGCATCAGCAACAAGTGGCTTCCATTCTTCATGACCCGGAATCCAGCGAAAACGACAAATACGTGGCGCTGCAATTTCTGAGAAACTCTGAAATCGCTGCCAAAGGCATTTTGCCGACCTGCCAGGACACCGGCACGGCGATCATCATGGGTAAAAAGGGTCAGCGCATCTGGACCGGCGGCGGTGATGAAGCCAGCCTGTCTCAGGGGGTGTATAACACTTTTATCGAAGATAACCTGCGCTATTCACAAAATGCGGCGCTGGATATGTACAAAGAAGTGAACACCGGTACTAACCTGCCCGCGCAAATCGACCTTTACAGTGTTGACGGTGACGAATACAAATTCCTCTGCATCGCCAAAGGCGGCGGTTCTGCGAATAAAACTTATCTGTACCAGGAAACCAAAGCGCTGATCACCCCGGCTAAGCTGAAAAATTATCTGGTGGATAAAATGCGCACCCTCGGTACCGCAGCCTGCCCGCCGTACCACATCGCGTTTGTCATTGGTGGTACTTCTGCAGAAGCGACGCTGAAAACCGTCAAGCTGGCCTCAACGCATTATTACGATGGTCTGCCGACGGAAGGTAATGAACACGGTCAGGCATTCCGCGACGTGAACCT
Source organism: Rahnella perminowiae (assembly GCF_019049695.1). NCBI lineage: Bacteria > Pseudomonadati > Pseudomonadota > Gammaproteobacteria > Enterobacterales > Yersiniaceae > Rahnella > Rahnella perminowiae. Next base: position 2,978 of record NZ_JAFMOT010000127.1, read on the forward strand.
CGAACAGGAACTGCTGGCCGAAGCCAACAACCTGGGTCTCGGAGCACAGTTCGGTGGCAAATACTTTGCCCACGACATCCGCGTTGTGCGTCTGCCACGTCATGGCGCATCCTGCCCGGTCGGAATGGGCGTGTCTTGTTCCGCAGACCGTAATATCAAAGCCAAAATCAACCGCGACGGTATCTGGATCGAAAAACTGGAAGGCAATCCGGGTCAGTACATTCCTGAAGCATTGCGTGAGCAAGGCGAAGCCGGTGTGGTGAAAGTCGATCTGAATCGTCCGATGCCTGAAATCCTGGCGCAGCTTTCTGAATATCCGGTGTCTACCCGTTTGTCCCTGAGCGGTACGATTATCGTCGGTCGTGATATTGCACATGCCAAACTGAAAGAACGTCTGGATAATGGCGAAGGTTTGCCGCAATACATCAAAGATCATCCGATCTACTACGCCGGCCCGGCGAAAACCCCGGAAGGTTATGCCTCCGGTTCCCTCGGCCCGACCACCGCTGGCCGCATGGATTCTTACGTGGATCTTCTGCAATCCCATGGCGGCAGCATGATCATGCTGGCAAAAGGCAACCGCAGCCAGCAGGTGACCGATGCGTGCCATAAACATGGCGGCTTCTATCTGGGCAGCATCGGCGGCCCGGCAGCGGTTCTGGCGCAGCAAAGCATCAAAAGCCTGGAGTGCGTTGAATATCCTGAACTGGGTATGGAAGCTATCTGGAAAATCGAAGTCGAAAACTTCCCGGCGTTCATTCTGGTGGATGACAAAGGCAACGATTTCTTCCAGCAAATCCATGCAAGTACGTGTGCGAAATGTGTGAAGTAACTGCCTCCTGAAAGACACAAGGCCCGCCAGCAATGGCGGGCCTTTTTATGGATAACGCTTCGGGCCATCAGCGTATTACGACATCATGTAAATTATTATCCCTTCCGTCACAATCCCCAGCGCGGTGCCGGCAAGTATTGAGGAGGAAGCAGATTCCACATACGTATCGCTGCGCACAGCGAACATACCTGCGGCAATAGCAGACGGCGTTGCGCCGATGATCACCACCTGCTGCATCAGCGTATGGCTCAACCCAAATGCCAGGCCGGCAACCGCCATAATCGCCGGCTGGATCAGGTTTTTCAGGCCGACATTGGTGAACGTATGAATATTCAGCTTCGGACGCTCGCCGAAGAAGAGTAATCCCAGCGCAAACAGCGAAATTCCGCCAGCGGTTTTCCCCATCATTTCAACGGAGGAAGACAGTAACTCCGGGAGTTTAATGCCCGCCAGACTCATCACGACACCCAACACGGGGATCCAGACAATCGGATTGCGCAATGCCTTGAATAAATTATTGAGAATCATTTTGCCGAGGCTGCCCTGTTCGGCCAGATCACTGTTTTTGTCCCCCATACGGATCAGCACAATCGTCAGCGGGATCATCAGTACGCTGGTGATCAGATTCCCGACCAGTACCCCCAGAAAACCTTCCGGCCCGATAAGTACAGCCAGCACAGGCGCGCCAAAGTAAGCCATATCCGGGAATGCGCATACCAGCGACTGAATGGCGCTGGTTTTGATGTCATGACGGAAAAACCAGTGCGAGATGCACAGCGTCAGAAGATAGGATCCCATCAGGCCGATGACTAATACTGCCATAAACGACAAATTCTGTATTTTGGCAGGATCCGTATGTAATGCACCGATAAAAAGATGTAATGGCAGTGCAAAACGGATCACGACCGTGGCTAATACTGTAGCATCGTCACGTTTCATATAACCCAGCTTGCCGCTGAGCCAGCCTAATACCATAACAAACACTAAAGGAAATAATGAGGATAAGAGTAACGTCGGCATAATATGACCTTTTTTCTTTATTATTGTTGATGTGATAACTTCATGATGAAAATAGCGGTTAGTTATATTATTTACAGCCATTCACTATTGTGACCCGCATCACACCCGTCTCGCGATCGGCAATAACAATAATTAATTAACCATAAAAGCATTAAAATACAAGTAGTTAACTAAAAATAAATAATTTAACTTAAATAATAAAAAGATATTCAGGCATTTAGAACCATCCGGAAATATTTAAAAACATTATGCAGGAATTAATAAATAAGAAAGTATTAAAAC
>NZ_JAFMOT010000126.1:0-4758 GCF_019049695.1 Rahnella perminowiae
GAAGTATATAATGATTTTATCAATCCCAGTATGTGTAAATTTAAAAATAGATTGCTAAAGGAGTATAGATACTCCCCTAAGAATCATTCCACGTCTAATAATACTATCTTATTTTTATATTTTTACTGTTTCTAAATGACTTTTTAAGTTCCTTCTTCATATTATCAACTAATTGGTTAGCATAATCAGTAGCAATATCTAATCCTTTAGCTCTAGCTATTATCAATAAAGACGTTACATCATTTTCTCTACCACATTTAGAGCAGACGACAAAAGTTCCCTCTGGAGGGGAATATCCTTCGTAAGGCACTGCAAATTCTTCCGAATGACAGAAAGTGCAATGTAACTTGATGGTCTTGTTTAGATCTTCCATCGTATTTATCCTATTAAAAAAGGCCTGGAATAGAGCCTGCAACTCCACCTATTATTGAGGTAACTAGAGGGTGTTCAAGGAGTGATGCAAGCCGACTTTTGGCCTCGGATTTATCTTCATCAGATGCTGAAGAGTCCTCGATATTTTTAACAAGTTGATTAAACACATTATGAATGTTTTGCGTGTTTCCATTTCCAACTTGTGCAGGACCATTAACATTTAAAGTAGCGATTTGCATACTTGCCCCTAATTCATATGAACGATTTTTTCCATGCTTAACAGATATAGCTCTACTTTGACCTTCCTCTGTCAAGTGTATGCGGGAATAATCATTACTAACGTTTTCAATGAGAGAACGAGAATTACAAATTTTGATGACACTGAAAAGATGTTCCTCGCTCCAGTTAAAAATTTCGTCAATAGCCTTCCTGTCCTCCTGCCCATCTGCAAATCCAAACGTGACTGTCTTGATCGTTGCTCCTAAACTCTCCATATCATCATTCATAAGGGTCAACAGTGAGTCTATGTCATTCTGAATTTTTTCTGCTTCCATATACAAACCTCTTTTTAATTTATTTTAAAATTACGTCATAAAAAGTTATTTACGCTTTAGTTCTTTGGGGAGGAATGCATCTATTTCATTATCTGAAAAAGTCATATCTTCTAATTCTTGTAAAGCTTTCTGTGCAGCCGTATAAGCCTTGTAATTAGTCCCTGGTGCTCCGGCATAAACAGCATGTAATTCTTTAACAAGATTATCTCTTCTCTCACGAATTGTCTCTAATGACACATCACCAACACGAATGTCAGTTAACAAAGAAAGATATTCTTCGCGGATAATCCAAAGGTCCGAACCTGCTTGACGATGTTTTTGAGCAAGCTCACCAAAGTCATAGTTCTTTGTATATGTATTTATAATCAACAATGTCGTGGATAAGATAACGCTTATAAGAGATCCAATATGTCCATTATCAAAAAAAGTAGAAACAATCCCACCAGTTACTAAAGCTGAAATTACTATTTGAGATAGTTTTATTTTGTCGTGTTTACTCATGAGGATATCGGCACATTTCTCATGAGTCTTGTGAGAGTAAACAACTCGGCCATAACACTCACGTAATTGACCTTCAAGTATATTTCTTTCATCATTCATCACGATTTCCTTCAATGACTATAGGAACATGGATTCTATCCTTAGCTACTACTACACCATCTTTAACACAATAGCATTCAACAATATGGTCCCCCCGAAAATTGGTTGACTCTATCTTCTGTCTCAGACCAGAGTCTTTAACTATTTGCCCTCTGATGTTATTTTTTCTTTTAGCTACCTCACCTCTATTTAAAACTTTCCAAAAAACTTCAAATGGTTCAGCAACCGAAACCTCTTTTACTACAAACCGGAGCTCTTTATTATTACGCAAAACTAACTTTTTAGAGAGCATATCACGCAGGAAGAACTCTCTGAATCCATTTTGTTTTACTTCGCAATCAATTTTGATATATTCATTAATATCAATTGGATATCTGTCTTCAATAAACTCTTCAGTGTTTTTCGTTGCGTTAAATGTATTGGCTGAAAGTGCTTCTGTGGAAACCACTTGAGCTTTGGGAAAAGGTCTACCATAAACCTTCTTCCATTTATCGTTTACATTAATATTTCCTTCAGCATCGATTGCTTCTAAACATAACCTATATGCCTTCTTAGCCTTTTTTTGGAATTTTTTCTTAACCTTAACTCGTTGTCGGCTCCCTGGAGCAGAATATTCAGTTTGTTCAACAAGCTCTGAAAGATACTTAAAGAAATCCCTACTCAAATAATCATAATAAAGATAGCTGGTTGTATCATATTCAGAAGTTGAATTTAAGAAGTTGTATGACAGAGTGTCAACTAAAAGTCCCCCCATCGCAACCCCATGTTTATTTCTCCATGCACGTACCATTTTACATAAGCGGCGAAGGTTAGAGTTTTTATCAAGATCCAAACTACTAATAGCTTCCATTTCAAGCCTTGGTTTTGTTATCTTCCAGCTTCCACCGTTGTTAGTATCGGGATATAAATAACTGCCATCATCCTGTTGAAAAACTGGTTGAACTTCAACATGAAAATTTGAATACGTTGCTGTTACAACGAGTCTATCCACACGAACTTTTGTTGCAGGATATCTTTTAGATATTGCTGACTTCACATCCTGCAATAATTTTAATTGCTGGTTATCTTTGTAATCATTCCATTTAGATTTTGGCATAATATAAAGCATATCGAGATCAGAAATACCATTAACGCCAGTTCTTCTACCAAATGACCCAACTTGGAGTGAGTTGGCTGTTTTAGATTCTGTATCTCGAAATTGTTTATTCAAAGCGACAGTAAGTTCTCCATAGCGGTAACTTATTGATTCAACGTTATTAATAGCCAAATTAGAGACTAAGCCGTAAAACATGTCTGCTACGCCCATTGCATTCTTCCTTATGCATTGAATTATTGAGTAATTATTTCAAAAAATACTTGCTAACCTTAACTGTATGTATAGACAGTCATTCTACCATAACAATAATCACAAAAATGAAATTTAAATACTTTAATTATCAACGTGTTATGTTTTATTCCTTGTAGAGGTTTACAGAATTTTTCATTATCATTTATACCTAAAATCAGTGAGCAATATCACCAATATACACTCCCAGAATGAAGGAAAAATTTACTTTTTAATCAAGAGGAGCTTATGAAAAATTGGTCCCCAGAGCATACAAAAGAAATCAAAGCTTGGCTCGACATAGATAACTACCGTAAGTTCGAAGAAATCACCCTAAACGGCCTGTATCATGAACTTTGGGCTAGATCGCATTTGTTTAAGCCATGGCCCACGGAGGAAGAGAAAAAAGGGTTGTGGAACTACATGACGAAAATTTTCAGTGGAAACCCCCATCTTTTCAATAACACACAACTCGACTACCCAACGACCCACGATAGCCTTTACAACCCTCCCCACATTTTTATAACTGATATCAGCAGGCTTGCTCAACTGAGCGTATCTGCTCTCAATGTGAATCTTTTCACTTGGGAAAGAGGAAACGATATATACAGTGTTAACGCTCCCCATCACGAAGCTTATGTATCAGCGCTAATGTCCCCTTTATGTGAGAAAACTGTTCTGCTCGAAATCGATCTGGGTAGTGGAACAGACGATGAAATTACAGAGTCCATAAAAGCAGCACTGCCTCAATGGAGAAGGATTAAAGCGGTTGAGGTTGATGAGGCTGGTGCGGTTCGTTTTGGCTATGGAACTATCAAAAAAATCATAAACTACCGTTTGCCAGCGATGTTGGACATATTGCTATGGGCGAAAAGGAAGGATGTTCGAGTGTCAGATGATCGCCTTTCTCGTCTTTTATACACGGACGAAGACGATGAGGTTTCAATCCGGCTTCACTATCACATCAAAGATGCAGATCGACCACTTGCTATGAAAGCTGCAACAATGGACTTCGCCAAGCAGTTCAATTTTTTCATGAATCGAAATCCACACCTAAAAAACATGAGAGTTTCAGATGTGATGAAACTCTCTGATTCCAACTAATCGTAACTCCACGACACCTAGATCTACAGGGCTACTCATTGCCCTGTAGTTCGGAAGCTCGCTCCTTTCTTATTCCGGCAGCTCGTATAGTCATTTCATCGAAACGAACAAGAGGAAAAATGAAATGAACAACCAAAGCACTCGTCTAATACGTCTTCCTGAAGTCCTCTTGAGAACTGGCTACGGAAAAGCCTGGATCTATCGGCTCATCAGCGAAGGGCGTTTCCCAACTCAAATTAAAATCGGCTCACGGTCTGTAGCTTTTATTGAAAGTGAAATTGATGATTGGATTCAAACCGCAATTGATAAAACAAGAAAAAATGCTGCTTAACTCATACCACCTCTAAGGATATCGAAAATGAGAATTGAACAATTTATAAGTGAAGAATGCAAAATGGCCAATATTGAATTAGAAATTTACTCAGGGATCTTTGACTTAAAGATAATGAATAGTCTGTCAGATAATGACCTTCACAGGAAAATAGGGTATTGGTTAAGTCAATATTTTGAAGGGGATGTTAGAGGTGCCTTTGAAGAAATAAGCAAAATTAATATATTTGAGCAATCAATTGTCTATGAAACATTTTTCCTTTTGATTAAGTCTCGCCGGGAATTGAAACTATTAGCAATTAGAATTATGAAGTATCAGTTAGAATTGAGAAGTGAAGGGTAAAATGTAAAGTTTGCATGATTAAAAACACATAATACTTCACTTAAAAGTTTACATAATTAATGAACGACTTATTCTGTTTGGGTTTGCGGTCTGTTTTTAAGTATTAGGTAAACATAATATATACTAGATTC
>NZ_JAFMOT010000125.1:0-4658 GCF_019049695.1 Rahnella perminowiae
TTTCAGGACGGCGATGATCTGGTGCTCAGTGAATCGGATCTTACGCATAGCGATCTCCTCAGGGGACATAATCAGTATGTCGGAAGATCTCTAAAAATGAATGGGCCGTTTTGGTGGGATACTTACAGTTTCATTGAGAATCTTAGTCTCATAAAGCGAAAAAGACGCCAGATGGCGTCTTTTTAATGGGCAGGATATCGGTGTTTAATAAATCACTTTATGCCCGTAGCTGGCCAGAATGTTTTTCACTCTTTCCATGATCTCTTTGGTCGGCGGATTTACGCCATCCAGACCGTATTTCTCACCCATTGCCGTCCATTTGTGTTTACCCAACTCGTGATATGGCAACAGTTCAATCTTCTCGATATTGGTCATATCTTTGGTGAACTCACCCAGTTTATGCGCGGAGTCATCATCATCAGACCAGCCCGGCACGACGACATAACGGATCCAGGTTCGCTGATTACGTTTAGCCAGGTAGCGGGCGAAGTCCAGGGTGCGGTGATTGGAGACACCTACCAGATTCTGGTGAATATCGTCGTTCATCTGTTTTAGATCAAGCATGACAAGGTCAGACACATCCAGTAATTCGTCGATCACCGGATCATAACGACGAACAAAACCGTTGGTATCCAGACAGGTATTAATCCCTTCTTTCTGGCAGGCGCGGAACCAGTCACGCACAAATTCAGCCTGCAGTATGGCCTCGCCACCGGAGGCTGTTACGCCGCCACCGGAAGCATTCATAAAATGACGATATGTGACGACTTCTTTCATCAAGTCATCGACATTGATCTCTTTCCCGCCATGTGTGTCCCAGGTATCGCGGTTATGGCAATACATGCAACGCATCAGACAACCCTGGAAAAAAACAATGAAACGGATACCTGGGCCGTCAACGGTGCCACAGGATTCATATGAGTGGATGCGACCTTGAACTGACATTGCGGGTTATTCTCCATATTGACCAATGAATAGCAGTCTACGTGTGCGGATGCTGGCCTGGCAGAGATAAACTGGAAACAACAGGTTTATGATACCAGACAATCATTAAGGTTGATTGTCAGCAATGGCGATACTGCTTTGCCAGAAGTCCACAACGTATAGCGCTCTGGCAAAACAGACTGTCGTGCAGACAGTGCAGGGCAGGGAGAGATGAAACAAAGGCTCCACACAGTGGAGCCTTTTTATCAGACCAGATTACAAGGCTGAGTTATTACAGAGACTTGGTGAAAGTACGGGTAATAACGTCTTGTTGCTGTTCTTTAGTCAGTGAGTTGAAACGTACCGCATAACCGGAAACACGGATGGTCAACTGAGGATAGTTTTCAGGATGTTCCATCGCATCTAACAGCATTTCACGGTTCATCACGTTCACGTTCAGGTGTTGACCACCTTCAATGGACGCTTCGTGGTGGAAGTAACCATCCATCAGACCCGCGAGGTTTGCTTTACGTACATCATCGTCTTTACCCAGCGCATTTGGAACGATAGAGAAGGTATAAGAAATACCATCTTTCGCGTAAGCAAACGGCAGTTTAGCAACGGAAGTCAGAGAGGCAACCGCACCTTTCTGGTCACGACCGTGCATTGGGTTAGCGCCAGGGCCGAATGGAGCACCAGCACGACGACCGTCCGGAGTGTTACCTGTTTTCTTACCATAAACCACGTTAGAGGTGATGGTCAGAACGGACTGAGTGGCTACAGCGCCACGGTAGGTACGCAGTTTCTGAATTTTCTTCATGAAACGTTCTACCAGGTCGCAGGCGATGTCATCTACGCGAGAATCGTTATTACCGAACTGCGGGTATTCGCCTTCAATCTTGAAGTCTATCGCCAGGCCGTCTTCATCACGGATAGTGCTAACTTTTGCGTATTTGATAGCGGACAGGGAGTCAGCAGCAACTGACAGACCTGCGATACCACACGCCATGGTGCGATAAACGTCACGGTCATGCAGAGCCATCAGCGATGCTTCGTAGCTGTATTTGTCATGCATGTAGTGAATGATGTTCAGCGCAGTCACGTACTGTTTAGCCAACCAGTCCATGAAATGATCCATGCGGTCCATGACTTTATCGAAGGTCAGGACTTCATCCATCATTGGTGCTTCTTTAGGACCCACCTGGATTTTCATTTTTTCATCAACGCCGCCGTTGATTGCGTACAACATGGTTTTCGCCAGGTTTGCACGAGCGCCGAAGAACTGCATTTGTTTACCCACAACCATCGGGCTCACACAACAAGCGATGGCATAGTCATCGTTGTTGAAGTCAGGACGCATCAGGTCATCGTTCTCATACTGTACAGATGAGGTATCGATAGACACTTTCGCTGCGTACTTTTTGAAGTTCATTGGCAGTTTTTCAGACCACAGGATGGTCATGTTCGGCTCAGGTGAAGGCCCCATGGTATACAGGGTATTCAGGAAGCGGAAGCTGCTTTTGGTCACCAGAGTACGGCCGTCAACGCCCATACCTGCCAGAGATTCAGTTGCCCAGATTGGGTCACCGGAGAACAGTTCATCATACTCAGGGGTACGCAGGAAACGAACCATACGCAGTTTCATAACCAGATGGTCAATCAGTTCCTGAGCTTGTTCTTCTGTCAGTTTGCCAGCTTTGATATCTCGTTCGATGAACACGTCAAGGAAAGTAGATACGCGGCCGAAGGACATTGCAGCGCCGTTCTGAGATTTAACTGCAGCCAGGTAGCCGAAGTAAGTCCACTGTACAGCTTCCTGTGCGTTAGTCGCAGGACCAGAAATGTCGCAACCGTATTTAGCAGCCATTTCTTTAATCTGGCCCAGTGCACGGTGTTGTTCAGAGATTTCTTCACGTAGCTGGATGGTCATTTCCAGGTTTACGCCATTTTCCAGGTCGTCTTGCAGAGACTGGAATTGTGCGTATTTATCGGCCATCAGGAAGTCGATACCGTACAGTGCAACGCGACGGTAGTCACCGATGATACGGCCACGGCCATATGCATCTGGCAGACCAGTCAGAACACCGGATTTACGGCAGTTCAGGATGTCTTTGGTGTAAACATCAAATACGCCCTGGTTGTGCGTTTTACGATAATCAGTGAAAACTTTCTTCAGCGCTGGATCCAGTTCACGGCCATAAACTTTACATGAACCTTCGACCATTTTGATGCCGCCGAATGGGATCAGAGCACGTTTCAATGGCGCGTCAGTTTGCAGACCAACGATAGTTTCCAGAGATTTATTGATGTAACCGGCATCGTGAGAAGTGATGGTAGAGGCAACGTCAGTATCGAAATCAACCGGAGCCTTAGTGCGGTTCTCCAGTTTGATACCATCCATTACTTTATCCCACAGGGTGGTTGTCGCTTCGGTAGCGCCAGCCAGGAAGGACTCATCACCTTCATACGGTGTGTAGTTCTTCTGAATGAAGTCACGGACGTTTACGCCATTCTGCCATTCACCAGCACTAAAACCTTGCCATGCGTTGGTCAATTTTTCATTGAGCTTGGACATTTTGCACCTACCTTCTAATTTGGATTTCTTTAAAAATCACGAGTAAAACTGTCGTAACAAGACTGCCACGTTGTATCAGTGGTGCTTCTCATCGCGAAGATATATAACCCAGTACGTTAACCCTACCAGCAAACCGCCCCCGATGATGTTACCTATGGTCACAGGGATGAGATTGTCGATGATAAAGTTAGATATGTTCAGTTCTGCGAATTGTGCCGGTGTTGCCCCGACAGCCTGCCAGAATTCTGGTGTCGCAAAGTTTTTCACTACGATGCCTAAAGGGATCATGAACATGTTGGCAATGCTGTGTTCAAAGCCGCTGGCGACGAACATACCCACTGGCAAAATCATGGCGAACATTTTGTCCATCAAGCTACGGCCGGAGTAACTCATCCATACCGCCAGACAAACCATCAGGTTAGCGAGGATCCCAAGACATACGGCTTCGATAAATGTGTGATGCATTTTATGGTCAGCGGTTTGCAAGACATTAAGGCCCCACAAGCCATTATCGACCATGTATTCACCGGAGAACCAAATCAGAGCCACAAAGAATAGGCAGCCAATCAGGTTACCAAAATAGACATTGACCCAATTGCGTGCCAATTGCCCCCAGGTGATACGCCCGCTGGCTTTGGCAATTACGATAAGCACAGTGGAAGTAAACAGGTCGGCACCACACACTACGACCAGCATCAGACCCAGTGAGAAGCAGATGCCCCCGACGAGTTTTGCAAGACCATAAGGTACGGTTCCGGTGCCTGTGGTGGCGGTGATATAAAAAGCAAAAGCAATAGAAATAAAGACGCCAGCAGTAATGGCTAAAAAGAATGTTTTTAACGGCTGTTTGGTGGCTTTATAAACGCCGGCATCTTCAGCAACTTTTGCTGTAGCGGCGGGTAAAATGAGATCGAAGGGGTTGTCAGCTTTCACATTAACTCTCTTATTCAGGGCTATGCACTGCGCAACGAGATACTAGCAAAGCAGTATAACGTAAAAATTGATGTGGATCATACGAGGGGGTTTTTGGTGGTTTGTAATGAACGACTAAAGGGGTGGTTTAAGAGGTAACCTTTTGAAAAATAATCGGTAAAAAGATTTTAATTTTTGCAAATAAAGTTGATGCGGCCAGAATTTATTTTCAACTTTGAGTTAATAT
>NZ_JAFMOT010000124.1:0-4539 GCF_019049695.1 Rahnella perminowiae
ACTATAAATAATACACGTTATAATTTAAATTTTTATCGAGTATGATTGTATAATAAGGTTTTTTATGAATTTTAAATTTTATACTACTCTCAGTTTTATGCAGGTAATTGGCGATAATTTTGATGATTTTGATTTGCTCCCTGGCGTTACTCTAATAAGAGATAGGGAAAAAATACGAAAAATACTCACTAAAGACTTAAAAAGTTATGCAGGGATAATTGAATATGGTCATTTGAATGATGCAAATCATATCATATCTGTCGACTTCAAAAATGATTATTTTAATCCCAATATGTCCAGCAACAGAGCTTTGCTTGTATGGCTTCTATGGCTGAACATGCTAGTCAATAGTTCATGGCTGATTAAGGATAATGCAATGCTTTGTGAAATAGCGTATTGCAATAAAACAGATAGAAAAGCAATGTCAGAATGGTCTAACAATAGCCTGATGACGATGTATAGTATGGCCAATGGTGATAGACATATTAACACTGAGTTCAATAGAGAAGATCTAATCAAATGGGAACAAACTAATCATAAAATTCAAAGTTATTTACACAAAAATAATTCTACTGTTTTTGATTCTTTTATCGACTCAAAATACTCGAGATATGGTAGAGCGTTAAGTTTTATCGGATCTGCAAGAAAAGAGTTCAATCCTGCTTTAAAAATAGCTCACTACTGTAGTGCCTTAGAAAGTCTCTTTTCTACTGATAGTGCGGAGTTATCACACAAGCTTTCTGAACGGGTGGCTTTTTTTCTAAAAGACCATGGATATGATTCAATAAAAACTTTTGATGAAATAAAGTTTTTTTACAATATACGTTCCAAAGTTACTCACGGAGATAGTCTGAAAACAGCAAAAGTAATTACCCTTCCGGATGAAAGTCTAAAGCTGGATTCTTATCTAAGAGTAATTATGAATGTAATATTGCATTCTGAGGAAATGATGAGTGTTTTCAATGGAAGCAAAGATGTTTTCGAAGATTATTTTAAGAAAAAAATACTGCTTGGTATTTAGTCCGTTATATTAATATTTAGCTAGCCACTATGTCAATTAAGTGAATATTTAGTTTAATGAAATCTGGTATGAGTGTAATAGATAATTTAGTGTTGCACAAATATAAAAATAAATTTGCGCAACATCATTTTATTCTGGGTTATATTTTTGCTAACCAGTCAAAAACTTTTACTCGCATGGACATAAATTCACTCAAATCATCATTTAATCCTTTTTGCCCGTAAAATCTTGCACTATCTATCCCATGTTCTGGTGTTAGATTTAATCTTTTACGTAACTCTGAGATATATGCTTGATCGTATTCGCCTAGACCCTGCTTTCCTTTCTTTAGAACTTTTTCGATATGTCTTCCATCATAATATATATATGCGAAATGTCCCTCATCAATCAATTCATAATTGAATTGAGCGAGGTTGTCCTTTAAACTGTTGAAGTTAAGTGGCTTCTCTCCTTTTATTACCTTGCGACTATTTTTTTCTAACCAATCTGCTATGACTTTTAATTCATCGGTTCTTTTTTCAGTAATTTCATGAGCTGCAATTCGACGAGTGAATTCAAACATTTCCTCATCATCACAACGGTCTAACCAAAGATTGTTTTCGCTAAGGAAATATAATGAAGCAAGAAGAGCAGCTCGTTTGTTTCCATTGAAAAAACAATGATTTGATATTATCCCATGGAATAATGCTGCACCTTTATCATAAATGTTTTCAAATGCATCTCTCCCACCTGCGGAGGCAAAAGGGCGAGCGCAGGCCGATTCCAATAACCCCCTGTCTTTTACTCCCGGTGGAGAGACTGGATCTTCAGAGTACTGATAATAGTTACAGAGAAATTCATGTATTTTTTCTACAACTTGCGTTTCCATATTTCTTCCTTAAAATTTTAATAAATTGAAATGCTGCTCTAAAAATGCAACTTACTTGTTAACGTCGCCAAAGAAAGTACTTAACATGCATTGGGGATGAAATTTTCTTTACTCTTTAAACGATTATCACTGACAAGAAAAATTAAAAAAATCTTCGGTTGGCGCGCAATGCTATCCCCGCCACGCCTGCCCGCTTTTCATATCGCTTTTAATGCATGTGCATGGCCGCGCTCAGAGCACGCCAGAACAGGCCTTAAGGTTACCGAAAGATACTCTTTTAAAATGCAAAAGCATGCAGTCAGAATGCACCACCCATTTAGTGAAAATCAATGATTTAATCAGATTTTTATGGCGAGTTTTTGAAGTGAAGCTTATCAGTACAAGATCAGGGAAAGTGGCGGGGGGGTAATAAAAATGAGTATCTCGCAGGAACCTTCACGCCGAGATACCCATTTTATGTGATGAGCAATTTGGGAGGTTATTTTTCCGTTATGCTGAGCTGTTCTTCCTTACGCTTAACGGCTGCAAAAGCCATTGAACGACCGCCGCCGCTGGCAAGTTTCGCGCTGAAAAACTTCGTCTCAGGCCGGTGAACGCCAAGTTGTGCTAAGACAGGTTCCTGAGCCAAGTCGAATTTGTAGCGCGTCATCTCATCTTTCAGATACTGATTAATTTCTTCAAAAATGACGGCGTCCGGGCTGACTTCGTAGTCGCTCAGCCTGCCCCCCAGCGTTACGGTAGCCTGCTGGTATCTTAAGGCTGTACGTTTCAATGATACTGCCCGGATAAGCGTCTCAAGGCCTGCTGACAGCGCCTTTTTCAGTTCCTGTTCTGCATAGGCCATTAACGCACTTTCATGGCTGTCTAAGAGCACTTTGCCAGACCCTGAACAGGTAATTTCCTGACGATCTTTTTCAATGTCCAGACTGAGAAGCAGGTGTCCCAGCTCGCGTGACATTTCCTGATTTGCCAGACGTTGCAGTTGCTGCGCTTTCATTTCGTCGCTGACCTGACCGCGCATTTTCAAAAAGGCCTCGCGCCACTGGCCACCGGACTGCTCACTGAGATTATCTATTTCCTCTTTTTGATTTTTGCAGCGGGTCATGTCGGCAATTATCTCCTCCATTTTATTCACATTCCCCTGCTGGGTCTGCTTGGTATCGAGATAACGCGAAATAGCCTGCTGAACGGCAGGTGATAATTCTGACTCAGGCGTATTGGGTTTCATAAATGGCTCTCACGTTGGGTCGGTTAATATCAATAATTATGAGCCTGACCGGAGAGCGTTTCTATTGAGGCAGGACGTACTGTGGACGACAGAACGGCGGAAGCTAACGCATATTTTTCAATGCTGTAATCTAAGCATATCGCTAATAACTTCAGAAAAGAAAGGGGAAATATCAATGCTCACACTCAAACTCGGCACCCAGCAAATCTCACTCACCCAGCGTGATGCCATGCGGTTAATTGAAGGCATGATGTTAGCAATCAAAGACCCTGCCGGCGCGGGCAGGAATGCGCTACATCTTGGGGATTTGACTCTTTCCTCTCAGGCGCAGTCTGTGAATAAGCCGGTAAATTACTCTTCAGGCACGAAGGACACGCTGACAAACTGTTGAAGGTATTTGTCACCCGTCGGGCGATGAAAAAACGCCTGCCAGAAATAAACGCTTCGGGTTTCTGTATTATTCAGTAATTCTCGGCGCGTACATGTAGTACAGGTGCGTACAGCTAACCGATTTATCGCTTTGCTGCCGATTTCAGGGAAAAGATGAGTTTCGAAGGCTCGCATGACATTGAGAGAGTGTAGGGAAGACCAAGTTTTCTTTCTGGCATGCCATTGCCGCGCAATCTCTTCAAACGAGGCGATTTTTTCTTTGTCTGCATGCAAAGGATCGATCCCTTGAGACAAACTTTTCAGAAACTCATCCCGCGCTTTCCTTGCTTCTGCAAGTGTCATTATTGGGTACATGCCTAACGCCCGAGTGGTGTCCTTCCCATTAATAGTGCGTCGGAAGCGCCAATACTTCGAACCATTAGAATGCACCAGAAGATATAAGCCATTGGAATCACTGAGTTTATAGGGTTTATCTTTTGGCTTCGAGCCTGCCTGTGTCAGTTAATGGCATGAAATTTCCTTAGTTCGACGGGTACAAATTTTATCGAACCAATTATACCCGTTTTTATACCCGAGAAAAAATGGGCTGTCGTGGGGTTTTATGGGATTAGATGGGATGTTATTTCTTTTTTACTTTTTGATTTTAATGGGTTTTTTTTACTTGGCGGGATGTCGTGGAAAGTGGTTATGGTGTCCCCTACAGGAATCGAACGTATAAATATTTTCATGATTTAAAAGAGAATTTTTATAGGTAGTCATAATTGTTCCAACATTAATACCAACAAAGAATTTTTATGTCGCTGTCATCGGTTAAGTCTTTGAAACTTGCATAAATCGAGTAAGTCTGGGAAGTTCAACACTAACAGATTATGGTCTATTGCTGGAGTGTGTTTCGATGAAAAATTGGTCCCCAGAGCATACAAAAGAAATCAAAAAAAGAAATCAAAGCTTGGCTCGACATAGATAACTACCGTAAGTTCGAAGGAATCACCTTAAAAGGTCTGGGTCATGAACTATAGGAAAAGGTAGGAT
>NZ_JAFMOT010000123.1:0-3734 GCF_019049695.1 Rahnella perminowiae
TTTATATACCGGTTCGTTTTTATGATGGGCTATAATTTAATAGCCCACTTATTATATTGGCAATGGATTTTAGAAGAGATTAATAAGTGTGATTAATTTCAAATGAATCATGGATAATAAAATTAGGTCGATATATGAAGAGAATTCTTGTTGCTTGTAGAGGTTATTATCCAGATGTTGCTGGTGGTGGTGAGATTTCAACAAAATCTCTTTCTGAGCAACTATCAAATATTGGTCATGACGTTGAAGTTCTTGCCGTTAGTGATTCTGATTACAAGGATAAAATTAATAACATAACAGTTAATAGACTTAAGCACTCTAATCTATATTGGTCTATGAAAAACAAGGGAATATCAAAATCAAAAAAAATAGCATGGCATATTGTAGATTCAAATAATGTTTTTTTTGCAAAAAAAATAATTAAAGTATTAGACGAATTTAAACCAGACATATTAATCACAAGCACAATAGAAGATGTATCATCATTAGTTTGGAAAATAGCCAAGAAAAAAGGAATTAGAGTTATTCATATACTAAGAAGTTATTCTCTATTATGCACTAATGCAAATATGTATAAGGAAGACAATTGCGGTTCTCAGTGTGTTGTTTGTAAAGGAATGACACTCTTAAAAAGAGCAAATTCTAAATATGTTGATGATGTAGTTGGTATAAGTGATTTTGTTTTAAATGAACATATTAAAAATGATTATTTTTGCAATGCAAATAGACATGTTATATATAATATTTGTTTAGAAGATGTGTTAACTGAAAGGGTTCATGATGGATTCAAAAGGCAAGAAATAAAAATTGGATACTTAGGCAGAATACATAAAACAAAAGGTATCGACTTGATATTTAATGCGCTAAAAATATTGCCAATTGAAATTAACAAAGTTATTGAGTTAAAAATAGCTGGGGACGGAGATGAAGATTATATATCCTATTTAACTGATTATGCAACAAATGAAAATTTAAATGTTAATTTTCTTGGTAACGTTCCTGCAAATGATTTTTTGGATAGCCTTGATCTTTTAATTGTTCCTTCTAAATGGAATGAGCCATTTGGAAGGGTAATAATTGAAAGTATGGCAAGAAAAGTTCCAGTTGCTGCTAAGAAGAGTGGAGGGATACCAGAGTTATTGTCATGTAATCAAGGCTTTTTATTTGATGATGTTGAACAACTATCTTCAATTATACAGAGTTATGTAGAAGGTAAGTTGATTTTTGAATTCAACTTAAACGAATTTAAAACTGAAAATATTGTCAGTAAATGGAATTCTTTACTATTTTAATTTCAAGGCGAAACATGAAAAAAATAATATTTGATAAAAGGTGGGAGGGCGGTCATGGTATTGGTAGGTTCTCAATGGAGATCACTAAGAGAATTGAATTTGATAGTTACATAAAAGTTAATGTTAAACCGACAAGTTATTTTGATATATTCATCACGCCATGGTTTCTGCTTTTCAATAAATCTTTGTATTTCACTCCGGGGTTTAATGCTCCATGGTTTTTCATAAATCGTAGTATCATTACCATTCATGATTTAAATCACATCGATGTAAGTGGAAATGGTAGTAAGTTAAAAACAATTTACTATAATGTTGTTTTAAAAAGAGCCTGTAGAAAAGCATTATTGATTTTTACTGTATCAGAGTTTTCAAAAAGAAGAATAGTAGATTGGGCAAAAATAAATCCGAATAAAATTATCGTGGTCGGCAATGGTGTTTCTAAGGATTTCAATCCTCAAGGAGATATTTACAAACCAGGATTTAAATATTTTCTATGCGTAAGTAATCGTAAATCTCACAAAAATGAAGAAAAATTGATTACAGCATTCGCTACTATTAAAGATAGAAAGGGAATTAAGTTATTATTCACAGGGAAAGAGACGGAAAAACTAAAGCAGCACATTTTTTCTCAAGGAGTAACCAATGATGTCTTGTTTTCAGGATATGTTAATGAGATAGATTTACCTTCCTATTATAGAGGCGCTATAGCATTACTTATGCCGTCGCTGTATGAAGGATTTGGCTTGCCAGTAATCGAAGCTATGGCCTGTGGTATACCTACATTAGCATCTAATACAACAGCTCTTAAAGAAATTGCGGAAGGCAGTTCTATTCTTGTCAATCCGGAGTCAATTGAAGATATAGCTAAAGGTATAAATTGCCTCATTAACGATGAAAGTTTGGCGGTAAGTTTAAAGATGAAAGGCCTTAATAATGCTAAGAATTATACATGGGATAAAACAGCAAAGTTAATCAATGAGTCATTAATAATGTTAAAATTGAGGAGGTAGATATAGAATAATTATGTAGAATTTATTAGGTTTTTCGGTAAGGAGGTTGAGTATTAAGCATAATAGCATACAAGGCTGAGAATATAGACATGGGGTATTAAATGACTATTTAATTGAAAGATAAAAATTGAGAATATGCCAATCTTTGCGAAAACTATTCCTAGTTATTAAAATAATCTATTCAAGACCCCATAATAATTCTTTTTAAAAGGCACGACTTATGAAGGTTTTATTCTTTTTATATAAGTTTCCTGTGTTATCAGAGACATTTATATTAAATCAAATTGCATACTTCATTAATAATGGTTGTGATGTGAGTATTGTTTCAGTCTTTCCAGGAGATATTGGCATAGAACATAATGTCATTAAGAAATTTAGTCTCTTAAATAAAGTTCAGTATCTTCTTGATAAAGAACCAAATGGTAAAGTTGCAAGAATTCTATGGCGGGTGAAATCATTAATCCCAGCCTTGCTAATTCCTAGGGTTATTAAAAGTATTAACTTTAAAAAATATGGATATTATTCAAAGGTTCTTTTGCTTCCACAGATATTGTCTAAAAATAAAAATTCAATACAAACTGATATTATCATTTCACATTTTGGAACAACAGCAGTGCTGGCTAGCCAGCTAAGAAGATTAGGTTTCCTTAAAGGTAAGTTAGCTGCAGTTTTTCACGGTAATGAAATTTCACAAACTAGAATTCTTAATCTTTTTTATGATAATTATAAAGAACTATATGATGAGGCAGAATTTATCCTGCCTGTAAGTCAGTTATGGGCAAATAAAATTAAAGCAATTTCTGGGCATGATGATAATATCCATGTGATTAGAATGGGAATTAGTGTTGAAAAATTTTCCTTTCAGCCCCGAACTATTTTAGTTAATACAATTCGTTTACTCTCTATCGCCAGACTGACAGAGAAAAAAGGTATCTCAGTAGCTATTAATGCGTGCTTGTTATTAAAGCAGAACAACATTGACTTCGATTATACTATTATCGGCGATGGTCCCCTTCGTAAAGAACTTGAATCTCAGGTTGAAAATCTTGGTCTAGGTGACAAAATCGTTTTTTTGGGTGCACAGACACAAGAAACGGTCTCACAGTATTTAAATAATTCGGATGTATTTTTATTACCTTCTGTCACGGCGACTGATGGCGATATGGAAGGGATTCCGGTTGCAATTATGGAGGCTATGGCTATTGGAATACCTGTGATATCAACGTTTCATAGTGGAATTCCTGAGTTAATTGAGAATAGAGTTTCGGGGTTTTTAGTTAATGAAAATGATGCAGAAAGTATTGCTGATGTTGTTATTGAAATAATCAATGAGCCCACTATTTTGTTCAGTATTTGTCATAATGCCAAGCAGAAAATAGATGATGAATTCGACCAAGATAAATCATATTCGAAAATGTTAAATATATTATCC
>NZ_JAFMOT010000122.1:0-3592 GCF_019049695.1 Rahnella perminowiae
GGCATATGCCCGCCTTGTTATTTATTTATGAAAAGATGTATTTGCGAATCTACTATCTTATAAATGAATAGTCAGGAGAAACGTAACGTTCCTGATTTCGGACAATTACCAACCTTTTACTGCGCCGCCGTTGAAGATTTTATTTGCTGCAGCGTTCACTTCATCAGACTGGTAAGCCTGAACAAATTTCTTCACGTTTTCAGCATCTTTGTTATCTTCACGTGCCACGATCAGGTTCACGTATGGAGATTCTTTATCCTCTACGAAGATACCGTCTTTCTCCGGCGTCAGGTTTATCTGGCTGGCATAGGTGGTATTGATAATGGCCAGAGCGATTTTGGCATCATCCAGTGAACGTGGCAGTTGTGGGGCTTCAAGTTCGACCAGTTTCAGATTTTTAGGATTCTCGGTCACATCCAGAACAGTCGGCAGCAAGCCAACACCGTCTTTCAGTTTGATCAGACCTTGTTTTTGCAGCAGCAGCAAAGAACGACCAAGGTTAGTCGGGTCGTTTGGCAACGCAATCTGATCGCCATCTTTCAGTTCATCAATAGATTTGATTTTTTTAGAGTATCCGGCGATTGGGTAAACGAATGTGTTACCGACCGGCACCAGTTTGTAACCGCGATCTTTGATCTGTTGATCAAGATAAGGCTTATGCTGGAAGGCATTAACATCAATGTCGCCTTTGCTCAGTGCTTCGTTAGGCAAAACGTAATCATTGAAAGTCACCAGCTCAACGTCAAGGCCGTATTTTTCTTTAGCTACTTTCTGTGCAACTTCTGCCACTTGCTGTTCAGAACCGACAATCACACCCACTTTGATATGGTTTGGATCTTGTTCTTTTGGCCCGCAGCCGACTAAAGCCAGCGATCCCAGAAGCGCGCCGACAATGGCAATGGATTTGAATTTGTTAGACATGTCCTTTCCTCAATAAACGGATATAAATCATTCACAGGGTAGCTATTACAGCTGTTTTTATTTATGTGTGACTGCTTTTACAATGCGGTCGCCACAAAATTGTATTAAATACACCAAAACCACTAACAGGACTAATACCGTATTCATCACGGTTGCGTCATAACCGATATAACCATACTGATAACCGATTTGACCCAAACCACCCGCACCCACTGCGCCACCCATAGCAGAATAGCCTACGAGGGTGATCAGCGTGATGGTAGCTGCATTGACCAATCCTGGCAGAGCTTCCGGTAATAAAATTTTACGGATGATTTGCATCGGTGTTGCCCCCATCGCGCGGGAGGCTTCTACCAGACCACTTGGAATTTCCAAAAGAGCATTTTCAACCATGCGGGCAATAAACGGTGCTGCACCCACAGTCAGCGGAACAATCGCTGCTTGCAAACCGATAGAGGTACCGACGATCATGCGGGTGAACGGAATCATCCACACCAGTAAGATAATAAAAGGAATAGAACGGAAAATATTCACCAGCGCTGACATCACGCGATAGACGTTTTTATTTTCTGCAATCTGACCCGGACGGGTGACATATAACAGCACACCAAAAGGCAGACCCAGGACAAAACCAAAGAAGCCAGAGGTTAGCGTCATGATGACCGTTTCCCAGATACCCCGGCCCATTAACCACATCATTGCCTCAGACATAACCGAGTACCTCTACTTTCACCTGATTCTCATGCAGGAAACGAATTGCCGCCTGAGTGTTTTCTTCTGAACCGTGCATTTCTGTCAGCATAATCCCGAACTTCACGCCACCGGCATAATCCATCTGAGCACTGATGATATTATTATTAATGTCAAAGCGACGGACCGCTTCTGAAAGCAGCGGAGCATCCACTGACTGGCCGGTAAATTCTAACCGTAATAAGGGCACTCGACCCGCTTCAGGCGTGGTCAACAGACGCACGGCGTAATCATCCGGAATATCCAGGTGCAATGTTGACTGAATAAACTGCTGGGCAAGCGGAGTCTTAGGATGTGAGAACATCTCGCTCACTTTATCCTGCTCAATCAGTTTGCCATCGCTGATCACGGCAACCTGATCGCAAATGCGTTTTACGACGTCCATCTCATGGGTAATCAGCAGAATCGTGAGCCCCAGACGGCGGTTGATATCTTTCAGCAATTCCAGGATTGCGCGGGTTGTGGCCGGATCCAGTGCGCTGGTCGCTTCATCACAGAGCAATACTTTTGGATTACTGGCCAGCGCACGGGCAATCGCTACGCGTTGTTTTTGTCCACCGGAAAGATTGGCAGGATAGGCATCATGCTTATCTTCTAATCCGACCAGACTCAGCAGTTCAGAGACGCGCTTTTTAATCGCGGCTGAAGACAGATTGTCGAGTTCCAGTGGCAAAGCAACGTTGCCAAAAACGGTACGTGACGACAGCAAATTGAAGTGCTGAAAAATCATGCCAATCTGTCGGCGTGCACGGGTAAGTGCTTTCTCTGAAAAGGACATCAGATCCTGACCATCGACCAATACCTGGCCTTCAGTCGGGCGCTCCAGCAAATTCACGCATCGGATTAAAGTACTTTTCCCCGCGCCGGAAGAGCCGATGACGCCATAAATTTGTCCGGCAGGGACGTGAAGACTCACGTCAGAGAGCGCGACAATCTGGCGCGAACCCTGCTGGAAAACCTTGGTGATGTTAGAAAGTTTAATCATATTTTTTTATTCTGTCTTTTTGCCGTGACGTGGTGAATTTAACTCTGCGGAGGTCTTCTCCGTAGTATGGTGTGGATGCTAAGGCGTCTAGACGTCTAAGTCAACCAGGTTAGCATTCTCACAGACATTGAAAACATGCGATACTGGCGCCGTTAATCAGCCATCAGGAGCAAATTCGTGGCACAACCAGTTTCAGCAATCTTTCTTGACCGTGATGGCACTCTGAATGTCGATCACGGTTATGTACATGAAATCGATGACTTCCAGTTCATCGACGGGGTCATTGATGCTTGTCTTAAATTAAAAGAGATGGGCTTTTTACTGGTACTGGTTACCAACCAGTCCGGTATCGCACGTGGCAAATTTACTGAAGATCAGTTTATGACGCTGACAGAGTGGATGGACTGGTCGCTTGCCGATCGCGGGGTTGATCTCGATGGTATCTATTTCTGCCCGCATCATCCGGAAGGATCCATTAAAGAGTTTACTCAGGTTTGTGATTGCCGTAAGCCGCAACCCGGGATGTTTTTGACGGCCAAAGAAGAACTGGGCATTGATATGGCTTCTTCTTATATGGTGGGCGACAAACTGGAGGATATGCAGGCAGCTGCCGCTGCGGGGGTGGGGCATAAGATTTTAGTGCGTACCGGCAAGCCCGTAACCTCCGTAAGTGAAAATGCCGCCGATGCGGTACTGGAAAGCCTTGCCGCATTGCCTTCCTTTATAGCAAAAGGCCATAAATAACGTCTTCTGGATAAAAAAACGGCAAACGAAATAAAACTGTATTTATTCGCTTGCCATTAAAATCCAACTCCCTATAATGCCGCTCCATCGACAGGGAACAACGTGAACAACATCACGAAGTGACCGGGTCGGAAAGATTAAAAACAGCGGCAACCGGATGAAATAAACGGTTGACACTGAATGAGGAAAGCG
>NZ_JAFMOT010000121.1:0-3116 GCF_019049695.1 Rahnella perminowiae
CTTTCAGCGCCCGGCATTCCAAACTCAGATCGGCAAACATTTGCTTCAGACGACGATTCTCGTCCTCAAGGTCTTTGATTTTTTTGATATCAGCGGCTTCCATCCCGCCATATTTTGCTTTCCAGTTAATGGGATGGACTACCTCTTCCCTCTGCGGTTAACTGTACGAAATATGTTCAGCAGGAGAATCGCCATGAATATCGTATTTCTGGGTATTGATCTGGCTAAAAATGTTTTTCAGCTCTGCGGATTAAATCAGGCCGGCAAACCGGTTTATAAGAAACGCACTGGCCGAAAAGAATTACTCCAGACAGTAGCTAAAATTCCGGCCTGTCTGATCGGTATAGAAGCATCCACAGGCGCATTTTACTGGCAGCGTGAGTTTGAGAAATTGGGTCATAACGTAAAAGTCATCAGCCCCCAATATGTAAACCCTTTTGTCCGTGGGCAAAAAAATGACGGTAACGATGCGCAGGCGATAGCTGTGGCTCTGATGCAACCTACGATGCAGTTTGTTCCACCGAAAAACCTTGAACAGCAGGATATTCAGGCTCTACACCGTGACACCGTGCAAGACAGCGTATTGTTAATCATCGTACTGCTACAGTCTGTCAAATCCGAGGGCTGCTGCTTGATCGGGGAATAACAATCGGCGCGGCAGTCTCAAGAGTTCGTCGTGCCGTTCCGCTTATCCTTGAAGATGCTGAAAATGGTCTTAGAGTTAGAATGCGCAGAACGATTGCAGAACTCTATGATCTCTTTAACGATCTGGGTCGTCGTATAAACTTTTTTGATAAAGAAATTGATGCTGTGTTCAGGCAATCAGAAGCCTGCCAGCGCATTGCCAAAGTTAAAGGCATTGGTCCTAAAACAGCCACGGCTGTTGTTGCCGCGATTGGCAAAGGAACTGAATTTAAAAATGGTCGTCACTTTGCCGCATGGCTTGGTCTGGTTCCACGACAGCACTCGAGTGGCGACAAGCAGGTACTGATGAATATGACGAAAAAAGGCGACAAGCATTTGCGGACACTTTTTATTCATGGTGCCCGCGCTGTCGTCAGAGTTGCCACGAATAACAATGATGGCAGCCTGCATCAGTGGGTTAACCAGTTAAAGGAACGGCGCGGGTTTAATAAAATGACCGTGGCGGTCGCTAACAAGAACGCGAGAATAATCTGGTCGATGCTGAGAAAAGATACCGAGTATTAGGCAGTTGGAAGTTAGTACCCAGCCAGACGAGTTGCAGTGTACTGAAAAATGGTGACAGGTTGCACCTGCACAATCGGAACCTGACTATTATATTGGCCTCAGAGGCCGTCCAGTTGTTGAGGCGATTGTGTGCGGATTACCCATTTGGGCACAGGTTAGTTTTCCTGATACCGGATAGATGTAAGCAACAACCCAAAACCCGATTCAGTACTTGCAAAACGGAGGTAGTCCATAGATGTAATAGCTGGCTTCAGAAATAGCAGCCTCGCGGCACACATCTTTGACGGTCCTGCCAGCCTCGACTGATTTCAGGACGGCGATGATCTGGTGCTCAGTGAATCGGATCTTACGCATAGCGATCTCCTCAGGGGACATAATCAGTATGTCGGAAGATCTCTAAAAATGAATGGGTCGTTTTGGTGGGATACTTACATTCAACTATAGGTATTTCCCACACCATAATATTACAAAGTAACGTCGTAGGCGTTACGCCCCAGTGCATAGCTGTGTGCGGGGCGGGCCAACAGCAGACTAAAGTAAATTAAAAACCTGACGATAGTAACATCGGTGGACCAGCACCTAAAAAATAAGGAAATATTAAGATGAATAGTGCAATAAGTAGTGTTAGTGATTTTCTGAAAATAATTGAGGCGATAACACCAAAACACTCAGAGGTGTTCTATAGAGGGCAAGGAGATAGTAGCTACGGTATAAGTTCTTCATATCATCGTTTAGCTAAATCAAACGGTATAATTAACGATTCAAGATTCGGTTCCCAACTTCTAGCTGATGATTTATTCAAGAACTTCAAAAAAAACTACGTACTATTCCCTGACCTAAACTTGGTCAAAAATTATGAAATGAATGATATAGACATTCAAGTTGCAGCTCAGCATTTTAAATTATCCACACGGCTTATAGATTTGACAAAAAGCCCACTAATTGCTTTATATTTCGCCACGGAAAAAAGCATGGGCAGAAAAGTAACTCTTGATGAGTTAACTGATTCATCAGTCTTTATGTTTTACCATTCCCAATATGGTAAAACTATTGAAGTTACGTCAAGTGAAAATTTTCAAAAAAGCATAGATGTTGAAAAGAAAAAATTACTCGAAATTTGTGAGTATCTATATAAAACAATTAATGCGGAACATATTGATTTAGCTAAGGCAAGAACTTCTATTGTTGAAATAATGAATAAAAACAACAAGACATATAGAGCATTGGGTACGACTCCTCAACTTAGAGAGAAAGGTAGTTCTAATGACTTACTAATGGATTTAATGAGACATAACCAAATTAATTTTAAATCAGAGATGAATTATTTTATAAACGATAACGATATGATATCAAATATTTCACTTACTACAGGAGCTGTTAAATTATATAATCCAATAACATTCATTATCGATTCCTTACCTATTAATGCTAGATTGAAAAATCAGCAAGGTGTTCTTCTGTTTGATGGGGATTATAATAAAGAACTATATCCAATAAGCAATTTTGATAGAAGCGACACTGTGACAAGCACAGGGGGGAATCACATAAATTCAATAAACGTGGATCCAGGAATAATAAAAATAGACATCCCTAAAGAATATGCAAAAAAAAATACATGAGCAATTAAACTTATATGGCATAACAAAAGAACTTATTTACCCTGGTATAGAATCATATACTGAAACAATGCAGGATAAAACTCTGAAGAACTATGTTTAAAATAAAGCTGGTGACCTGCTCCCCGTTGATTAATACACCACGATGTTAGTAATGTCTTCATATGACCCGCTCCCCGTATGTGATCCATTCATAATCAGGAATAACCGGCTTCATGTTGGTTGTGTATTCTGGCAACCGGCAGACTTCTCAGCAAATTCTGACGGGGTCATCCAGCCCAGCGCAGAATG
>NZ_JAFMOT010000120.1:0-2857 GCF_019049695.1 Rahnella perminowiae
ATAATGCAGAGGTATAAAGGCATGATAGTTAGTACAAGCCATAGATATAGAAGTGATATAGATGGGTTGAGAGCATTAGCAATCTTACTCGTAGTTTTATATCACTCAGGCGTTACTTTATTTAGTGGTGGGTTCATTGGTGTAGATATTTTTTTTGTTATATCAGGTTTTTTAATTGGTGGTATAATAAGTAAAGAATTTCACAATAGCACCTTTAGCTATTACAATTTTTATGCTCGGAGAATCAAGAGAATTGCGCCTGCATTATTGACAATGCTCTTATTGTGTAGCATTTTCTCATATTATTTCCTCTCCCCATTAGAGTTGATTGACTTTGCTAAA
This sequence comes from Rahnella perminowiae, assembly GCF_019049695.1. Taxonomy (NCBI): domain Bacteria; kingdom Pseudomonadati; phylum Pseudomonadota; class Gammaproteobacteria; order Enterobacterales; family Yersiniaceae; genus Rahnella; species Rahnella perminowiae. The sequence goes on from NZ_JAFMOT010000120.1 coordinate 343, forward strand.
TATTCAGTAGCTACAATATTATCCGTCCCCAACATCGCCCTTTGGAAGGGCATGGATTACTTTTCAACAAATTCAGACCTTAATCCACTATTAATGACATGGTCTCTTGGAGTTGAAGAGCAATTTTATATATTTCTTCCATTGATTTTTTCATTATGTATCGCAAGGAGAATAAAGCTTTTTACTGCAACAATATTTATCACAATCGTTTCATTTTTACTATGCTTGTATATTACCAATATAAAACCATCCCCTGCATTTTATCTTTTACCTACTCGCGCATGGGAAATGGGAGTAGGTGTAGCAATAGCACTAAAACAAAATGAAATTTACAACATCGGATTTATAAAGAAAAACAAACCACTGTGTTTTCTTATAGGAACTATCTTAGTATTATCATGTTCTATATTTTTAGATAACAATACACTCTTCCCTGGTTTTATAGCTGTACTCCCTGTTCTGGGTGCTTCATTAATAATAATAGGCGAAAGCAGAGCTAGTAATGTGTTTCTAAGTAATAAACCAATGGTCTACATAGGCATTGTTTCATATTCATGGTACCTATGGCATTGGCCTTTCCTTAGCTTCACAAGAATGGCATATAATGGGCACCCACCTGTTACTATAACATTATTTGTATCAGCCTTGGCATTAATTCTATCGTATTTTTCATACAAGCTAGTAGAAGTTCCATTTAGAAAACCAATGAAAGCAAGTAACAAAAAAATTGTATTAATATATATTAGTGCTGTTTCAATTTTCATTACCCCGCTCATCCTTTCTATGCTATCCGGAGGTTTGAAATATAGAGTTAATAATGAAATTATAGTTTCTGAAAAAAATAGATTGATCAGTATATCTGACAAATGCCTCGTGGCCAACACTCAATCTTTACCTGATAGCTCGGATTGTATTCCCAATAAAGATAGCGAATCGGTGGCCTTAGTTGGTGATAGCCATGCTGCGGCTTTAAGAGGTGGGGTAGATATTTATGCAAAAAATAATAACATGTCTGTATATCAGCTAACTAAATCATCCTGTCCTTTTTTAGTCGATACTCCAAGATACATTAAACGTATCCCTGAGCATGCGGAACTATGCAATAATTTCAATAAGAATGTTATAAAAGAATTAATTGATAACAAAAAAATTAAAGTTGTGGTCATGTCAGCATACTGGGATGCTGGAATAAGCCTAAACGATACAGAGTATGGGTACCATGAATACAAAAACCAAAACTCAGGTAATAATATCACCGCTTTACAAAAAGGTTTATCAAAAACGATTGAAATTCTTAGAAACAATGGAAAGAAAATAATAATCGTTGAGGATGTTCCATATTTTAAATTTGATGTGGTTAAGGAAGTTATAAACAAAAATATTCCATTACGTTATCGCTTCGGTGAACTCATTGGCAACCCTCCTGAAAGCAGTCAATTTTCGCCAAAAACGATTGCTAAAATGGCAGACGTAAAATCAACTATTGAGAGTATGAAGACTCATGGAGCAATAATTTTCTCCCCAGAAAAAAACCTATGCAATCTTAATGGCTGTCAATACTCTATGAATGGGATATCAATTTACTACGACCAACAACATTTAAACATGTTGGGGGGGGGGATTGCTCTAAAAGGATTGAATTAGTAATTGTCTGATGATGTCAAAATAAATCGGCATCATTAGGTAAGGCTAAAAAACATAACCTGTAATGATCTGATGGATGCTTTTCTCTAGCGTAGCCTCATACTTTTACAGAACACATAATTTTAGAGCAACATCATTATATTGATATGGTGGGGGAAAATATATCGAAGATACAGCACTAACTGTATCAGGATAAACTTGGTGAGCAGTTTTAACCATACCGTATCAAGGGAGCGCGTCTACGGGCAGTAAGTAACGAATTTGGATGCAAATGTCAGATTGCTATGCGTCTGTTAGGCTGCGACTAGTAACAAAGCCTTACTGGTGCACGTAAATAACCTCCGGCTATGCCGGAGGTTATTATTTTTAGTACTTTATAAAAGAAAACTTTAACATTTTATCATCGATAAACTGCCTACCTGCCTCATTTGCATTCTCCCCCAATATGTAAGCGTAAGAAAATACTAGACAAAATCCGCAAGACGTAGCAAATAAGAAAATGCTAGATAACGTATATGATGTGAATGCCCATATTACTATCAATACAATAAGTAAAATTTTGTTTTTGTTTTTCGATAGCAATATAAATATAGTGATCCAGAAGAACGATATTACAAAAGAAAGAAACGAAAAAATTCCATATGAAGCAAGCATTAACTTAAACTCGTTCTCAACATAAGCCTCACCGCCAACACCAAATAGCCATAAAAATGTATCATTATTAATTATTTCGTGAAGATTTTTATATTGGTCATCCCTCATTGCCAAAGTGTTAACTTCTCCGATATTTGCACTTGGGTCAATTAAAAGATTTATTTTATTCATTGTCACATAGAGTATTTGGGTGAAAAATTCAGGATCTGAATAATAT
>NZ_JAFMOT010000183.1:0-183698 GCF_019049695.1 Rahnella perminowiae
TCCCCGATATTGGTCTTTATTCTTTTTCTGCTTGTAGCTGCAACACATTGCTTTCCAGGATTATTTTCAGTGGTGCATCGGGGATGAGTTCTTCCCGTTGCAAAACCAGACGCCACGACCCTTTCTGAAGGTCGGGGGTTCTGAAATGTGCAACCACCGCGACATACATCGCTTCTTTTTCTATCGGCATATTCAGCGTGGCACCGCCATCCGGGCGTACACGGATGTCTTTCCCCGCCAATATATCGTCTTTAAGCACGGTACTGGCCTGTGTCAGCAAAGTCTGATAATCCGTCTGATCAAAGGTCTTTCGGTCTTTTAGCTGATATATCCAGACGTCAGTCGCCAGTGAGGCACCTTCTTCGTCGGGATTGACTGAGGCCCGGGCGATAAAGTCCAACTTCAGTGTTTTAATTTGCTTATAGAAAATGGCCCGGGTCATTGCAGACGTGCCGTCCGAAATGGATTGTGTCAGTCCGCATCCGCCGGTCAGCCCTGACAAGAACGTCAAAGTTACCACTGCCGGATATCGCCACAGGGAATTAAAAGCAGACATTTATCACCTCACGGGTCTTAAAATTGGGCTTCAGCCCTTGATAGTCACTCAACCGGATGGTGATGGTGGACTTCAGGGGGGTGTCAGATGATGCGGAACGCATGACGGTGGTGTAACCCAGTTGCCCTCTGAATCCACCGTCAGAAGAGGTTTGCAATCTGGCCGGGGGCAGAATGTGACGCGGCAGCGTCAGCAGAATACGGGCATCAACCCGCCATCCGAGATAAACCCGTAACAAAACGAGTAAATCCTCCGATAACTGACCTCCCGGCAACCACGCCAGCGCCTCTGCCAGATTTTCCGTATAGAGTTGCAGTTCAAACATACTGTTGACCTCTTTGGCCCAATTACCGAGCACCGGCCGCAAACCCAGCGGCGTTTTATCACCAAACCGCAGTGGCTTAATGGCAATTGTGCGCGGATAGTGAGGACGAACGCAGGCTGTTGTCTCCGAAGACAACAAATTAACCAGCGCGATGACACCTTCCGCCGTACGGGTTGGCATCCGCATATTGCTGAGTAATGCCAGAAAACGGGACACCGGTGTGGCAATGTTTTTCGCTGTCCCCGGAATGCCCAGACCAATGAGTCCGAGCAGGCGCTGTGATGTCTCATCGGTGCCTCCCGCCTCGAAGCTGGCCGGATACGAGTATTTTCGCCATACCCGGTAGAACTGGGTCATGATGCGGTGATTAAAGATATCCAGGAATTCCTCGACTGCCTCATGTCCTTCACGGCGCTGAGCGATATCATCCAGATAGCTGGTGGGCAGAGGGGAGTCGACGCCATACAATCCCAGGAAAGTGGTTCTGACGGTGGGAGGATGTTCAGGGTGATCCCGATCGCACTCAAGCGCTTTTAACTCACTGACCGGAAAGCCCATGCCCGGATGGGGGCGAAAACGTATCAGATCATCTTTCGGGGAACTGGTACTGCCAAGCGGCGGGCGTCGGGGGGAGGATTGTTCAATCAACTGACAAAATCGGTAAAAGTTGGTGTAAGGCAATTTGTCGCCCATATCCCGTATCAGCCGGGAATATACTGGCTGTGGTTCTCTTTCCATTGCAGGCATTTTCCTGAGGGTTGAACGATAAGCGTGAGCCGGTTAAACAAATGAATATCGGCGTAAAGAGCCAGGAAGCGGTTAAGTACCTCACCAAAAAGATAAATATCCCCTTCACCGTAAAACCCCGGCGATTCCACAGTGACTTCAATGTCAACGCCACGCAGCAATAAACCTTTTTCAAAGCGTTGTAACCGGAAGTGTTCGACCTTCACGATAGCATCCAGACGGCGCCGGTTATCTTCACTTTCTGTCCAGTCATAGAGCGCCAGTGTGTTACGCAAAACTTCAGCGTTATCCATCATTGATAAAAAATGGGTGCCGAGATGGCTTAAAACCCGCCAGTGAAACCGATCACGGTTTGGCGGATAGGCTGGCATGGTCGGGGGGCAAAGATTGTGTATGTTAAGCGGCACTGGCAGGGCCTGTGTGGTGGCATTCAGTACTGTGCTGCGCAGTGCCAGGCGGGGCAGTTGTCCGTTTGTACCGGTCAGGCTTAAGGTCAACGTCTCTTCGGCTATCTGACGTTCCTGTTCAAACCCGTCACCGCCCAAAATCAGCCAGGTTTCATGCAGCCCGGTAACGCCCGGTTTGACGCGGGTGTGATAGTAGCGGGCGGGTAAGTGACGGCGCAGCGTACCGCCATGGTATCGAAAGGTACGAAAAGGGGTGTAAACCTGCGCATGCGTGCGTCGGGATGAAGTGACGCTATCGACTGAATATATCTCTGTACAGGCCGCCTGCTGGCGCAGAGGTTGCAACAGATAGTCGGTTTCCTGATTGCAAATGCTCAGCGGTTTGGCATCAAGAGAGAAAAGATTAATTACCGGGACGCAGTGCAGTCGTAAGTGACTGGTATCAAATGAGAAATCAGAGGGGAAGGGGCTGTCGAGAACGATGTCCACTTCAAACCCTGCCAGTGTTGCGGGCAGTACTACCCGTTCAAGTCCGCAGAGGGCAACGAACATAAATTTCTCACGGAAGGTAAAATATTCCAGCAACTGTTGATAGCCGCAACAGGCCGCGTCGCCTCGTTCCCAAAGATTGGCCAGTTCTCCTAATCCTTCTGCCTTAAAATGTAATGTGACCGGTTGCCTGTCGACCTGTCCGGGCAGGCGCAGGTAGCATTTTCTCACCTGATGCGTCAGCGCCAGCAACAATGCGCAGGCTAAAGGAGCATCGCCATTCAGATAGACTGACAGGCATGAGAGGTCAACCCATTGCCAGTTCGCCAGCAGACTGCAGCTAAAACGCAGACGGATAATGTGCTGTCCATCGGGCTCCATTGCCAGCGAGGCGTGTGACAGCGTCAGAGGTTGTAGTGGTAAATCCCGCGTAGTGCGGTAGCGGCAACGAGGGCCTTCCGTGCCAACGGGCTGCGATATGACTTCAAAATGCGCCCCAAGTGTTTCCGTCATTTTCATCTCCTGCCAGGCAGGAGCCAGTTCCACTATCGAGAGCGAAGGGATAGTTCTCAGATAGTGCGGCCAGAGCATACTGACCAGGCCTTCGGTGAGTTCCGGCAGGTCATCGTCAAGCTTTTCCCGCAGGCGTCCCATTGAGAAAGAGAAGCCCTGAAAGAGTCGCTCTACGGACGCGTCAGCACTGCCAGGCGTCATCAGCCCTATTTCAGCTGCGCGGTCAGGATGTGCTGCGGCAAACTCCTTGGCGGCTTCCCGCAGATAGCGCATTTCAGCATCGAAATATCGCAACGTTAAATCTTCCATGAGAATCCTTAATCTGGTGTGTCGGAGCCGGATTGGTTATCACCGGCATCATTTGCAGTGGCTGGCGGAAGCAGGAAAATCGACTGCGGCATTTTGAATCCTTTCAGCGCCAGTAATGCCAGCGGGCCGTCTCCCGCCTCGGTTCGCATCAGATAGTTAAGAGGTAAACCGTCTGGCGCTTTCCACACGAGTCTGAAGGTGCTGGAATCAATTTGCGTCACTTTTGCTTTTTCCAGCAGACGGATAAACCCCCAGCTTCCCGGATAATCGGCATACAGACGGGTGCCTGCCCGGACGCTTATCCAGCTTAAGGTCACGCGGGGTTTCCATTGGCTGTCAGGCCAGTTGAAGGGCTGCCAGCTTTCCATCTGGTTAAAGTATTTCAGGTTTTGCTGATCGAGGGTCAGCTCGGTTTGCATCACGTCTTTGGCCGGTTTGGCCATCAGTTCAAAGTGCAGGCTGGCGTCGCCATGAGTGAACACCACATCGGCAAGTTCGGAAAGCTGATTCAGCGCCTGAAGGAATTCCGGGTCAAAATGTAATCCCTGTGCGCTGATAACGTCCGGTTCCCAGTGACGTCCCTGACGTTTAATCACGCCATTGAGATTGGTGGTGATAAAGCGCGCAATACGTCCGGTGTCGTTGCGAAGATATTGTGACATCAAGGCCAGAGAGACTTCACTTTGCACGGGGGCAAAGGGGTAACGGCCATTAAAATCGGCGCTCCAGTCCTGAACAATGGCGTTTCGCCACTGTGCATTAATACTTTCTGCGGTGGGGGTGAGCACTTGTTGCCAGGCCTGTTCCATCGGCTGAACAAACATAGCCTGGCCAAATCCGCTCCATTCCTGACCCAGACTGGCGGCAACCAGACTGCCGTAATCGCGGGTATCGGTGACATCCACCGATTTTCCCTGAAAGACGGTTTGCGCCAGTGCCTGGGTCATTGCCTGCGGATCAGCGGTATTGGTTACCTGTTGTAACCTGAGACGTACGCGGGTTATCCGGGTCAGGAAACTTTGCAGACTCAGTGAGTTATAGCCATCGCCGCCAGCATTGCTGTTCATTAATGTCAGTAAGGGCGCGAAAGTATCATCAAGAGGTCCCTTCGTGTTTTTATCCCGCTGATCAATGGCGGGTTTTTGATCTGCATGAATCAGGTTCTGAGCGGATTTGACCAGTGATTCGGTCAATGCTTCGTTCTGCCGCCCCGTTTTTCCCTGATAATCCAGCGTATTTAACAAGGCGACCAGCGGAGATTGCCTGATGTCAGCCAACAGCGTCAGTTGATCGATGGCATCAGATAATGTGTCAGCACGACGCCAGTGAATGCTGTTCAGAAAACCGAGCCATGCACCAGAGAAATCCGCAAAGTAGCGCTCAGTCAGCCGTGCTTTCAGCGCCTGCGGTGAGATATCTTCTTTGACAGGGTGCTTGTTATCATTTAACACCCAGTCAATTTCATCCCTGCGGGTATTGACCACGTCATCAATAGCGGGCTGTACCGCCTCTTCCCAGGCCTTGCGGGTGAACATACCCGGAACCACACTGTCGGTGCTGAACAAGGGGCGGGCAGAAGTATCACCCACCATATCTTCAAGGTGCATGTCGGCATAGTGACGGGCAACCTGTAGCAGCATCTTCTGATATAGCGAAGCTTCCGCGTTTCGCATGCCAATCTGGCGTAACAGCAAGGTGCGCACCTGACCCACCATCGCTTCATCTTGCGTGATTTTCCACTGCGGATGTGCAGACAAGTTCTGGGCATAAAAGCTCAGCAGTGAAGGGCCGTAATTACGCCATACCGCGTCACTCACGCCGTTGCGTTGAGGCCACTGTTTCATCATTGTCGTGGTGAAGTATTGCGCGTCCATCTTCTCAGGGCGGGCCATCATCAGATAGGCTTTGAGCTGATCATAGGCTTGTCGGGCCATCAGGCCGCGCTGCGGACTATCGGGTGGCAGACTCAGCAATGCGTTCATCTGTTGTGTCAGTTTGCTTGCGGCGGCGTCACGAATAAATGTGTTGTTAATCTTCAGATAATGCGGCCACAGCGCGGCAAGAAGTGCCTCGTTTTGATTCATGCCAAAACGTAAATACCAGGGCGCGCCGTGGACTGCCCGGTATTGTAACTGGCCTATTTTTCGTTGCAGTTCCTGATGGTTCATCAGGCGTTTTTCCAGCGGGATAGTGGGAGCAGATACCCTGACGGTGAGGTCGACGCTTTCCCTGAGTACGGCACGGTTAGCCGTAAACGACAGCACGGCAGCGAAACACCAGAAAATTAATATTCCGGCAAGGGAATAACGCAGACCTTTTGCCCAGGGGATGCCTATACGTTTTGCCCGGACAGAGGACAAGTCATTGAGGATCCCCTTCCAGCTGGCATCAGGCAGCCAGCGAAATTTATCGACGCCTTCGACGAAGCGTAATGGCTGACTAAACATGATACCGCGTAAAGGGGCGGCATACGGGCCCGATAATAACGGCGTAAGGGTTACGCGCAGGCGTGCAATTTCCCCGTTCAGTAACTGATGTGAGAGGCGTAACATGAAATCGTCGGCGGGCTTTTGAAGAACCTGCTGAGTCCCCTGTACCGTCAGTTGTGATGTCAGTTCCCGCAGCGCTTCTTCCAGCATTTGCGGCGTACTGTTTGCGGCTAACAAGCATCCGATGGGTTGGGTTTCACGGGACGCCGGTGGCGATTCGCTATTTTCAATCTGCCAGACATAGAGGGGAACCTGCCAGCCGAGTAATTTCGCGCGATCACGTAACTGACGTGCGGCGGTGTCGGTCAGCGAAACCTGCTGATGACGGGCATCACATACCCAGACGATGGCCTGAGGCGGGCGGCGGCGTAATTTGCGCAGCGCCGAAATACGGTTGCTGTCTGATGCTGAGGTGATGTTACCGCCCCATAATAGTACGGTGCCATCGGCTTCAATCCACTGTTGTGAAATCAGTTCGGGGGCAATCATCCTCACCAGCCTGGATTGACCGACCAGAACAACTAACCGGACTTTCGACCGCCAGAAGCGTCCATAACGGTGGCGCAGATAATCACAAAGCGCTTCTGTATAAGGGAATTGTGTTTCGCCTTCAGCAGCAGAATGCGTTTCTTTTTTCGATATGGGGCTCCGGGCGGAAGGGGGCCGACGTGAGTTGCGATAAATAGCCATCACTCCGAATAACAGTGCCATGCCCAGCGCCCAGATCAGACTGCGCAGCAACGGGCTGATCCCCCAGCGTTCGCTAAAGAAATACAAAACCGCGGCGAGAATCGCACCAAATACCATCGCCAGCAAACTGGCTCCGGAAGGGCGGGATGCAAAGGGATTAATCATGAAATGTCTTCTCCGGGAGAGACAGTCGCAAATACCAAAGCGTCAGCCTGCGACAGAACCAATGATTGCGGTGCGTAACGGTATTCGGCCATCAGCATCATGAGGGTTATCGTAAAATAGTCAGTGGCAGGGCCGGGTTTTCCCAGCCAGTACGGGATGAACTGTTGTTCTGGCACAGGGGGATTGGATGCCGGATTTTGCACACGCAGTTGCCTGCAGCGTTTAAGCGTCAGGGTATTCTGTGCGGCAATAGCGGTTTGGTTGTACCACTGGTCTGAAACGCTTATCGCCGGTGCCTGATATTTCAGGAACAAACCGGCGTTATGTTCAGCTTCCTCTGCTGTGCCTGTCACAGGCCGGTGCAGGCGACAGCGTGACCTCACCGAATCTGACCCATTGGCAGCAATTAACCATGCGATAGCACCGTCGGTGTGGATCCGGGGTTCATCATTTTCTGGCCACTGGAAAAATATCAGTAATTTAGCGTCGTTATTACCGTCATTTAGCCACTGCGTCGTCTGATCAGCCCAGGGCTTTGTCACGGCACCACTGAAGAAATCAGAGACTGCTGAAAGTGATAAACCCAGTTTTTCCCATGTCTGGGCAAAGGCCCACCGGGCCGCTTCGTCATCGTTGCAGGGTAAATAAACGTCAAGCGGGTTCCGTAGCATCCTGAGGGAAGCGGCTAAGGGAGCCAGTAATTCTTCGAACAGATACAAAAGGGGAGGGCGCGATGGCAGTGAGAAAGCCACTTCATTGTTCACTAGTGTCCGGTGTTCAAAAGGGTGCGGGATTTCGGCGGGGAATATGTAGCTGAAATCCACGATATTCAGACCTGATTGTGCCCATACCTGCCATTTTTCCTGATGCCATTCATTTTGCTGCTCCATGCTTTCGGCGTGTTCCGCATTAACGCCGTAACTGAACAATCGCCAGCCGGCAATACCCAGAAACAGCACGGTGACGGTAATCACTGCGCCAAAGGTCAGCAATAAAATCCGCGGATCTTTAAGCCAGTACCACAAGCTACACCCGGCACCAATGCAAAGCATCACCAGCAGGGAAAGACCACGCCACCATCCGTTCCACTGAAGAGGTGCCGGATGTTTAACAACATACGGCAGCGGAATATCCCAGGACATTATCCTTATCCTTCAATATAGGTAGTGGGCAGGCTGCTCAGTACTTTGCAGCCACAGGCACAGACGGCTTGATCGAAAGCCACTTGTTTGCCGTCTGAGAGCCATGTGGGTGTGGTACTCACAATACGATTGACGCCATGACCTAAAAGGGGACAAATGACGACATCGCCAATTAACGCGGCAACAATGCCTTCAATAATCATGGTGGATGAAGCAGACATCACAACGCCACCGCTGGTCAGTTTATCGCCCAGCCGTATAATTCCTTTTTGCATAATATTTTCTCTGTTTAAATGTTGGGGATCAGAAAGGGTAAAGTGTTAACAGTTGTCAGGTTTTTTTAGGGGTAGTAATGAACATCAAAGTTACCTGATTTTAAGTGAGGTTATCTTTTACGGGGTAATAGTAAACATCGAAACCACCTTGTATTATTATTTGAGGTGTTGAAACAATCCCTTTTTCAGGTTTAATCCATTCACCTTTTTCTTGTTTATATTTTATTTTCTCTCTGGTGAATTTATCTAGATCTAAAGTATTTCCATTAGGTATGTTTAATGCCGCACAAATTCTTTCAAAGAGATCGCCAGGTGCTCGAGCATCGTTATTCAACCCCCGGAATAAAACGAAAGAGAATCCTCCAGTAAGGGACAGGTAAATCAGCACGGCATATCCCCATTCCTCGAGGCTCAGGGAGGCAAAAGATGCGTAAATAAACACCATAAAGAAAAAGAAAATCCCAGTGCCTTTTATAACATATCTGATGCTAAATCGATTTTTTCCGGCATAACATCCGGTAGTGACCGATATTGTTTCCAGTTGGGGTTTAGCCGCAGCATAGATTTTAAAGCCATCATCTTCTGGCATAGCTGCCATTTCTACATAATCACCTACCTGAATATTGGTTTGCTTAAGCCAGCCTGAGAATAATTTACCGTCAACTTTTCCTTCAACATAAATACATTGTGACTCTTTTCTCTTGCCATCATTAAACCGCGCATGAGGCGCATCCCCGGAAAAAAACTGTAACAGTACTAAAAGTGAGGCCCCCTCGTTATCGCGTTTTATTTTCTCTTCGGCGCGGGCTTTTTCGGTACTGTATTCACTGAAGTCAAAGTAACCAATGACCTTTTTGACTGAGAGCTCTTCGACAATGCCGCTGATTTTGATTAGAGGTTTGGTTGGCGGCAGTTCAGGTAAGGGAGGGAAGCTATTTTTCTCCGCTTCTACTTGCCGGAGGTATTCTTTTGCCCTGAGAACACGTTGTCGGAGGGTATCGATATACTCCCTGTTTTGCCTCTCTTCACTGGATTCTGTAGCATTTGATGAATGATATGTCTCGTCATATTCATTTATCGATTCAGTTCGACTGGCAATATAAATGTTTAAACTGGCGAAACATCCTTCTAATCTGTCTGGATCTTTAAATTCGCTTCTCAGGCAACTGGTATAGTTATATAGCTGCTCATCTGTTTCTTTTTCCATGGAAGTATCCTGTCAATATTTCAGTCGATAATTATTATAAATATACTTTGGGGGTTTTATTTCCTCTTGCGCTGCGTTTTTTTTGATAGAAGCAGGTTGAATGTCGTTTAGATTTAAATTATTAATAAACTGTTAGTTGTACTTGTAGGGTAGTAATACATATCATTACCTCCATTTTTTGATGCTTTAGGTAATGGGTCTGTATTGTTTTTTGATGTAGTTGGCTCGCCTTTTTTTATCATGTTTTCAATTTTAATATCAGTATATACAGCTAGATTTAGCACATCACTATTTGGAATTTCTAAAACAGTACAGATTCTTTCAAATAATTCACCTGGGGCACGATTTTCATTTTTTATACCTCTGGTGATAAAATAAGTGGTGATAGTAGTTAGGATGAATATGACCAAAGTTGCGTATAGAATACGTTCCAATGTTGGGAATTCAAATAGACAAGTAAACAGGAAAATTGAAGTGTAGCAAATCCCTGTAAACATTATAAATCCTTTTGTATGTGAGTAATTTCTACCACAATAACAATTTATAGTAGTTGATATTATTTGTGTCTGTGGGTTAGCGATTGCGTACATTTTATATTTACCATCTTCCGGCATGGCGGCTATTTCAACATAATCACCAACCTGTACATTGGTCTGATGCAACCATCCCGAGAAGACTTTCCCATTGACTTTTCCTTCAACATAAATACATCGTGATTCTTTTCTCTTGCCATCATTAAACCGTGCATGAGGCGCATCCCCGGCAAAAAACTGTAACAGTAATAAAAGCGAGGCACCCTCGTTATCCCGTTTAATTTTCTCTTCGGTCCGCGCTTTCTCGGTGCTGTATTCACTGAACTCAAAGTAACCAATGACCTTTTTGACTGAGAGCTCTTCGACAATGCCACTGATTTTAATTAATTGCTTTGTCGGGGGCAGTTCAGGTAAGGGAGGGAAGCTATTTTTCTCCGCTTCTACTTGTCGCAGATATTCTTTTGCTCTGATAACACGTTCACGCAGTGTATCGATATACTCCCTGTTTTGCCTCTCTTCACAGGATTCTGTAGCATTTGATGAATGATATGTCTCGTCATATTCATTTATCGATTCAGTTCGACTGGCAATATAAATGTTTAAACTGGCGTAACATCCTTCTAGTCTGTCGGGATCTTTAAATTCACTTCTCAGGCAGCTGGTGTAGTTATATAGCTGCTCATCTGTTTCTTTTTCCATTAATTTGTCCTTTATCAATTACATTGACATGGTGATGTCAAATTGCTATTGATTGGCATTATCTTTTTCTGGGTAATAGAAAACATCAAAGCTTCCTTTGTCTAATGTTTGTATAATTGCAGATGGTACCTTTTCATATCCTGATTGGTTGTTGGTTTTTTTTATTTTTTTAATCTTATGTCTGGAGTATTTTGCAAGATTAAGTGTTTCACCGTTAGAGATTTCTAATACGTTGCAAATTTTCTCGAATAATTCACCTGGAGCACGATTTTCATTTTTTATTCCTCTGGTTATAAAGAAAGTGGTTGTGAATGTGAGAAAAAATATGGTCAATAAGGCATAGAAAAATTTCTCTAAAGTTGGAAATTCGAGGAGACACAAGAATATAAATATTGACGTATAAAAAATCCCGGTTAAGACTGTAAATTCTTTAACGTTTGAGTACTTTCTGCCAAAGTGACAATTTTGTGTGGTCGAAATTATCTGTGTCTTTGGGTTAGCAACAGCGTATATACGATATTCATTATTTTCCGGCATGGCAGCTATTTCTACATAGTCTCCTACCTGCATGTTGGTATGGCGTAACCATCCTGAGAAGGCTTTGCCATCCACTCTCCCTGTGACATAATTACATTGCGATTCTTTTCTCCTGCCATCATTAAACCGCGCATGAGGCGCATCCCCGGCAAAAAACTGTAACAGTAATAAAAGTGAGGCGCCCTCGTTATCTCGTTTAATTTTCTCTTCGGCACGCGCTTTCTCGGTGCTGTATTCACTGAAATCAAAGTAACCAATGACCTTTTTAATTGAGAGTTCTTCGACTATGCCGCTGATTTTGATTAATTGCTTTGTTGGGGGGAGTTCAGGGGGAGTAGGGAAAGAATTAATTTCTGCCTGAACTTGCTTTAGGTATTCCTCTGCCCTGATAACACTTAGGCGTGTTTCATCTATAAACATTCTCTTATATGCTTCCGGCGAAGACTCTTCTTCCTGGATTGGATTTTTCATTTCATCGTACTCGTTAATTTTTTCAGATCTATGTTCGATGTAAATATCTAGGCAATCGAGTGATACTTCAAGTCGTTCTAGATCTCTATATTCGCTTCTTAGGCAACTAGTGTAGTTGACTAGTTGCTCATCTGTTTCTTTTTCCATGGAAGTATCCTGTCAATATTTCAGTCGAAAATGGGTGTTAATATCCTGTTGGCGTTTTCTTCTCTCGTCTTCTGCTTTTTTAATTTCTTCTTCAGAAAGAGGTAGGTTAAATACTATCTGCATAGCAGTATGTAATAATTCTTCCTGTTTTTGTACTAACGCAGATATGTCGTATGCAGTTAAATACATTGTATTATGATTATTTGATTTTGTTCCGAACACGGTTTGTTCACACCAGTCCTGAATTTCATTATCAGTCCACATTTCGTATAGCATTTGGGCAAAAACGATAGCAACCATCACCTGCCAGGTTGACATAAACCCAACTAGTCTTGTCACTCCTAATCCTATTCCTTCAGTAGCTGTCGATAAAAGTGTAAACTTAAGTCCTTGTTTGCCCATCGCAGCCAGTATTTTGTTCTTACTGAGCAAAATGTCATTGATCGTACTGAGAGCAAATGCTGTATCTGAAGAAAACTTTGCAAATGAAAGAACGACTGACCATGAAACCCAACCTTTCTTTTGGACTTTTTCAAACATATCGCTAATATCCATAATAACTGTGAGTCCGGCAGCAACACTCCCCAGTGAGGCTGCTCTCATTTTCCAGGTATTTGCTTTAATCTCGCTAGTAATAACACTTTTGTAGGCTTCTTCTATCATTCCTGCCAGTGAACTCCCTGCAAATAAAATAGGGATACTTAGTGCTATTCTATCTTCGATAGAACCTTTGCTACTTTCGGAAAGACTTAAAGCAAGTACGGAAAAAAATATAACACCCAAAGATTTCACACGAAATAATTTGATGCTTTCTTTACCCACAATCGTTTCATTTAATTTATTATACCTTCTCTTGAACTCTTCTAAACGGTCGAGGTTTTTATCAATCTGACTCAATTTATTATCACGGATCTTCTGTATATTCTCCCTCGCCTCAGCCGTGAATATACTCTCTCCCGCAGGATGGGCGATTGCGTCATTCATCATTTTGACTAGCTGGTCTTTTGCAACGCCGGAATCCAAAAGAAATAATGCCCTGAGCGCTTTTCCCTGAAAGGTATCCACCACGGTGCCGGCCAGTACCTGATTGGTCATGGTTGTGAGGGCGCGGTCACCAAACCCCATAATCCTTTGTGTCAGGGATTGCGCCTGACCGGATGACATCATGGCGGTTAATGCCCTGTCCACGGCGTCAGCATAAACTCCCAGATTATTGAGGATAAACTGCGTATCTGTTTTTATTTGCTCACCTGCCGAGGGCGCTTTCTGGCTTTTTATCTGTGCCAGTAGCGGATTAACGGAGGTCATGACCGCCGGGCTGTTAAAAAACTGATAGCGCCAGAGCAGGTTCTTATTGTCCAGCGTGGAATAGCTGTCGGCCCACGTATTAATCTGCGCCTTTCCCGTCTCACTCAGATTTATCGACGCCAGCGCATAACCGACCATTTCCCGGTAATTAAGGTGGTCCTGAGTCAGGTCAGAGTTGAAATCGTCAATGCAGGCAATAAACAGAGGATGCTGTAACCACAGCAGGCGCAGCCCGATAAGGATGCCTGTTTTTTCCTCTACGGTACGGGTCAGTTCCCCGTAAGCGATTTCAAAATCCGTGATCCAGCGCTGTTCAAACTTATCCGCGTATTTCTGCCAGGCTTTGTTCACTGCATTGAGTTTCCATTTCGCCCGGCTTTCTGCGTATATTTTTTCCAGTTCTTCATAGGAGGGCGTCGTCCCCTTCAGGTCGAATCCGGCCCCGTTCAGCACCGTTTCAATACTGTGCCGTGAAGCCTTCTCCGGGAAGGTCTGGTCAAACTGCTGTTCTTCAGCCTGTCTGATGACCCGCTCCAGCCCTTTGATATCGTAATAGGTCGCAAACTCCACGCCCAGCTCATCGCGGTAGCGTTTATGCATCAGCGTCATGTCATCACACCAGCCGGTCAGCTCATGCGCGATGCCAATCGGGTCATTGACTGCCATGATAAGCGGTTTTACCGGCGTGCCGTCGGGTAACGTGCCGCGCGATGCTAAAGCGGTCAGGGTCACACTTTCTTTTCCGGCACGTTCAGTGCTCCAGGGGTAAAGCGTGGTGCGCGGACGAACAGCATCGGCCGCAAAAGTGTAAAACGGCGAGGGGTCGGGTATGTCGCTGATACTGGAAATGTTGCTGATACGGGAAATATCAGTGGAAAAAGGTAACTTCCCGGCGGGACAGGCAGGCCCCGGCGGCTGATAATCAAGTACGGTTTGCAGGGGCGCCTGCGTGGCCTGTGCAATGCCCTTTTCCTCTTCCGGAGCGTTCCATTGCCAGGGTTCTACCTGCTGCATACGCGCCTTTCGTTTACCGGCATCAGTGGCATAAATGTCCAGCAGGGCCGGGTTCCATTTAGCCGGTGTATAAGCCAGCCAGAGCGTGCTGGTGAGAGCCAGCTTATCCAGCACAATGAATTCAATATTGGCGGATTTATGGAAACCTCTTTCGCAATCCGACGTGTATTTGGGCTGTGCGGAAAGGGCATCATTTTGCTTCCACAGTCCGCCATCTGGCGTGATGCTCCAGGTTTCCCAATGTGCATCGGCTTCGTACCAGACGTATAAAAAACCGGCGCGCATGGCGCGTAAACCGTAGTCATAACCGGTGGTTTTAGGGAAATCGATTTCAGGTTTAGCCCATCCCGGCAGTTTAGGGGAGAGTGAGTCCGGTATCGGGGCATAACGCACCGGCAGGATGGCCGGGCCGCCCGGCTGACAGCGGGGACAAATTACGACTTCAGGCTGACTCATGACAACAGCTCCTTGTTTTTGTGCGTGGCGGCAGTTAAGTGCTGACATTCATCCGCCAGCCGCTGCCAGTCCTGTGATGTGAGTGCGCAAATGCGCTGGCGATAGCGTATATCGACCGGCTGAGTCTCTGTGGATAGCAGATATTGAAACTCAGGGCTCAGATCGATGTGCGGGTGATAGCGCAGGACGTGAAAGGCAAATAATGCGCGTTCATCAACGGTGGTAATGACGGGCGAATGGGCAATGCGTTGCAACGCGAGTTCTGCCATGCTTCGTAATGCAGCCTCGCTCCTGCGTGAATCGTGCCTGGTCAGATCGCGGTATTGCCTGAGCGCCTGATTAATGATCCCAACGCGTTCCAGCATTGCATTGTCATTTTCCTGCAAGGCCAGGGAGAAGGTCAGCAAAGGTTGCGGGGATGTGGTGTGTCGGCGGGAAACAAGCCGGCCGTCGCCGTCCGGGAAATGCCACCCTGACAGGATGCCCAACATGCGCTGTTGCTGGAAACTACTCAGGTGCGGCCATAGCGTGTTATTCACTGCCGGATCAAAGTAACGCAGCAAAATATTGCCGCCTTCCTTCAGCTTTTGTACTGCAGTACTGCCTAACTGACGGGCAACAACGCTGGCAGGCTGCATGCTGGTCAGCCAACCGCACAGGGTGCGACCGCAACCGGCCATCAGTTTTGCCGGATCGATTTCCTGCAGTGACCGGATGATACTTTCCTGCAGCAAGGTTTGATCCTCTGGCCGGGTGAGGTCGAGTGTTATCAGCCACGGGTAATAAGATTGTGGTATTGAGGCATGCCGCAAGGCGACGGGTTCCGGGCGGCGTTCTGTCAGGGTGATAAGCCAGGGAGACGTAATGTTAAGTTCCTGTTTCGCCGGATCAATCAACAGAAATACGTTTTCTCCGTTTCGGAGCAGATGTTCACTCAGTTCGTTAAAGATTGTTGTCGCCTGTTGTTTAATTGCCGTATCGCCGTAATCAAACAACACCTTTTCTTTGTCATATTCCAGAGTCGTCATTTCATTCATCCTTTAACTCAGGCTTACCGTCGGTCCCTGACCCGCCGCCGCTTCGTCTATCATCGAAGCGCAGTGTTCCGGTAATTTCAGCGATGCATTCTGGCTGTCCGGCCCGACTTTTTGCAGCGTGGCACTTTTCACTGACACACTGCCCGGCCCGCCGATTTCCACGTTACCGCCTTTGATGCGAATAAAACCGCCACCGCATTCAAGCAGCAGTTCGGTTTTGGCTGAAACAGTCACTTTGCCGTCGCTGCTGGCGATCGTCATGTCTTTCTTCGAGAACATATCCAGTGCATCACTTTGCGCCTGGATCTGTATCCTGCCGGCGGCGGCAAACATTTTGATGCCCATGGCTTTGGCGAAAAGACTGAGAATTTCCCCTGAGGCGATACGCAGTTTTTGCGCGATGCTGATATCGGCATTCTTGCCTGCTGTGGCAATCAGGTTTTCACCGGCGGAGAGTTGCAGGCTGGCTGGGGTAACTTGCGCGATCCCGGCGGGTGCAGAGAGAAGCAGGGCGCGCTGTTGTAATTGTTTAAGCGTGTCATTCATCAGGCTGGCCTGTTTTTCGATATCGGCCAGCTCTGCTTTGGCCATTTTCGCGGCGGTGTGAAGGCTGATCGCTTCACGATGTGCCGCTTCCAGTTCGTCAAGCGCTTCATGCATATCGAGAACTTTTCCCTGCGCCTGAAGCTGACCGTCGGCACTGATAAAAATACCTTTGGCGGCACGGATGGCACCCCAGTGATCTGTTCGCAGTTCGAACCCTTCACCACGCTGTTCTTTCTTGTTATCCACCAGGTGCCCGATACTGACCTGGCTTTTACCGTATTCCGTGGCGACTTTGACATGCTCTTTACCGCGTTCGTCGTCGAGCCTGAGTTTGTTGTTTGCCGGGGTGCGCAGTACGTTTCGTTTATAGTTTTCAATAGTCACATGATCAGGGTGGCGGGAGTCGTGAAGGGCATGAGCGATATACGGCTTATCGGGATGCCCGCCGTCGAAGGCTACAGCCACTTCCGTCCCTGCCAGCAAAACCAGATGTAACCCGTAAGTATCCCCGGCATAGGCACGGGCCAGACGTATCCACGGGCTTTCATAGCCATCTTTCCAGGTATCGAGGTCAAAGTTGAAATTCAGGCGATAGCGGCCATCTTTATCGATATGGCTGTAGATGTCGTTCGGGCTGATACTGGTGATACGTGCCGGTACGGTGCCGATTATTTTCGGACGCGCCCGCAATGCAGGACGAAATCCGACGGTTTCACTGTATGGAATGCCGGTGAAAGTCACCTGATAGGACGTGCTTCGTGATGCGCGGGCAACGGTTCCGGTGATCAGAATGCCTTTCCCGTAGGCCTTCGGAATGATGCCGTCGATTTCTAACATTTGCCCCGGTGCAAGTCGGGTAGCGTTGGTTTTACCCCATAGCTGATGCTGATCGTTCAGGTCACGTTCATGGCGCAGAAAGGCATAAAACCCGGCGCTGTCCGGTTCTGGTTTCTGTACGCCGCCTGTTTTCAGAAAGCCTTCGGCATAGTGATAAATATTGCCGGTGGTGGTTTTATCCTCTGACACCACACTGTTTTCCACCGTCAGCGTATTTGCTGCATCGCGATAGTTGTAATCCTTTACCCTGACGGCACTTTCGACGATCTGATGCAGTGCTGACAAAGACCAGACGGACTCTGCGGCGTTATCGTTCATGCCCGAGACATCTTTCACCGGCAGTTTGACATCAAACTGGTAGTACTGCTGGGCATCGCCAAATATCACCACTTCTTCCCTGAGGCGGTTGTCCATTTCGAAAGTAAACCAGATCCCCACTTCGGAAAGCAGGCGGCGGATAAAGTCGAAATCGGACAGTTGCCACTGGGTGACTAACTCACGACGCGGATAACTCTGGCTCAGACGAAACTCAAACTGCCAGCCCTGATAACGGTGATTATCCCGCAAAATTTTTTCAACGATTTCCGGTACTGACATGTTCTGATAAATGGCGCAGCGGCGTGTGTGGTCGAGCAGGACCAAATGTGGCTCAAGGGTCAGGCGGTAGTGTGCTTCATCGCGGGATTCTGACAAGCGGGCAAACTGAGTGATAACGCCGTGCACCGTGCGTTGTACCTGCGGGGGCGTAAAAATATTGAATGCTGTCGCCGGTAAAGATTGCATGATGAACGAGGCGTCCTGCATCAGAATAGTCTGCGGATCGATGTCCTGAATCACGCTGGTGACGTCGACGACATAACGGTAGGCCCGGCTCAGATGTTCGCTGGCGACAAAAGATTCAACATCGAGCGGAGCACTACTGTTGTGGACGGCGAGCTGATAACGGTTTAGGGAGCTGACAATGTTCAGAGGCGTTGAAGAGGCAGTATCCATACCTGAATTCCTTGTGTGTGATAAACGTTTCAGTGAGATGTCGACACGCTACCGCCCGTAGCCGTAAACCAAGGCCCATGAGGTCGTGTCTGTTCCGTGTTCTGGTGACGGACCTCGTGGTCATTTTCCGGTCCGTCGGAAAAGTGAAAATCAGCCGCCTATCTGTCGGGTAGCCACTGATGTAATAACTGTTCCAGTTGCAGGTTGAGCCCTACGCTCAGAAGCAGCGCTATCAGCAGCAGTCCACATCCGATTAACCGGGGAGAACGCAACCAGCCACCGTGCCTGATAAAGTGGCGGTTTATGATTACCGGCGTATTCAGAGGGAAATCAAAGCCAGGAACTAACTCGTTGAGTTCATTGAGAAGTACCTGACGGGCAGGTGCTGACTTATCGCGATAGATGCCCTGAAATCCGAGCGCCAGTGCACGTTGAAAACACGTCAGGACGCGGATATCGGGCGAAGGCTGCTGCAGTACCTGACGAATGCGTTCATACAGTTCTTCGCCAGCCTGGAATGTCTGAAAGAAACGAACTTGCAGGGGCTGATTCTGCCAGGCGACACGTTGACTGGTATTTCCTGAAGCGGATTCATCAAGCAAAGCACACTGTGTGTAAGTGATATGATCAATATTCTCAACCGAGATATTTTGGTCTTTAAGGGCTTTACGTACCGCATCAACCTGAATAATGCCCTGCTGATAAAAAGGCTCCCCTGTCGGCTGATCGTTTCGTCTTAGCGATATAACCAGTAACCAGGTGCCCTGAAGCAATCCATCAATAGACGTCATGAGTGAATATGTCCGTGAGGTTAAAAATAAAACCGGCAATAAAATTAACGCGTCAGGGATTAAGCTTATAACGACACAACAGGGAGGGATATAAAAATGAATATGGCCTGTTTAATTTAATTCCTGAATGTTCAGGGGGTTGCAGGGAGGTTGTTTACGTTCAGGCCCCTTCTGACGTGGCTTGTGGCGATATTGTTTTGTCATTCAGGCTTGTGCGTGAAATTTTTCAGTCACACAAGTGTGCTGATTTTCAGATAATTAGTACAGTCTTTATAATTTTCAATCCAATAATTTTTAATGTTTACATTCGCTGGATGAATGATTTAAATTATAGGGCGGTAACCGGGTTAGTAAATACAGGATAAATTATTTTGGTATTTCGTGATGTTTTTATCATGATTTTTAATTTTTTTTAGACTGTTAATAGAAACGCGTTAATAGAATTAAGTCAGCGTTTTAAACATCCGGAATAATTATGTTTGAATGTTTTTGCCCGTGGATATGAAAAAGCCGCTGATCGGCATTGCGCTGATCGCGGCTTTTTTTCGTCTGCCAGTGCCTAAATTTTCAGTGCCAGCCGCGTGCCCTGATCGATAGCGCGGCGGGCATCGAGTTCGACGGCCACGTCTGCGCCGCCAATCAGATGTACGGTTTGACCGGCCGCCTGCAGCGGCTGATACAGTGCGCGCTGCGGTTCCTGCCCGGCGCAGATAATAATGTTATCCACTTCCAGACACACCGGTTCGCCGTTCATCATCAGATGCAGCCCGGCATCGTCAATGCGTTCATAACTGACACCGCTTTGCATTTTCACGCCACGTTGCAGCAGACTGGTGCGGTGGATCCAGCCGGTGGTTTTTCCCAGCCCTGCGCCAACTTTAGTGGTTTTGCGTTGCAGCAGCACGATGTCCCGCGCCGCGGGTTCCGGCTGTGGTCCTTGCGGTGCCAGCCCTCCGCGATGTGTCAGGCTCTGGTCGATTCCCCATTCGTGGCTGAAAGCCTGAGGGCTGAGACTCGACGACGGGCCGCTGTGGCTCAGATATTCGGCGGTATCAAAACCAATACCGCCCGCGCCAATAATCGCGACACGCTGCCCGACCGGTTTTTTATCCCGCAGCACGTCCAGATAGGTCAGCACACTCGGGTGATCAATACCGGCAATATCCGGCAGGCGCGGTGAAATACCGCAGGCGAGGATCACATCGTCGTAGCCGGTGAGCTGGCTGGCATTCACGGTTTCCCCCAGACGCAGTGTCACGCCCAGTAATGTCAGCTGACGCGCGTAATAACGCAGCGTCTGATAAAACTCTTCTTTACCGGGGATCTGTTTGGCGATATTAAACTGCCCGCCGATTTCATTGTGTGCCTCAAATAACGTGACGTGATGCCCGCGGCTGGCGGCGGTGGTGGCAAACGCCAGTCCGGCAGGCCCTGAGCCTACCACGGCCAGACGCCGGGTGATTAGCGCGCGGGTGACCGGTAACTGCGTTTCCCGACAGGCGCGCGGATTCACCAGACACGAGGTAACTTCCCCTGCGAAGATCTGATCGAGACAGGCCTGATTACAGCCGATGCAGGTGTTGATTTCATCAGCCCGTCCCTGCGCGGCCTTTTCGACAAACGCCGGATCGGCAAGGAACGGGCGCGCCATCGAAACCATATCCGCACAGCCTTCGGCGAGGATTTTCTCCGCGACCTCAGGGTCATTAATACGGTTGGTGGTGATCAGCGGGATCCCGACTTTGCCCATCAGTTTTTGCGTCACCCAACTGAACGCCGCGCGTGGCACCATGGTGGCAATGGTCGGAATACGCGCTTCATGCCAGCCGATGCCGGTATTGATCATGCTCGCCCCCGCCTGTTCGATGCGCTGCGCCAGTGTTTCGACTTCCTGCCAGTCCGAGCCTTCCTCGACCAGGTCCAGCATGGATAATCGATAAATAATGATGAATTCCCGGCCGCAGGTTTCACGTACGCGGCGCACGGCTTCGGTGGCAAACCGCATCCGGTTATCAGCAGAACCGCCCCAGCGGTCTGTGCGCTGGTTGGTGCGCGCGGCGAGAAACTGATTAATCAGATAGCCTTCTGACCCCATGATTTCCACACCGTCATAACCCGATTCTTTCGCCAGCCGTGCGCAGCGGGCGAAATCCGCCAGCGTGGATTCGATTTCCTCTTCACTCAGTGCATGCGGCGTAAAACGGTTGATCGGTGCCTGAAGGGCTGAGGGGGCAACGGGGTGTGGCTGATAGCTGTAGCGGCCCGCGTGAAGGATCTGTAGCGCGATTTTACCGCCAGCAGCATGAACCGCGTCAGTCACTATACGGTGATGCGTGATGTGTTCCTGTTCGGCGAGAACGGAGCCGCCCTGATACACCACGCCTTCTGCGTTAGGGGAGATGCCGCCGGTGACAATAAGCCCAACCCCGGCGGCGGCGCGTTCGGCATAAAAGGCCGCCAGACGTTCAGGCCCGTCCTCCAGTTCTTCCAGTCCGGTGTGCATAGAACCCATCAGCACGCGATTTTTCAGTTGTGTAAAACCTAAATCCAGCGGCGCCAGCAGGTGCGGATAAAACAGCGAAGCGCGTTCAGTCATGGAATTCTCTTAAGTGGTCGGATGAGATGAATTCAATTTAGCTGCTGGCAGAGTAATTGGAAAGTCAGTGTGTAATGACTGTGATATGTATCACTGTGCGCAATCTGCTGGGAATGAATTAACGATGATGCCTATTATTTATCGCCGTTTATTCATGAGCAGCGATAATTTTTGAGGGCGGAAAACAGCACAACATGACAGGTGAAATAGTTATTTCTTTGTTTTTACACAGTATGCGTCTTATTGCAGGTCATTTATTTTTAACATTTTTTTAGGGATTTGTGCGTGTTAGGATTATTTTTATAAAACGATATCGAATCGATTCAGTTCGGGTTAGAGCTGGACTAGGCTGGAGCTGCTTCACCCTAAAAATTCATTTCTAACCTGGATATATATTATGAATCTTATTGACCATACAGCCTGCCGCCCGTTCACCGAAGCCGGGCATTTGTCCCAGATTGCAGCCTATTATGAAGAAGGTCGTAATGTCATGTGGATGATGCTCAGGTCTTATCCACGCCCCTGTTTTAATCATGAACTCATTGAAGACATCATGACGCTGACTTATGCCGCAAAAGCGTCGGGGCTGCGTTTTGATTTTTGGGTTACCGGCTCTTTGGTGCCCAATATGTACAATGTGGGAGGTGATCTGAGTTTCTTTGTGGAATCCATCGTCAATAACAAACGCGAGACGTTACGTGCTTACGCCAGATCCTGTGTGGACTGCGTACACGCTGCTGCGCGCGGATTTGACGTGGGAGCGATCAGTTTGTCGATGATCGAAGGTACAGCCCTTGGCGGTGGCTTTGAAGCCGCGCTGGCGCACCATTATGTGCTGGCGCAGAATACGGCCCGGATGGGGTTCCCCGAGATCGCGTTTAACCTTTTCCCGGGAATGGGCGGTTACTCACTGGTGTCACGTAAGGCGGGGATGAAGCTGGCGGAGGAACTGATTTCCACCGGCGAGTCGCATACTGCCGAATGGTTTGAAAGCCGCGGACTGGTGGATGTGTTATTCCAGCCGGGGGAAGCCTTCAACGCCACGCGTACGTTTATGGATGTTTTGCGGCCAAAGCTCAACGGTATCCGGGCAATGATCCGCGCACGCCAGCGTGTATTGCAATTATCACGTTCAGAACTGATGGATATTACAGAGGATTGGGTGGATGCC
Organism: Rahnella perminowiae; assembly: GCF_019049695.1. NCBI lineage: Bacteria > Pseudomonadati > Pseudomonadota > Gammaproteobacteria > Enterobacterales > Yersiniaceae > Rahnella > Rahnella perminowiae. The sequence goes on from NZ_JAFMOT010000183.1 coordinate 22,451, forward strand.
GCATTTACTCTGGAGGAGAAAGATCTGAGTTATATGGAGCGTCTGGTCATGCTGCAAAACCGGCATACGGCATCATTGCGTAAAACCGGCTAGCAACAGAGACAGCCCGTCACTGGCGCTATTTCTGTTTTGCTTTATGTTTAAAAATATGGGGTGAAGCACCTGTTTTTTCCTCAAGCCAGTGCTCCAGCTCATTCGCGGGCATTGGCTTGGCGTACAAAAAGCCCTGTTTGCTGTCCACACCGATTTCGTCAATCAACTTTTCTTCTTCCGCCGTTTCCACCCCCTCCGCGACCACCGTCAGTTGCAGCGTTTTTGCCACCGCCACAATCGCCCGCACCAGTGCCTGAGACACCGTATTGTCATTGATGCCACGGATAAAGCTTTGATCCAGTTTTATGCAGTCAAGGGGGATCCTCGCCAGTTGTGACAGTGAAGAATAGCCGGTGCCGAAATCATCCAGATGCACCTGCGCGCCCAGTTTATGCAACTGGTTAATCATGGCGACTGCTGCACTTTCGTCTTCCACCAGGCAGCTTTCTGTCAGTTCGAAATCCAGCAGACAGCCTTTCATACCTGCATTTTTCATGGCATCCGACAATGTGGTGATGAATGAACCGTTGTTGAGCTGGCGTCCGGAAAGGTTTACCGCCACACGCAAATTTAGCCCTTTTTTCTGCCATTCAGTGGCCTGACGGGTTGCCGTTTCAATCACCCATTTACCGATTGGCGTGATGAGCCCCGATTCTTCGGCATAGGAAATAAAGCTCTGAGGCTGGATCAGGCCGCGTTCCGGAGAATTCCAGCGCAGCAGCGCTTCCACGCTTTGCACGTTGCCGTAAAGCGACACTTTTGGCTGATAGTATAAAACCAGCTGGTCTTTCTCAGACAGGGCTTTGCGTAAGTGTGTATCTAACCACATGTATTCAGAGGCTTTTTCATTCATGCCTGATGAGAATACACAGTGTACATTTTTGCCTTTTTCCTTGGCCGCGTACATGGCGGTATCGGCGTTTTGTAACAGTGTGTCGCCGTCAGTACCGTGTTCCGGGCAAATCGCAATACCGGCTGAACAGGCGGTGTACACTTCAATCAGTCCGATACGGAACGGCAAACTGAGCCTGCGCAGCACCCGCTGACTCAGTGCTTCCAGCATTTTTATCTCAGCATGGGTGCTGAGAATAATAAATTCATCGCCACCGAGTCGCGCCAGTTTATCGTTGGGCGACAGGCAATCCTGAATGGCGTCAGAGACAGCCCGCAGCAGATGATCACCAAACATATGTCCGTAGGCATCGTTAACTTTTTTGAAGTTATCCAGATCCAGATAAATCAGCCCGACTTTGTTTTCACCACGATCGAGAAGTGCTCTGGCAAGGGATTCCTGCAAGGCATTACGGTTAGCGAAACCGGTGACCAGATCGGTGTTTGCCAGCACGCGTAAACGCTCCTGCGCCTTACGTTCGTCTGTGATGTCAGAGCCGGAGCAAATCAAATATTTTTGTTGTTTGCCGCTGCCGCTGTGGACGAATTTATTACGAAACAGGAACAGGCGCTGGCCCTTGACAGTGTTGATCCAGCGTTCCACTTCGTAAGACTGCTGATGCTGGAAAAAACCCGTGATGTTCTGGCGTGAAGCCAGACCTTCTTCCATGGACATGAATAAGTCATAGGCGCTTCGCCCGATAACATCTTCTTCGCGCAGGCCGGTATATTCCTCGCTCAGACGGTTAAAACGGTGGACTTTGCCTTCCTGATCGATAATGACAATCACGGAATTGGCTTCGGAAACCACCTGTTCAGCAAAGGTCAGACCGACTTCAAGATCATGGGCGACAGACGCGGTGTCCTGATAGGCGGAGGCCGTACCGGCCCAGGCTTTGCTGTCGGTTTTGCGCCCGACAAGATACAGACATACAGGTGATCCGAACAGGGTGATATCCAGCGTAAAACTTGAGGTGATTCCGGTCAGTTGCCTTATTTTCCCGGCCTGCCATTGTGTCAGGGGGATAGTAATATTGACGACGCCTTTCTCTGCAGATAACTCAAGGGCATTGCTGTCTGAACCCAGTCGCCAATAAGGGCGTGGTGTACCAAAATGCAGGTACAGAAGGGAAGCATCTTGAGAGTCGGCCATGAATGTTTCTCCGCAAAGAACGCTATACGCCGCCAGTGTGGCGACAGGCGACAGTCAGCACAGACGGAGCTTACTCTGTTCAGCTCACCCGCAACACGCCATAAAAAACGGATAGGCGCGGAATGGCGTAACACATTGAATTAAAGGTTAGCAACTGTCGGTTATATATCCAGTAACCGGACAGATATTACTGCTCAGAACAGGCGGCCTCCGTTGCCGGACTACCGCCTGAAAGAGGAAGCTTTGCGATTGTGTTCCGGGCCCGGTTACAGGCCCGGAAAGTTATTTCAGCAGGAAACTGGTTTTTTTCACATCCTGCGAATCTAACCCCACAAATACATTGAATTTTCCTGGCTCTGAAGCCCATTTCAACTTGTCGTTGTAGAAACGTAAATCTTTTTCGTTGATCGCAAATGTAACGGTTTTTTCTTCACCCGGCTGCAGGTTGATTTTCTCAAAGTTTTTCAACTCCTTAACCGGACGGCTGATCGACGCCGTCACATCCTGCAGGTACATCTGAACGATAGTGGCACCACTGACTTTACCGGTGTTTTTCACCATCACGCTGGCCGTCAGCGGGTGGCTGGCATCCATCGTGGTGGACGACAAACTCACGTCAGACACACTGAAACGGGTGTAGCTCAGACCATAACCGAACGGGAACAGCGGGCCGTTGGTGATATCAAAATAACGGGTGGTGTATTTATCCGGATGTTGCGGATTAAACGGACGGCCGGTATTGAGCACGCTGTTATACAAAGGAATTTGCCCGACAGAGCGCGGGAAGGTCATCGGCAGTTTGCCTGACGGATTGTAATCACCAAACAGAACGTCGGCAATCGCATGTCCCCCTTCGGTGCCGCTGAACCAGGTTTCCAGCATAGCGTCAGAAATTTCGTTTTCCCACGTCAGGGTCAGAGGGCGCCCATTCATTAACACGATAACCAGCGGCTTACCGGTGGCTTTCAATGCCTTGAGCAGGTCCCGCTGGCTTTGAGGAATGTTGATATCTGAACGACTGGACGCTTCGTGTGCCATGCCTTGTGCTTCACCGACGACGGCGACCACAACGTCAGCTTTTTCGGCCGTTTTCACCGCTTCGTCAATCATATCCTGCGGTTTGCGCGGATCGTTGATTACCTGTTTCTCGTAAGAGTTCAGAAAATCGACCATAGCCTGATCGTTAGTGACGTTGGCTCCCCGGGCATACAGGATGGTGCCTTTATCGCCGAGTACATCTTTCATGCCTTGCAATACCGTCACAGCCTGCGCCGCTTTACCGGCTGCAGACCAGCTGCCCATTACGTCACGTTTGCTGTCAGCCAGGGCGCCAACGACGGCAATCGTGCCTTTTTTCTGTAACGGCAACGTTTGATTGTTATTTTTCAGCAGTACCAGCGACGTTCGCGCCACTTCGCGTGCCTCCTGGCGATGCAGACGGCTCTCGGCATTGGTGTCCGCCGGGTCGCTCGACTGCGGGCCTAAATGACGATACTCATCGACAAACAGCCCCATATCCCATTTTGCGGCCAGAACATCGCGAACGGCGCGATCAATATCTTTCTGGCTGACCAGACCGTCGGCGAGTAAGCCTTTCAGGTATTTACCGTACATATTGTCGGCCATGTCCATATCGACACCGGCTTTCAGCGCCATCGCGGCAGCCTGACGATCATCTTCGGCAACGCCGTGTTTGACCAGCCCGCCAATAGCCCCGTGATCACTGACGGTCAGGCCCCTGAACTGCCAGTCGTCGCGCAGAATATCTTTCAGCAACCATGTATTCGAGGTGGCGGGAATGCCGTTAACGCTGTTGAGCGCCACCATTACACCGCCGGCACCGGCATCCACTGCCGCTTTATACGGCGGCATGTAATCATTGAACATGCGGGTCAGGCTCATATCGACGGTGTTGTATTCACGACCGCCTTCGACAGCACCGTACAACGCATAGTGCTTGACGTTTGCCATGACGGCATCAGGAGCAGACGGATCTTTGCCCTGATAACCGGTAACCATTTCATGCGCGAGGCGCGAGGTCAGATAGGTATCTTCGCCGAAACCTTCTGAGACACGTCCCCAGCGCGGATCACGGGTAATATCGACCATCGGTGAGAACGTCATGTTCAGGCCATCGGCTGCCGTTTCCAGTGCCGAAATGCGTGCGCTGGTGGCAACTGCCTGCATGTCCCAACTCGCCGCCAGACCGAGGCTGATAGGGAAAATGGTGCGCTGACCATGCACCACGTCATAGGCATAAAACGGTGGGATTTTCAGGCGGCTGTACTGCACCTGATCCTGCATACGGCGAATATCAGGTTTCGTTACAGTATTAAACACGCCACCGACTTTACCGGCGCGGATGTCAGCCATAATCGCTTCTTTTTGGTACTCAGGCCCCACAGTGACCAGATTCAGCTGACCGATTTTTTCATCAAGGGTCATTTTTTTCATCAGGTCAGCAATGAACGCGTTGCGTTCTTTCACCTGATCCTGAGGTATGCCCGTTGTTTCAACGGCGAGAGAAGAAGCAGAACTTACCAGTAACACTAACGCGCCAAGCATGTGATGCGTATTCATCGGAATTCCTTCAGCCATAAACAGGGGAGCTAAATCAGAGAAAATTCAGCAGCCTGAAGCAAACAAAGCAATGATCATTCTAAGAAAAGTATAGAGTGAGAATCTAATACGTCCGTTCAACTATTAGCAATGAATAGTTTAGACGCCAACACAATATCTTTTTACCTTTCGGGACATCCCGCAATTTACAGGTAATCAGAATGATAGATACAAAAAGACCTTCGATGCATCACGCAAATTTTTATATTTAGGATTACATGACATCTGGCTGAACAAATAAGCACCAAAAGTCTGGCGGGGGAGGCGCGTGGATAATACAAAAGGGCAGCACATACGGCTCTGCCCTTTAATATTCAGGAATATCCGCTAAGGACATCAGACTAATAGTAGTAAGACATATCGGTCGGGGTTTTACTCATGACATCAAAGAAAACGTCTTTGGTGTTTGCCCAGAACTGCGCGATGGCAACGGCGTTGTAGCTCATGCCCATCAGGCTCATGACAAAAAAACAGGTCACGGTCAGACCGATACCGCTGCAAACGAATGCCATGGTATTGCGGCTGGACTGGCGACAAACAATATTAAGCTGGCTGGTGCAGAACATCAAAAAGGCGCTCAGCAATTCCCAGCGCATCATTAAAATCCCGGCAGTTAATGTACCCATCGATAAAATCCTTACTCACTACAGCCGCTTGCGCGAAGCCAAAAAACAGCCGGAGGACTGCTACAACAGGCGGGCAATGGGCTTTACTGAAGAAATGGTGAATTACAATTATGTGACGACGGTCACATTATATCACCGGATTTTATTTTTGAGTAAAAAATGTGCGCTAATGAAAAATAGGCATAACACATCAACTTATTTTGATGATGTGTTATGAAAGCGGCTAAATCGCGATGTCTGCCGACGGGATAATTATGCGCCGTAGCCCATGACTTGTAACAGATGCTGAGCCTGCTGTACCGCTTCCTGCCGGTGTGCGACGCCCAGTTTCTGGTAGAGATTACGGATATGCGTTTTGATCGTCGTCGAGGCTACATCCAGCTCACCGGCAATCTGGTCATTACTGTAGCCGGAGTAAATCAGCCCCAGAACCTGCCATTCGCGCTGAGTCAGCGGGCTGGTGCGGATAAGTTCCGGCACCTGCGGATGGGTCAGTAGTTTGTTCACAAAGCCTTCGTCGAAATGGGCAAACTTATGGCGGTGATGCTGGTTAATTTCGCGCAAAATCTGTTGGGCGCGACGCTGTTCCAGCTCCGGCAACAGATTAAGCTGGATCAGCTGGCGCAGTTGTTGCGCCATCATTTCCCCTTCAATGACGAAATGGCTGATAAAACCGGTGCGGTTCGCCAGTGACAGCGCTTCGATCAATACCTTTTGGGCGTCACTTCTGCGCCCGGTTTGCCAGTAAAGTAAGTTACTCAGCAGTAAATTGCGGTTGAGATCGCTGGTCAGGCGCAGCTGCCGGGCATTCAGATTCAGTTCATCCAGCACCACTTCTGCTTCATCAAACTTTTCCAGCAAAATTTGTACACGGGCAATGTTGCGCCACTGACCTTGCTGGAAATGGTTATCCGCCATATCCGGTTTACGCGCCTGTTGCAGCCACTGACGTGCCGCGTTTTTATCGCCAATCATCTGCCAGTAAATCACACGTGGCTTATCGGTATTGGTCAGCCAGTCGATGTGATACTGACCCGTTTTCAGCAACGCTTCACAGCGCTGCAAATGGTGATGGGCATTGTCGAGCTGGCCGCGTGCCAGCGAACATTTCGCCAGCATCGCCAGACATTGCAACTGCTGCTGTGGCTGGAAGTTGGTCAGCACATTAAGCCCTTCACGCGCGGCTTCTTCCGCATCATCGAGCCGCGACCACGACCACAAAAGTTGTGAACGTAAACGCAGTAAAAATTCGTGCATCGGCAATTGTTCCAGATGCTGTTCGCGTACCAGTTCAAAAGCGCGATCCTGCATCTCAAACGCGGCCTGCAAAAAACCCTGAGCAATCAGGATCTCACTCTGTTGCAGCAGCGCCCATAAAGCGTAGTGATAGGCTTCGTAACGGCGTGCGATTTGTTCGGTCTGTTGCATCAGCGGCAGTGCGCGGGTGAGATCCCCTTTGCAGTGCTGGATTTCACCGGTGACGGATGTCGCCACAATGCGGCTGTAATAGCTTTCATAAGGCAGATAACGCAGGGCCTCAGCGGCCAGTTTTTCCGCTTCATCCTGTCGTCCGTCGTTGATGGCCACCTGCGCACGCAGCGCATCAAACTCGGCTGCCTGCGCCTGTTCCATCACAATATTACGCTGTTTCATTTCGTTTTCAGCGCGGGCCAGCAGCACGTCGACTTCAGCATAACGGTGCTGGCTTTGTGCCAGCCATGCCTGTAACAGCACCAGCTTAGGATTCTGAATCAGCCGGTCGTAAGGCAGGGCGGCCAGACATTCTTCCAGCAACGCCAGTTCGCTTTGATTAAACAGCGCCCAGGCGTGTTGCAGCAGAATATCCCGCAGCAGATGAGTGTCTTCGGCACCCAGCGCATGATGAATCGCTTCGGCAGGGAAACCTTGTGCCAGCCAGCCTTCGGCGGCAGCGCGATGAATAGCGGGCAGCTCAGACGCCAGTTCCCACTGACAGCGCTGCCGCAGGAAGGTGGCAAACAGCGGGTGGAAGTTAAACCATTCGCCGCTGTCATCCATGCGGTTAATGAATAACCCCTGGCGCTCCAGCTCCTCCAGACGTTGCTGACCATTTTCACTGCCGGTCAGGCGCACAATCAGCGCATCGTTCATCGAGCGCAACAGCGAGCAGCGCAGGAGAAAATCACGCGTCGGTGCATCAACGCGATTCAGAACTTCATCCACCAGATATTCAGAAAGATGGCTGGCATTCAACCCGGCCAGCTTACGTGCGGACTGCTGGGTCGAATGCTGGGAAGAGTGCGAAGACTGCCGTGCCGATAGGGCAATCAGTTGCAACGCGGTGGCCCATCCTGCGACTTCGTCACATAACCGGCTACTGTCCGCCTGCTCAATCGGGTCTTTCAGCCGGTTATCGAAAAATTGCTGTGTTTCCGGATGCGTAAAGGCCAGATGCGAAGCGTTGAGCTCCAGCAGTTGCTCGCGTACACGCATATTGGCGATGCCCAGCGGCGGCAGGGTGCGTGAAAGCACCACCAGTGAAAGATTTTCCGGCTGATGGCGCAGGAAAAAACGCATCCCTTCATGAATGGCATCATTGGAAATCAGATGATAATCATCGATGACCAGCAGCAACGGGCTGTGCCAGTCGGAAAGTTCCACAAAAAGCTGGGCAAACAGCGCCGGCAGACTGGCGTACTGATGCTTCAGACTCAGCGCTTCGCTTTTGACGCAATGTCCGCCGCAGGCCTGCTGCACAGCAGCAATCAGATAGCAGGCAAAGCGCTCCGGCTGATTGTCGCTTTCATCAAGAGAATACCAGCCCAGATCGCTTTTGCCTGCTGCCCAGTGCGCCACCAGCGTCGTTTTCCCATAGCCCGCCGGACTGGCGACCAGGGTCAGACGATAATTCGGCGCAGTCGAGAGCTTCGTCAGCAGACGTTCCCGAACTACTGTATTTTGCTGCCGCACCGGGCGGCTTAATTTTGAAGGGATCAGCATTTTTTTCGATTCTTTTGACAGAAAGGGACAGAGGGGTGTTATTTATTTCACAGCGTGTAATTAATCACTTTTTCTAAAGTCCTCCTTTGAAACATTGATTGCAAGAATGTTACGTTTTTACATGCCGTTAAGTTGCTCTGCATCACACTTCTTAATACAAATTTTCAGGCGTTTGCCCTGAACCTCCGTCTCCTCCGGCTACGCCCCGTTTCTCCTCCCTGCCTAATCTTTACCGGGATGATGCCGCTTACCGATACACACGTCAGCATAGTGATAATCAACATCAGGCTTTCCCTACAAATTCCCGGATAAAGAGGCATGAAATGCAGGTGACTTTAGATAAGACGCAATTTTTAGCCGCGCTGAAACGCCAGTGGCAAGGGTTCGGTTTGCAACAGGCACAGGATATGACACCGCATCAGTGGTGGCAGGCTACCAGTGCCGCATTATCTGAACAACTGAGTGCGCAGCCTGCGGCAAAAGCGACAAAACAGCCTCAGCGGCACGTTAACTATATCTCGATGGAGTTCCTGATCGGGCGCCTGACCGCAAACAATCTGATCAATCTCGGCTGGTATGACACGGTCAGTCATGCGCTGAAAGAGCAGGGGGTTGAACTGGCCGATGTGCTGGAGCAGGAAACCGATCCGGCACTCGGCAATGGCGGGTTAGGCCGTCTGGCTGCCTGTTTCCTCGATTCTATGGCAACCGTCGGGCAACCCGCGACCGGCTATGGTCTGAACTATCAGTATGGTCTTTTCCGCCAGTCGTTCAGCGAAGGCAAGCAACAGGAAGCGCCGGACAGCTGGCATCGCGAAAGCTATCCGTGGTTCAGCCACAATAGCTCGCTGTCTGTGGATGTCGCGTTCGGCGGCAAACTGACGAAAAACGAAAAGGGCGTTCAACGCTGGCAGCCCGCGTTTACCCTGCGGGGGGAAGCCTGGGATCTGCCGGTGGTCGGTTACAAAAATGGTGTCACCCAACCGCTGCGCCTGTGGCAGGCCACTGACGTACATCCGTTCGATCTGACGTTGTTCAATGACGGTGAATTTCTTAAAGCCGAGCAAAAAGGCATTGATGCGGCCAAACTCACCAAAGTGCTTTATCCGAATGACAATCATGACGCCGGTAAACGCCTGCGCCTGATGCAGCAGTATTTCCAGTGCGCCTGTTCGGTGGCCGATATCCTGCGCCGCCATCATTTCCTTGGCCGGAAAATTGAGGATTTACCGAAATTCGAAGTCATCCAGCTCAATGATACGCACCCGACCATTGCCATTCCTGAGCTGCTGCGTATTTTGCTCGACGAACATCAGCTTGACTGGGATGCGGCCTGGGCGATCACCCGTCAGACATTCGCGTACACCAACCACACACTGATGCCGGAAGCGCTGGAATGCTGGGATGAAAAACTGGTGCGCAGCCTGCTTCCCCGCCATTTCTCGTTGATCAAAGCCATCAATGCCCGCTTTAAAAAGGTGGTCGAAAAACAGTGGCCGGGTGACAAAGCCGTATGGGAAAAACTGTCAGTTCATCAGGACAAACAAGTGCGGATGGCGAATCTGTGCGTGGTCAGTGGTTTTGCGGTGAACGGCGTGGCAGCGTTGCATTCCGAACTGGTGGTCAAAGATCTGTTCCCGGAATACCACCTGCTGTGGCCGAATAAATTCCATAACGTGACCAACGGCATCACACCGCGCCGCTGGCTGAAACAGTGTAACCCTGCGCTGTCATCGCTGATTGATGACACCCTGAAAACGGAATGGGTGAATGACCTCGATGCGCTGAAAGGGCTGGAAGGTTTTGCCGACAACAAAAAGTTCCGCCAGCGTTATCAGGCCATTAAGCGTGAGAACAAAATCAAACTGGCGCATTACGTGCAACAGACAATGGGACTGACGCTCAACCCTGATGCCATTTTCGATGTACAGATCAAACGCCTGCATGAGTACAAACGCCAGCACCTTAACCTGCTGCACATTTTGTCGCTGTACCGCCAGTTGCGTGATAACCCGGAAATGGACCTGGTGCCGCGTGTCTTCCTGTTCGGCGCGAAAGCGGCACCGGGTTATTACCTGGCGAAAAATATTATCTACGCCATCAATAAGGTGGCGGAAAAAGTGAATAACGATCCGCTGGTGCGTGACCGCATCAAAGTGGTATTTATCCCGGATTACCGCGTATCCGTGGCTGAACTGATGATCCCGGCAGCCGATGTGTCCGAGCAGATCTCCACAGCGGGCAAAGAAGCATCTGGTACCGGCAACATGAAACTGGCACTGAACGGTGCGCTGACCGTCGGCACCCTCGACGGTGCGAACGTTGAGATTGCCGAAGAGGTGGGTGAAGACAATATCTTCATCTTTGGTCATACCGTCGATCAGGTCAAAGCTTTGCAGGCGGAGGGCTACGATCCGCTTAAAATTCGCAAGAAAGACAAGCACCTGGATAAAATTCTCAAAGAGCTGGAAAACGGCTTCTTCAGCAATGGTGAAAAGCAGGCGTTCAGTCTGATGCTCGACAGTTTGCTGGGCGGCGGCGACCCGTATCTGGTGCTGGCCGACTTTGCGGATTACTGTGCGGCACAGCAGAAAGTGGACGCGCTGTATCGCGATCAGGATGAATGGACGCGCAAAACTATCCTCAACACGTCCCGCGTAGGGATGTTCAGTTCCGACCGTTCGATCCGCGATTATCAGCAGCGGATCTGGCAGGCGAAGCGATAAGGAGCCGGCATGGAGAACAAAGCACTGGAGCAGGCCGCCAGGGAGGCGGGGATCGCCTCTGGTTTTATTAACGCGCACGGTAAACAGCAGGCGATCGCCCCTGAGACCAAGCGTGAGCTGTTATCGGCGATGGGCTGGGAGGCGGGACACCGCCGCCCGGTGACCACACCGGTACCGTCGGTCAAAGTATTTGTCACGGGCAGCCGTCTGGCATTACCGGTCAGCGGTGAAGGCGAATATGCCTGGACACTGAAGCTGGAAAGCGGCACGACGCAAAAGGGGCGGATCAGCGGCAAAATGACACTGGCGCTGCCGGGTAAAATTCCTGCCGGCTATCATCAGCTGACGTTGACACAGGACGCGCAACAGTGGGATTGCCGGGTCATTGTGGCACCGAAACGCTGTTATGAACCGGATGCCCTGCTGGCCGGTAAAAAACTGTGGGGCGCCTGCGTACAGCTCTATACGTTGCGCTCGGAAAATAACTGGGGCATCGGTGATTTCGGTGACCTCAGTATGATGCTGAAAAATATCGCTCAACGTGGCGGCGCATTTGTCGGGCTTAATCCGATCCACGCGCTGTATCCGGCGAATCCGGCGGCTGCCAGCCCCTATAGCCCGTCTTCCCGTCGCTGGCTGAATGTGATTTATATCGACGTCAGTGCGGTAGAAGATTTCAGGCAAAGCGATGCGGCGCAACAATGGTGGCATCAGCCGCTGACGCAGCAACGCATACAGGCGGTGCGCGCGAATGACCGGGTGGATTACGCTAACGTCATGCCGCTGAAATTAGAAGGGTTACGGCTGGCTTACGCGCATTTCCTGGGGCGTAAGCCACAGGATCCGCAGGTGAAGTCCCTGGCGGCTTTTGTGAAGCAGGGCGGGGAAAGCCTGTACCTGCAGGCGGCGTTTGACGCGTTATACGAACATCTGGCGAAAGAAAGTGATGTGGCGCTTGGCTGGAACCGCTGGCCGGAAAAATATCATGATGCCCGGGGCCCGGCCGTGAGGGCATTCTGTGAACAGCATGCGCAGGATGTGGAGTTTTATGTGTGGTTGCAGTGGCTGGCGGAAACGCAGTTTACGCAGTGTTACCACACCAGCCAGCAGTACGAGATGCCGATGGGGCTTTACCGGGATCTGGCGGTCGGCGTGGTGGAAGGCGGCTCGGAAACCTGGGGTGACGGCGAGCTGTATTGCCTGAAAGCCTCGGTGGGGGCGCCGCCGGATATTCTGGGCCCGCTCGGACAGAACTGGGATCTGCGCCCGATGGATCCGCATGTGATGGTGAGACGCGGCTATCAGCCGTTTATCGATCTTCTGCGTGCCAATATGACCAGCTGCGGTGCATTGCGTATTGATCATGTGATGACGTTGCTGCGTCTGTGGTGGATCCCGGCTGGTGAAACGGCGGATAAAGGCGCGTATGTACAGTATCCGGTGGATGATCTGCTGGCCATTTTAGCACTGGAAAGTCAGCGGCACCGCTGCATGGTGATCGGCGAAGATCTGGGTACGGTGCCGGTCGAGATCGTCAGTAAACTGCGCGAAAGCGGTGTGTATTCCTATAAGGTGCTGTATTTCGAACGCGATGAGGAAAACAACTTCCGCGCGCCGCAGTCCTATCCGGTTCAGGCGATGGCGACTATCACCACGCATGACCTGCCGACGCTGCGAGGCTACTGGCAAAGTGACGATCTGGCGCTGGGCAAAACCCTCGGTTTATACCGTGACGAAGCTGTTTTACAGGCGCTGTACGCTGACCGTGCCCGCGCACGTCAGGGGTTGCTCGACGGCCTGCATCATTACGGTTGCATCCCGAAGAAAACCGGGCATAAAGCGGCGCTGATGGAAATGACGCCGGTACTCAACCGGGGTCTGCAACGCTACGTTGCCGACAGCGCCTGCGCCTTGCTCGGTCTGCAACCGGAAGACTGGCTGGACATGGACACACCGGTCAATGTGCCCGGCACCAGCGATGAATACCCGAACTGGCGGCGTAAGCTTTCTCATACGCTCGAAGACATGTTCGCCGACGAGCAGGTGAATAAGCTGATTAAAGATCTTGATAAACGTCGCCGGAAAGTCTCGGTAAATTAAACTGTCATCATTACAAAGAGAGCCATGAGTCATATTATGGCTCTCTTTTTATTGTCTTTTTATTTAACTGATAAGAATAAATTAATTTCTTTCCAAAATGTAAATTACTAATGCATTCATCTCGTGAATTAATTTTTTATGTAATTAGTTTCCGTAAGTTTTCTGAATTAATTAATTAACAGCCATGATTTAATTTCTCTATTAGTATATGTGCCTGTACAAGCGGTTAATTGTTTAATTAAAGCCGGTTAATTTTGTAAAGCATTTAATAATAAAGGAAATTAAAATGGAATTTAATAAAATCAGCAAAGCCATGTTAGGTATGGGGATGCTGGCGGTTGCAGGCAGCGCCTGTGCGTTGGAAGCCTGGAATGGTCAGGAGGGTGGAGACACCATTCAGGTTATTTTTGATGGCTCCGTCTATCAGAATGCCTGGTGGGTGGGGGCAACCAATTGTCCGGTCACTCCGGACGCACCTGAAGGTTCTAACCCGTGGAATTATGTCCGTGATGCAACTCCGGCGGAAATCACGCAATATGGCAACCCGACCAGTTGCGACATTCCAGGCTCCGACACCCCTACTTATCCTGCCTTTAGTGCCGATAAAGTTTACCAGGAGGGAGATATTGTTTCTGTCGGTGAAACCAATTATCAGGCCACGACCACAATACCTGCGAATTCTTTCGCGCCTGATGTCCGCAACCCGTGGCAAGTTTATATCCCGGCGAAACCGTGGAATGCTGAAACCGTTTATAATCAAGGCGATGTGGTCACTGTAGGCTCGCAGAGCTATGAGGCCTTATTTTATACAGTAGGTAAGGATCCGGCAGATGTTGCCAATCAGAACCCGGACGGGGTCAATGGCGCACCCTGGAAGCCATTAGACGCATCAACACGATATACCGATGAGGAACTGGCCGCTGCGCCGGTATTCGATGCTTCTAAGCTGTATGCCGCGAATACACTGGTTCGATTCCAAAATCAGCCGTACGTTTCCCAGGCTAAAGTTCAGAAGGTTTCACCAACCGATATCAATACCTGGAAAGCGATTGTCGACTGGACTGGCACGAAAGATCGCGTCGGTACAGCAAAAAGTGACTGGCCAGCGCATGTCTATGCTCCTTATGTTGACTTCACGTTAAACGATATTCCTGATCTGGCTAAACTGGCCACGGAGCAGGGTATTAACCATTTCACTATGGCATTTGTGGTGGCGAAAGACACAGACACTTGTATGCCAACCTGGGGTACAGCATACAATCTGCAAAACTACACCCAGTATTCAAAAATCAAAGCATTACGTGAAGCTGGCGGGGACGTTATGGTTTCCATTGGTGGTGCAAATAATGCGCCTCTTGCTGCTGCCTGTCACAATATTGATGACCTGAAACAGATGTATGTGGATATCGTTGAAAACCTGAATCTGAAGGTACTGGATTTTGACATTGAGGGGGGGTATCTGGCTGATAGCGCCATCGTTCAGCGCCGGAATACTGCTGTAAAAGCGACACAGGATCAGTGGAAAAAAGACGGTAAGAAAGTCGCTGTCTGGTACACATTGCCTGTTCTGCCTACCGGTCTGACGGCTGAAGGTATGTACGTGCTGAACGATGCGAAAGCGAAAGGCGTCGAACTGGCAGGTATTAACATCATGACCATGGATTATGGTAACGAAATCTGTAAGTCCACAGGTACTGAAGGTCAGAATATTCATGGTCATTGTGCGACTTCTGCTATCGACAATATGTTCCTTCAGCTGAAAGGAATTTACCCCGATAAGACTGATGCGCAAATTAACGCCATGATGGGCACCACGCCGATGATCGGGTACAACGATGTGCAAGGTGAAACCTTCTATCTGTCAGATGCCAACATTGTGATGGAACAGGCGAAAGAACGTAATCTCGGGATGATCGGTATCTGGTCTATGGCCCGCGATCAGCCAGGACCTGCGGGCGTTGTAGAGGCCACCCATAGTGGTCTGACCGAAGAACAGGCACCGAAGTATGCGTTCAGTAAGGTGCTTTCACAGTTTGCTCAACCAGACGCACCGGATGATACCTGCTGCCATCAATGGGCGGAAAATGGCCATTATGGTGAGCGTGGCAATATCTATGTTTACGACAACCCTTATAACCATCAGACTGAATATTTCTCCGCCGCTAAAACCGGCCAATATTGGTATTTCCCAACCAATAAAACCAACAATGCTGACTGGATTTATTTAGGCACTGATAAGGAAACAGCAAAAACCAATAACGAATCGTTAATGGGTTATGCACAGTGGGGAGAAAACGATCGTAAAGCGAGCCTGGGAACGACGTTTATTTACAGTAATCCTTACAACGGTCGCCTTGAGTTATTTACCTTGAAAGCGACAGGAAACGATGGCCGTTATTGGTACTTCCCAACTAATAAAACCGACAACACTTACTGGAAGTATGAGGGAGAGGTCGCCTTCAAATAAATTGTCGGTGTAATAAATAAAAAAGGGCGGCCATACGGCCGCCCAAGACACAGGTAATTGATCAAGTATTACAAAGCGCATTAGCCTTACCGTTAACCTTTCACTCCCCCTGCCGTTAAGCCGCCCACCAGCCAGCGTTGAGCAATCAGGAACACTGCCGTAATCGGAATGGCAGACAGAATCGCCGCCGCGGCAAAGTCACCCCACAGATAATTTTGCGGATTCAGATATTGCTGCATGCCGACCGCCAGCGTGTAGCTGTTGACGTCTCGCAGCAGTAACGATGCCACCGGCACTTCGGTAATAGCCGCGATGAACGACAGAATGAACACCACCGCCAGAATCGGTACAGACAGCGGCAAAAGCACCAGACGGAATGCCTGCCACGGGCTGGCACCATCCAGCGCGGCCGCTTCTTCCAGCGAACCGTCGATGGTTTCGAAATAACCTTTGATGGTCCAGACGTGCAGGGCGATACCGCCCATATAGGCAAATATGACACCGCCATGCGTATTCAGCCCCAGAAACGGCACGTACATGCCGAGACGGTCAAACAGGGCATATAACGCCACCAGTGACAGCACCGCCGGGAACATCTGGAAAATCAGCATCCCTTTGAGCAGCGAACTTTTACCGCGGAATTTCATGCGGGCAAAAGCGTAGGCGCAGGTGGTAGAAAGCGCGACGATGCCGACAGCGGTAATCCCGGCGATCTTGATCGAGTTCCATAACCATAACATCACCGGGAATGGCGGCGGCGTGATGCTGCCGTCGCTGTTGGTGACCGCGATGCCGAGCGCCAGTTTCCAGTGATCCCACGACACCTGATCCGGGATCAGACTGCCGGTGGCAAAGTTACCCGGGCGCAGCGAAATGGCGAATACCATCAGCAACGGGAACAGGATCAGCGCCAGAAAACACAGCAGTAAAAGGTGCGTCACCAGCAATCTGACTTTCTGCGACTTAGGTTTAACCATGGGCATTGTCTGTTTCTCCTTAGTCGAATTTCATGCGTGAGGCTTTCAGGTTCACGATAGCCAGCGCACCCACCAGCAGGAAGATCAGCGTGGCAATTGCTGCCGCCAGCCCGAAGTCCTGCCCGCCGCCGCCTTCAAAGGCGATGCGATAGGTGTAGCTGACCAGCAAATCGGTATGACCCGCTGGCGTAGTGGTGCCGAGCATGTCCGGCCCGCCGTTAGTCAGTAACTGGATCAGTACGAAGTTATTAAAGTTAAAGGCAAAGCTGGCGATCATCAGCGGTGTCAGCGGCTTAATGAGCAAAGGCAGCGTGATGCGGAAGAAGTTCTGCATCGGCGTGGCGCCGTCCATTGCCGAAGCTTCATAAAGATCGTCAGGAATGGCTTTCAGCAGGCCCATACACAGGATCATCATGTACGGATAACCGAGCCAGGTGTTGACGATAATGATCATGCTTTTGGCGGTCCACGGATCGCTGAACCATGCCGGTTTGATACCAAACAGCGCGCTGAGCATCAGGTTTATTTCACCGAAGCTCTGATTGAATAACCCTTTGAAAATAAGAATCGAAATAAATGCGGGAACGGCATAAGGCAGGATCAGCAGGATGCGGTAAGCGGCTTTGCCTTTCAGTTCCTCCCACTGTACGACGCAGGCCAGCACCATGCCGACGGCGACGGTCAGGATCACGGTCAGCAGGGCAAAAACAACGGTCCAGACGAAAATCGACAGGAAGGGTTTCTGGATCCCTTCATCATGCAATACGCGCAGGAAGTTGCCCCAGCCGATGCCGACGGTAAAGCCCGGGCTGAGTTGTTCGGCCTGCCATTCGCCCTGAGCGTTTACTGCCTGATAGAAGCCGGTTTTTGTGTTCGGGCGGTAGATTGTGCCGGTTTCAACGTTAGTCAGCTGCTTTTCATCGTCGCCCAGTTTGTACAGCGACTGAGTGCCGGAGAACTGGCGCAGTGAACTCATGCGCAGCGTTTCGCCGTCGGGTAATTTCGCCGAGAGCTGACCCAGCGCCGCACGGTTTTGTGTCACCACGCGCAGACCGGCTTTTTCCGTCGAAGGGGCAGTCTGTGGAAGCATCTCCAGCGTTTGTGGCGCGGAAGCGTTAAAGGCAAAAGGTGGCGAAACCAGCGTTTCACTGTTATCCGCTGAAGTCAGTGCCAGCTGCCATTTATCACCGGCAGACTTTTCACCAGCAGGGAAGAGCGCAAAATTCAGCGCTTTTCCGCCCTGAAATTGACGGTCCATCAGCACCGACTGAGCACGTTCAAACGTCAGCTGGTTGGTGCTGCTGTAGTTGGTGAACGCAATCGCGATGGTGCAGACCAGCGGGAACAGCACAAATAAAGACATCCCGGCGAGGCCAGGATAGACATAGCGCCACGAATAGGCGCGGCGGTTGCCGTAAATGTATAAACCGACGCTGGAAAGAATCAGGGTCAGAACGGCAAAAAGGGTTTCGCCCTGCGCATACATCAGCACGATCAGATAACCGGTAAAGCAGGCGAGCAGGGCGATGACCAGCCATTTGAACGCATTGCTGAACGGCCGTTTTTTGGCTCTTGGCATAAGGACAATCCTTGTGGTGGCGGTGCGGAACCCGTAAGTCCCGCACCGTTCATTAAGCTAATGCTTCGGCATTACTTGGTAATGCGTGTTTCTACGTCTTTCAGTGCTTGCGGAACAGTCTGGCGGCCATTCACCGCATTGATGATGGCGCTGCGTTCTGCATACCAGAAGGCGCTCATCTGCGGGATGTTAGGCATGATTTCGCCGTTTTTGGAGTTAGCCATAGTGGCGGCGATGCGCGGATCTTTCTCCAGTTGTTCCTGATACGTTTTCAGTGCCACAGCGCCCAGCGGTTTATCTTTATTCACCACCGCCAGACCTTCGTCGGTGATCAGATAGTTTTCCAGGAACTCTTTCGCCAGTTCTTTATTCGGGCTGGCGGCGTTGATACCCGCAGTCAGTACGCCAACGAACGGTTTAGACGGTTTGCCGTGGAAGCTTGGCAGCAGCGTCACGCCGTAGTTGATTTTGCTCTTGTCGAGGTTTGACCAGGCCCACGGACCGTCGATAGTCATCGCGGTCTGGCCTTTGTTGAAGGCGGCTTCGGCGATGGAATAATCGGTATCGGCGTTGATGTGTTTGTTTTTCACCAGATCGATGATGAATTGCAGGCCAGCCTGTGAACCTGCGTTATTCACGCCGGTGTCTTTAATGTTGTATTTGCCGTTTTCATACTTGAACGCATAACCGCCGTCAGCGGCGATGATTGGCCAGGTGAAGTACGGTTCCTGCAAGTTCCACATGATGGCACTCTTGCCTTTGGCGCGCAGTTCTTTGTCCAGTGCCGGGATTTCTTCCCAGGTTTTTGGCGCTTCTTTAATGATGTCTTTGTTGTAAATCAGTGACAGCGCCTCAACCGCGACCGGATAGCCGATCAGCTTGCCGTTGAAGGTCACTGCATCCCAGGTGAACGGGAACAGTTTGTCTTTGAAGGTTTTATCCGGGCTGATTTCAGCCAGCAGGCCAGACTGTGCGTAACCACCGAAACGGTCGTGCGCCCAGAAGATAATGTCGGGGCCGTCGCCGGTCGCCGCCACTTGCGGATATTTTTCTTCCAGCTTGTCCGGATGTTCTACCGTCACTTTAATGCCGGTATCTTTTTCAAATTTCTTACCGACTTCCGCCAGGCCGTTATAGCCCTTGTCACCGTTAATCCAGATGACCAGTTTCCCTTCTTCTATTTTGGCGAACGCGGAAGATGACAGCACCAGCGTAGCCAGCGCCGAGAGTGCCAGTGTGTGTTTAACAATCTTCTTAATGCTGAGGGTCATAATCCAATCCTTTTGTAGTCGGTTTTTTTATCGTCTGAGACGGAAAAGACAGGGTACGACGCCAGTGTGGATTCAACCTGTCGGCGCTTCATCATCCCCCTCTCTACGCCCCCGTCTCTCAGAATGTGATCCCGCCGACACTCTCAGGCGTTATGTGGCTCATCACTCAAAATTATGCTTCGTTTTTTGCCATTCAGATCACGAATTTGATTTTTGGTATGAACTTTCATCCGTTTACGGGAAACCGTCATCCTCCCTGCTCCTCCCCCATGAAAAACTTTGTTACGGATGATTACGATAACCGGCTAATCCTTCACTCTCCGTTGCATCGAGTTTTCTCGCTGGCAACAAGTACAGGAGTTCAGGATGGCGAGCGTTTCCCTTAACAGCGTGTACAAAGCCTTTGGCGATACCGTGATTTCCAGTGATATCAATCTGGAAATAGAAGAAGGCGAGTTTGTTGTGTTTGTCGGGCCGTCCGGCTGTGGTAAATCCACGCTGCTACGCATGATTGCTGGTCTGGAAGACATCACGTCCGGTGAACTAAAGATTGGCGATAAACGCATGAACGAAGTACCGCCCGCCGATCGTGGCATTGGCATGGTGTTCCAGTCTTATGCGCTTTATCCGCACCTGTCCGTGGCAGAAAACATGTCTTTTGGCCTGAAGCTGGCCGGTGCGAAAAAAACCGAGATCAGCCAGCGGGTGAATCAGGTATCCGAAGTGTTGCAATTGGCGCACTTGCTGGACCGACGCCCGAAAGCGCTTTCCGGCGGACAACGTCAGCGCGTGGCGATTGGCCGTACGCTGGTTGCCGAGCCGACAGTTTTTCTGCTTGACGAGCCCCTTTCTAACTTAGATGCCGCGCTGCGTGTGCAGATGCGCATTGAAATTTCACGCCTGCATAAGCGCCTGAAACGCACCATGATTTATGTGACTCACGATCAGGTCGAAGCGATGACGCTGGCCGATAAAATCGTGGTGCTCGATGCCGGACATATCGCTCAGGTCGGTAAGCCGCTCGGGCTGTATCACTATCCTGCCAACCGCTTTGTCGCCGGTTTTATCGGCTCTCCAAAAATGAATTTCCTGCCGGTGAAAGTCACCGGTGCTGAACCTGCACGTGTGCAGGTCGAGTTGCCAAACCGCCAGCAAGTCTGGCTGCCGGTGGAGGGGACCAACGTTAACGTCGGCAGCAACCTGTCACTGGGTATCCGCCCTGAACATCTTCTGCCAAGCGACGTCGCTGAAGTGACGCTTTCCGGCGAAGTGCAGGTTGTCGAGCAACTGGGTAACGAAACACAGATCCACATCCAAATTCCGGCAATTCGTCAGAACCTGGTGTACCGCCAGAACGACGTGGTGCTGGTAGAAGAAGGTGCAACATTCGCCATTGGTTTGCCGCCACACCGCTGTCATCTGTTCCGCGAGGATGGCACTGCATGTCGCCGGTTACACCCAGAACCTGGTGTTTGAAAGCACGCGATCCCCTACAGGAGAAAATGATGATCACAATGCGTAGTTCTTCCCTGGCGCTGGCAGTGGCTGCTGGCATCCTTTCTACACAAGCAATGGCGGTAGATTTCACCGGTTATGCCCGTTCGGGTATTGGCTGGACCGGCAGCGGCGGCGAACAGCAATGTTTCAAAGCAACCGGTGCAGACAGCAAATACCGTCTTGGTAACGAATGCGAGACGTATGCAGAGTTGAAACTGGGTCAGGAAGTGTGGAAAGAAGGGGATAAGAGCTTCTATTTCGACACCAACGTGGCGTATTCCGTCTCTCAACAGAACGACTGGGAGTCAACCGATCCGGCTTTCCGCGAAGCCAACGTGAAGGGTAAGAACCTGATCGAATGGCTGCCGGGCTCCACCCTCTGGGCGGGTAAGCGTTTCTACCAACGTCATGATGTTCACATGATCGACTTCTACTACTGGGATATTTCAGGTCCTGGTGCGGGTCTGGAAGATATCGATCTGGGCTTCGGTAAATTGTCTCTGGCTGCAACCCGTAATACCGAAAGCGGCGGTTCATACGGTTATATTGCCGACCAGCGTAACGAAGTGCCAACCTCCAACGACGTGTTCGACGTGCGTCTGGCGGGTCTGCAAACTAACCCGGGCGGCGTACTGGAGTTAGGGGTGGATTATGGTCGTGCCAATGCGCGTGACGGTTATTCACTGGCGGATGATGCCACCAAAGACGGTTTCCTGGTCACTGCGGAACATACGCAAAGCATTTACAACGGCTACAATAAATTCGTTCTGCAATATGCTTCTGACTCCATGACCGATCCGGGTCAGGGCACGGCAAACGGCCACTCTAATGGCGCAGCCATCAATAACAACGGCAGCATGGTGCGCGTTCTCGATCACGGTGCTATCGACTTCAACGACACCTGGAGCCTGATGTACGTGGCAATGTATCAGGACGTTGATCGTGATAACAACAACGGCACCACCTGGTATACCGTCGGTGTCCGTCCGATGTACAAATGGACCCCGATCATGAGTACCTTGCTGGAAGTGGGTTACGACAACGTGAAATCTCAGCGTACCGGCGACAAAAATGGTCAGTACAAAGTCACCCTGGCGCAACAATGGCAGGCTGGCGACAGCATCTGGTCACGTCCGGCCATCCGCGTGTTTGCCACTTATGCGAACTGGGATGAAAAATGGGGTTACGACACCGATACCGGCACAAACAATGGCTTAGCGATGAATGATACCAGCACCCGTACCTTCAGCCGTGGTAATGACGATGAAGTGACCTTCGGCGCCCAAATGGAAATCTGGTGGTAAATTTTTCCTTCCTCCTTCGCGCTGCCGATGCGTTGGCTGCGCGTCCTCGCCCCGGTCACGTAGTTGTCTACGCTCCCGGGGACTTGGACGCTTGCCGCCTTCCGGCAACCCGAAAGAGTTTGGAAAAATGGCAATCTAAGCTTTAAAAATCGCAGTAAAGAAGATGTGCTGGCTGGCGGATTGTCGCTGATGACCGCCAGCCTTCATGGTGATTTCAAAGGAACCAATAATGAAAAAGAATCTGCTGTCACTGTGTCTGTCGCTGAGCCTGTTGGCTGCTGTCCCTGCGGGAGTGAATGCTGCGCAAAATGATGCGAATACGGCACCGGCTATTTCCAGCCAGACCTTACGCAACCTTTCATGGACGCCGCTGGTTCCGCCAGTGACGCAGGATGTCACGCTGGGCACGTCCAGCGCTGAAATTAATCAGGGTGAAATTCAGGGTGCTGTCGGGGCTTTCGCATTACCTGCTGACCGTGGCTCGCTTGAAATCACACTGACCAGTATCGCGACCGGTAAAACCGTGTATGCGCCGAATGTTCTGGTGCTGGATGAGCAGATGCGTCCGGCGGCATTTTATCCTTCCAGCTATTTCCCGTATCAGAAACCAGGGATCGTGTCGAGTGACCGTCTGGAAGGCACACTGAAACTGACGCCGGCGTTGGGTCAGAAACAAATTTATTTGCTGGTGTACACCACCCGTCAGGATCTGGCAGACACTACGCAGATGGTCAACCCGGCGAAAGCCTTTGCGGCAGGGGTAGGTAATGCGGTGCCGGATATCCCGGATCCGATTGCCCGTCACACGCCAACCGGCACGCTGAGCCTGAAAGTGACCGCTGAGCAAAAAACCGGCAACGTGATGATCGGCCAGATCTTCCCGTCATCCGCACCTGCAGCGGCAGCACCGGTCGTCGTCGGCAGCACACAGGCTCCTACACCTGCGGCAGCCCCGGCAAAACCGTCTGAGCCAATGCTCAGTGATTCCGAAACTTACTTTAACGACGCGATTAAGAAAGCAGTGAAAGCAGGGGACGTTGATAAAGCCCTGAAACTGCTGGACGAAGCTGAACGTCTGGGTTCCAAAACCGCCCGTAAAACCTTTATTGAAAGCGTGAAGCACTAAGCTTTTCAGCGCATCCCCCGAGAAGAAGCTGGCAGTTTTTGTTAGCGCCTCCCCCTGCGAAGGGGGAGAAAACCGCCCAAGCCCGGTCATCCCGATACCCGTTTGCCTTCATTTCTTTTTCTCCCTTCTATTTGTTACCCTGTTGTTAATTCATTCAGCGGGGGATTTATGGTGTCTGCAAACTGGGTCGATTTATCGAAAGATAAAGACAGCGGGATCGAGACGATCCACGCCCATTTCGAAGGCCATGCTTACGATCCTCACTGGCATGACAGTTATTTGGTCGGTGTCACCCAGTACGGTTTGCAGCAGTTCAGCTGCCGCCGCCAGAAGCACCGGAGCCTGCCGGGTAAAGTGTTTATGCTCGAACCAGGCGAAATTCATGACGGCGATGCCGTGCAGCCCGGCGGTTTCACCTATCACATGTTGTATCTCGATCCGCAATGGCTGTGCCGTGAACTGGCGGCACGGCGTGATTCCCTTTCTTCGGCCGGTGATCCGAGTTTCGAAAATACCTTAGCGCAGGATCCGCAACTGGCACTGGCGACGTCGCAGGCATTTCAGGCGCTGCATGGTAAAGACCTGCGCATCGTGCGTCAGACTGCGCTCGACGGGCTGCTCAGTGCGCTGGGCGGTCATCTCACCTGGCAGCCGCCGCGCTCACAAGGCGTTGCACCGTGGTCACGGGTGGCGCATCAGGCACGGGAATATCTGCATGCCCATCTGCACGAAGATATCGGTCTTGAGCAACTGGCGGCAGCGACCGGCGAAAGCCGTTTTGTAGTCAGCCGTGCGTTTAAAGCTGAATTTGGACTACCGCCGCATGCCTACCTTATTCAGCTGAAACTGACCCGTGCCCGCGAAGGTCTGGCGCGGGGACACACACCGGCAGCGGTGGCGGCGGATTTAGGCTTTGCCGATCAGAGCCATCTCGGGCGCTGGTTCCGCCGTGCATATCAGCTAACGCCTGCGCATTACCGGCGTTTATGCACAAATCTTCCAGATTGAGAAAAAGCGACAGGCTAAGCTCGGCACTCAACTGAACCGGAGCCTGTCATCATGAATACGTCTGCAACAATTCTGCCCCCGTCCCCGGAACGCTGTGTGATTGTGATCAATCAGCAACTTGCCGCCGGACACGCCGCCAATGCCGCCGCCGTACTGGCCCTGACGCTCGGGCAACGCCATCCGTCGCTGGTAGGCGCACCATTGGTTGATGCCGATAACCGCGAGCATCCGGGGCTGATCCCGATTGGTATCAGCGTGCTGGTTGCCGACAGCGAACAGCTCACGCAACTCCATCAGCACCTGCTTAATGACGACGAAATGGATGGTATTATTTTCCCGGTCGGGGGACAGCAGACCACTGATTATGCTGCCTTTCGCGAAGCGGTGTCTGTTGTACCGACGGACAATCTGCAACTGCTGGGTATCGCGCTGGCGGGCAAAAAGAAAGTGGTGCGTAAGCTGACCGGCAAACTCGCTTTGCTCGGCTGACGCCTGTCATTTAAGTGTCACACTTGTTCTCTACTCTCCTGATATTCAAACTAATATCAGGAGTTTTCCCGTGCGCAAGACCCTCGTTGCTCTGCTGCTTTTCACCCTCGGTTCCACGTTTGCCGTCCAGGCCGCTGACGAAGCCAAACCCTTTATCACCAGCCAGGAACTGGATCTGACCAAATATCTGCCTGCGCCACCGGCGGATGATTCGGCGCAGACCCAAGCGGAGCTGAAAGAATTGCTCCAAATTCAGGCCACCCGCACGCCGGAGCAGGAAAAAGCGGCGATTGCTGATGCTGAGGAAAACGTCTGGCGTTTTGCCGATGTGATGGGGCCGGACT
The DNA here is from genome assembly GCF_019049695.1 of Rahnella perminowiae. NCBI lineage: Bacteria > Pseudomonadati > Pseudomonadota > Gammaproteobacteria > Enterobacterales > Yersiniaceae > Rahnella > Rahnella perminowiae. Next base: position 47,700 of record NZ_JAFMOT010000183.1, read on the forward strand.
TCGATGCTGCAAAACTGCCGAAAACCGCGGCACTGTTTGATCGTATTGTTGCGACCGAAGATGTGGTGGACGATCACGCCAAGAAAGCCTTTAACCGCCCGCGTCCTTACATGCTGGATGAACAGATCCATCCGCTGCTGAAAAAATCCAAATCCGGCTCATGGCCTTCCGGTCATTCGACTATCGGTTACCTGATGGCGACCGTGCTCGGTGAAATGGTGCCGGAAAAACGTAATGCGCTGTTTACCCGTGCAGCCGGTTATGCCGAAAACCGTCTGGTGGCTGGTTTCCATTACCGTTCTGATACCGTCATGAGCCGCACCGGTGCTGCGCTGATTGCCCAGAAAATGGAAGAGCAACCGGATTTCAAAACCGAATTCGACGCGGCGAAAGCGGAAGTTCGTGCACAGCTTGGTCTGAAATAATTTTCGTCAGTTCCTGCCTTTCCGGTAAAGTATGGGGCGTAAAACTTGCAAAGGAAGGGACTGATGGAATACAGATTCAAGCGGATGGCATCACCGGTCGGGTTACTTACACTGGCGGCGAAAGGCGACAAGCTGACCGCCATTTTGTGGGAATGTGAAATCGACGGACGCGTGCCTTTGGGCACGATGCTGGAAGACCCTGCGTTTCCGATTCTGCTGAAAACCGAACAACAGCTGAACGAGTACTTTGCGGGTGAACGTACACGTTTTGAGCTGGATCTTGATTTCACCGGCACCGAATTCCAGAAAGAAGTCTGGGCGGCGTTGCTGGAAATTCCTTTTGGTGAGACGCGCAGCTACGGCGAAATCGCCCGACGCATCGGTCGCCCGAAAGCGGTTCGCGCCGTGGGTGCTGCCAATGGTCGCAATCCGATTTCTATCGTTGCGCCCTGTCACCGGGTAATCGGTTCTTCCGGCAAATTAACCGGCTTTGCCGGCGGACTGGAGAACAAGTTGTTGTTACTGAAGCTGGAAGGCCGTAAATCGTAAGGTTTTTATTGGGGAATAAATTGCTTGATGTCCGCTTGTTAGTCGATGCATAGTCAAAAAATAAGCAGTAAATAAAAAAAGACAACATCACCTACAGACGGAGTTTTAAATCAATGGATCAGATTCAATCCCTCGGACAGTTTTTATCCTCAGTCCAGCAACGCGACCCGCATCAGGTCGAATTCTCTCAGGCCGTACGTGAAGTCATGACCACGCTATGGCCTTTCCTCGAACAAAATCCACAATACCGCCGTTCTGCATTGCTGGAACGTCTGGTTGAGCCGGAACGTGTCATTCAGTTTCGCATCGCGTGGGTGGATGACAAAAACCAGGTGCAGGTCAACCGTGGCTGGCGTGTGCAGTTCAGTTCAGCCATCGGCCCCTATAAGGGCGGGATGCGTTTCCACCCGTCGGTCAATTTATCGATTCTCAAATTCCTCGGCTTCGAGCAAACCTTCAAAAATGCGCTGACCACGTTACCGATGGGCGGTGGCAAGGGCGGCAGCGATTTCAATCCGAAAGGCAAAAGCGAAGGCGAGATCATGCGTTTCTGTCAGGCGCTGATGCTGGAACTTTACCGCCATCTGGGGCCGGATACGGACGTGCCTGCGGGCGATATCGGCGTCGGCGGGCGTGAAGTCGGATATATGGCGGGGATGATGAAAAAGCTCTCCAACAATACCGCCAGTGTTTTCACCGGCAAAGGCTTGTCGTTCGGTGGCAGTCTGATCCGCCCGGAAGCGACCGGTTACGGGCTGATCTACTTCACCGAATCGATGCTCAGACGTCATGGCCTGGATTTCGAAGGCATGCGCGTGGCGGTGTCCGGTTCCGGCAACGTCGCGCAATATGCCATTGAAAAAGCCATGTCACTGGGCGCACGCGTGATCACCGCATCTGATTCCAACGGCACCGTGGTTGACGAAGCCGGGTTCACCCCGGAAAAACTGGCACTGCTGACGGAAATCAAAGCCAGCCGCGACGGTCGCGTGGCAGATTATGCACAGAAACTCGGGCTGACGTATCTCGAAGGCCAGCAACCGTGGAATGTGCCGGTGGATATCGCATTGCCTTGCGCCACGCAAAATGAGCTGGATGCATCAGCGGCGCGTGTGTTGATCGCCAACGGCGTGAAAGCGGTGGCCGAAGGTGCGAATATGCCGACGACAATTGAAGCGACTGATCTGTTCACCGATGTCGGTGTGCTGTTCGCGCCGGGTAAAGCGGCGAATGCGGGTGGCGTAGCGACCTCGGGACTGGAGATGGCGCAGAACGCCGCGCGTCTGAGCTGGAAAGCCGATGAAGTCGATGCGCGTTTGCGCCACATCATGCTGGATATTCACCAGTCGTGCGTCGAGTACGGCGGCGGAAGCCAGCAGACGCAGTATGTGCGTGGGGCGAATATTGCGGGCTTCGTCAAAGTGGCAGATGCCATGCTGGCGCAGGGCGTGCTGTAAGCCAGAGTGTCACCTGAAGGACAATGAATTTAGCCAATAAAAAAAGCCGACTTGAAAAAGTCGGCTTAATCATATGATTTTAAATCTAAAATTTGGTGGCCCTTGCTGGACTTGAACCAGCGACCAAGCGATTATGAGTATCACCTCAACCCGAGTAAAATCATATATTTATTTTAATAAACAAGGACATGGTTGGTCGATGATTGCCATGAAATGCCTGAAGTGTTTATCTCAATCGCCATTTTATCGCCATTGATTTCCTAATTTTTAAAAACGATGCTCAATGTCAGTTGTGGCATTCTAGGAAGTGTAGGGTAACTAAAATACAGCTAAAATTTATGTTGTAACTTTTTAAGATGTAAGATATTTGCGCAGGCCACACATCCATAACACTAGATACCTCTATTTTCGAGTGAGAAGTTTGAGGATTGAAAACGGGAAATGGTTATGATTGAGGTTCCTGTTGAGCCAGATATTTAAATTGTGATTTACTATTGATAAACATAATGATTGCACACTAAACAGGAGGTTTTCTTGGATTTTGAGCATTACTATAAAACAATGGGATTCGATGCTTACCCATTTTCAGTTTACACTGCAGAATCTGAACTAGATAAAGCGGAGAGCATTTATAAAAAACCCTCAAACCATTCGGTGATTGATGAGGCTCTGAATGGTTGTTCTGTAATTATAACAGGAGAAAGAGGAACAGGGAAAACTGCTCTTAATCTTGATATAATGAGACGCAAAAAATCTGATAACACGTTAATCGTTCGCATTGATGAATTTTCCAAGCTTGATGAGGAATTTGATCATGAGCAGCTATATGAATTTATAACTGCACAGATTTCTGGAGCATTTTTTAAAATAATGAGTCTAAATCCCACAGCTTTCTGGAAATATAGCAGTGATGAACGTAAATATTTATCAATGTACTTACATCTATATGTCCCAGCATCTACAAAAAGCCAGCTTCGCGGTCAAATAAAAAAGATTCAGCATGGGATATCGAAGCGAACAGCAATTTGGTTTTATAATTCTTCAAGAATTATATTGAATTACGGTTTAAAAGCAGCCACTAAAATAGTCAGTGACTCTCTCACTAAACACTTCTCTGCATTACCAGAGTTTGACTCTGGAGATTCTGAATATTTTAAGAGATTAGATGCTGAGATTGATGACTCATTTACTCCAGAAGATCGTAGCTATTATTTGTTAGAGAAGCTTTGCGAACTAATAGGAAAGGCCAAAATAAATGATATAATAGTTTCCATCGATAAGATTGATGAAGATCCTAGGTTTAGAAATGATGCGGAACGTATATCTAAATTCGTTGGTGGTATTGCTTCTAATAATAAAATTATCATAAATGGTGGTTTTAAGGTTGTACTGTTTGTTTGGTCAACTCCATTTAATATGATTAAATCAAATACTAGAACTCAAAAAATAGTACTTCAACCATTATCTTGGTCTAGACGAGAATTAAAAGAAGTTGCAGATAAAAGGATTTCTGCATTTTCCAACGGTAAATTGGATGACTTAAAACTGCTTTTTGATAGCAATGCGGAAATTTGTATTAATCGTATTATTGAGATGTCGAATGAAAATCCTCGAGATTTGTGGCATATATTGCATCAGGCGTTGGTTTCTCAGTTTGAACTTGATAGTTCTAAAAAAATTACCACAGATGCGATAAATGCTGGTATCGATAAATTTGTTAAAGAATTTAATTACTATGAGTATTATCCGCGCAAATCAAATGCACGAGCAGATTCAATGGATATATATTCATTTGCAAAACATTTGATCAAATTAGACTCTGATGAATTTACAAAAAACATGCTTAATGAGAAGGCCGGTACTGGTGGCTCAACAAATAAGTATGTTGTTTCAATGGTAAGCATGGGCTTGATCAGAATAAAAAAGAAAATAGAACAAGGTGTAGTTATTTATGAGATCAAAGATCCTAAGATTCGTTATGCTCGTCAGGATAATATAGATATATCTACTCAGTCTTGATGATATTAGATATGCAGATGGGGTATGTTTTTTTCATAAGGGTTGCTCCGGTAGCCCTGTTTAATTATATAAAAATGATTGCTGCCTTAATTATGGAGGGATTTTTTTATCTATTTAATTCATTTAATAATATGTAGGAATGTTTTTCCCGATTTATCATGGAGTAATTAATTTCACCTAGTAAAGCCTAGGATTAGAGTTTTATTATTTACTAAAATAATTAATTATTAGCAATTTCAGTGCTAAGTTTACCTGTTCAGTTACTGGCTATTGGATTAAGTTTAAGAGCTTCTTCAAGATGTTCTGGCGCAAAGTGAGAATACCGCATGGTAATTTTGATATCGGTGTAACCAAGCACTCGTTGCAAAACCGAAATATTCCCACCATTCATCATAAAGTGTGATGCGAAAGTGTGGCGCAAGACGTGTGTTAGCTGCCCAGCGGGTAATTCAATATCAGTACGTTCCAGTGCGGAACGGAAAGCGCCATAGCAATTCTTAAATAATCTGCCTTTTTTCACTTCTGGTAACGAGTCATAAAGATCTTCACTTATAGGGATGGTTCTATTTTTCCGGCCTTTTGTCTTTGTGTAAGTGACTTTATATTTTGTGACCTGGCTTCTATTGAGTTCTTCTGCTTCTGACCAGCGTGCGCCAGTTGATAGGCACAATTTAACAATACAAACTAGGTCAGGGCGAACAGGCATTTTTTGATCCTTTCTGGATCATGCAAATACATGCAGGTAATGCATGCATAGCCCCTCAAAGAGCTATGCACCGAAATCAATGGATTTTGCCCGCACCGTTTACATCAAAGATAATGGCAAGTAACCCCTCTTTTGCGGTTACGGCCATTTCCGCAATCCAAATGGCAACCATCTCACGTTCATCATGATCGCAATCTGTAGATGTGGCTAATTTGGCAATTAACGCGAACCTCTCCAACAATGCAGCCGTTTGTAAGCCTTCCATTCCCACCTCATTTAACTGAGTATTTATACAGTGTTCTAGGTTTTTTCTGATATGATTTCCATATATTTCTGAATGTTATGCATAGCAATAATCTACCACCTGAATGCTTTGCTGGCAAAATAGACAATCCCTGCCTTGCGGTAAAAGTCCATATTGTTCAAGGGTTTTTTTGGGTGTATGTTTTCCCTACAAAACATAAGGAGTTGTTAACAATGGCTATACCAGCGTATTTATGGTTGAAGGATGACGGTGGAGCAGATATTAAAGGTTCTGTCGAGGTCCGGGGACGTGAGGGAAGTATTGAGATAGTAGGTTTTACGCATGACGTTTCAATCCCCAATGACAACAATACTGGTAAGCCAACGGGCACCAGAATTCATGCACCGTTTACTTTCGATAAGGAAATTGATTCATCGACCCCCTATATCTATAAAGCTTTATGCACCGGGCAGACGCTCAAATCCGCTGAAATCAAATACTACCGTATCAATGATGCTGGGCAGGAAGTGGAATATTTTAATACTCTTTTAGAAAACGTAAAAATTATTGGGATTATACCAATGATGCACGATATTCAATCTGCGTATGGCGAAAAAATAAACCACATCGAATACGTTGAATTGAGATATGAAAAAATCACGTGGAAGTATTTGGATGGGAACATTCAACATTCTGATAGCTGGAACGAACGCGCTACTGCATAAGGAGATGTGAAAATGGTTTGGACATACAAACAAAGTACCGGCGAAATGTTCCACGATGGTGTGCTTGTTGGACAAGGTTATTCCGGCGTTTTGACTAACAAAAACAACCCTGACCGCCAACATGTTAGAGGAATGGGACCTCTCCCACGTGGGACTTATCGAATTGGATCCACGACTGCGTCTAAAGGCCCAATGACCATAGAACTTCACCAAACATCTGGCGATTCTTTTGGCAGGAGCCTATTTCGAATTCATGGTGAAAGAACGCACGGGCCATCAGGTTTCGCATCTGAGGGCTGTATTATCCTGCCGCCATCAGTGCGTCACCAAATCCGAGGGTCGTCTGAATCTCTTGAGGTAGTCAGATGAGGGTTTTTGCTGCACTTTTATTGTTTCCTGTGATGGCTTTTGCTGCGGTTACTCCGCAAAAATTACGCAGTGAAATCCGAAAATATGGCGAAACTGAATTCTCTGAAAAAATATCATCCGATGATTGGAAAACCGCACTTGATAATATTGCCAGCGGTCAAAATGATTGGATAATTTTAGCACCGGATTTAGCGCCGGTGATCAATCAGCAACAGGCAGAACAGCTCTCCGAAGCACTTTATTATGCTATTGCCCCAAATGTTAAAGAGACATTGAACACTCTCGCCATACTCGATAAGCACAAATATAAGCATCAGCAAGGAAGCGTTCTATCCTGTGTTTCCCCGTTAAATAAGTCTAAAGAAGAAATGATGCGTATTTATAATGAAACACGTCTGGCATTGCTAGATGTTCCTGGAGTTGAATCCGCAACCTGTCTATGGTCACTGGAAGGATGGATGGAACAGGTTAAACAGGAAGATGCCTCAAAAAACCAATAAGTAGTCTATGGCAGAAGAACATGCCTTAAATCGTGTCCTTTATTGAGGAATTATTAAGATTATGGTTGGATGAAGTGGGTTAAGTTTTTTTTTGCGGCCTTAGGCTATCTGATTGCGTTCTTCGTATTGACGGTCATCTTTAGCCAGGTGATTGACAACTTTATCACTGAGGGCGCAATGCACCACTTTGCATGGTTCTTTGGTATCTACGATGCAGAGGGAATATTAGACCTATACCTAAATATAGCGATGAGTGTTTCAGCCTTGCTTGCTGTAGGAGTAATTTATTTATTTCACTTACACATCCGGCTGCAGTTAAAAGCTTCAGATTGAAATACTCAGCAAATGAACTAAAACGCCCACCAGGGCATTTCTTTTAGCTAAACTCCGGCCAATCCTCAACCATTCCGAAATGTAATTCTGTATCACCTATTTTCAAGGTAGCCCCGCTGCTTAATACCTCCAACTCCCAGCGCGCAGCAGTGATTTTGCTTTTCATCAATTCTCGCTCAATTTCAGGCAAACGTGCCCGTTCTTCTGTCGTCAATCTCGCCGATGGAGCAACATCCCGGGCTTTCGTTGGGTCAAAACTTCGCTGTAACTTACTCACCTTCGGTGTTTCTTCCCTTATACGCGCCACAATCGCCCTCACGGCGACTGTGTCTGTCCAGTCAATAACTCGCAGGTTGTCAGAATTGGACGCTGTAGCAGTGCTCCCAGCCTGGCCACCGGTGCTGTGGATCAAAGACATTCTCGTTAACACGGTGCTGGCCAATATGTATCTGGCGACGGCCAGCGGCGCAATGCTGCGGATGTTGGCCTGGGGCGTAAACCTCACGGCCAAACCGGCGACGGCGGCAAAGGGTGCCATTCATTTTTACAAAGAAGATGCCCGCCATGCGGGCACCGTGGCGGCGGGTACGGTCATTCAGACCAAGCGCATTAACGGCGTGATCTACGCGGTCACGGTGGATGCAGACACCACGCTGGCGGCGGGGCTGTCCGGCTTTAAATCCGTGATCGACGCGCAGCCCTGGATAATCAGCAAGGTGACGCACAGCCTGGGCGGCAGTGGCTTTGTGACGACGTTGAATCTGGAGGTATTGCTGTCAGATGTGAGTTATGAGGCTGCGGAAAGCAGTGATTAGGAAAAAGAATGTAACTCTTATTTATCTGAAATTTTAAATGATACTTACTTCTATTTCTGTTAAAAAAGTTTTTATATCTAAATAGTTGTATTTTTTTATGTCAAAAAATTGCGAAATGTAAGTTCGCGATTATTCTTAAAACGAGTCATGAAAATTTAGTCCGCAATCGTTATATCCCGCGTGAGGTATATCGAGTGCGGATTATTGAACAAGCCCCATATGGGGATGATTACTTTTTGAGGATAAGGAATGAAACTTAAATTGATAGTCAAAAGCCTTGCTCTGGCAGGCTTACTTTCATCAACCACACTCACACCACTCTTTGCACAAGAAGCCCCAAAAGATGCGACGGCGGCCACCAAACAAACTAATGACGCACTTTATAATCAGCTTCCTTTCTCCGATAACACCGATTTTACCAACGCACATAAAGGGTTTATTGCTGCTTTGTCGACGGATGTGATCAAAGGCGCACAGGGGAATGTCGTCTGGGATCCGCAGAAATATGCATTCATCAAAGAAGGGGATAAGGCGCCTGATAGTGTCAATCCAAGCCTCTGGCGGCAGTCACAGTTAATCAATATCAGCGGTCTGTTTGAAGTCACGGATGGCGTTTATCAGATACGTAATCTCGATTTGTCCAACATGACCATTATCGAGGGTAAAGAAGGTATTACGGTGGTTGACCCGTTAGTGTCGGCAGAAACCGCCAAAGTGGGCATGGATTTGTATTATAAGAATCGCGGGCAAAAACCTGTTGTCGCAGTGATCTATACCCACAGCCACGTTGACCACTATGGCGGCGTGCGTGGTGTGGTTGACGAAGCGGATGTGAAATCCGGTAAAGTAAAAATTTATGCCCCTGCCGGATTTATGGATGAAGCCGTATCCGAGAATATCATGGCCGGTAATGTCATGAGTCGCCGTGCGAGTTATATGTACGGTAACCTGCTGAAACCAGATGCAAAAGGGCAGGTAGGTGCGGGGCTGGGAACCACCACATCGGCGGGAACAGTTACACTAATCGCACCAACCAACTACGTTACTAAAACGGGTCAGAAAGAAACGATTGATGGCCTGACCTACGATTTCATGATGGCTCCTGGTTCTGAAGCCCCTTCGGAAATGCTGTGGTATATCGAGGAGAAAAAACTCATCGAAGCAGCAGAAGATATCACGCATACCCTGCATAACACCTACTCGCTTCGTGGTGCCAAAATCCGCGATCCGCTGGCATGGTCAAAATATATCAACGACGCCATTAATCGCTGGGGTGATAAAGCAGAAATCATCATGGCTCAGCACCACTGGCCGACGTGGGGTAAAGATAACGTCGTTAATCTGATGAAAAGTCAGCGAGACATGTACCGTTACATCAACGATCAGACACTACGCCTGGCGAACACCGGCCTGACGCGTGATGAAATTGCGGCGAACTTTAAACTTCCTGACGGTCTGGCTAAAACATGGGCGAGCCGTGGCTATTACGGTTCTGTGAGTCATGACGTTAAAGCTACCTACGTGCTTTATCTCGGCTGGTTTGACGGCAACCCTGCAACACTGGATGAACTGCCACCAGAAGAAGCGGCGAAGAAATTTGTCGATTACATGGGCGGTGCGGATAACATCCTGAAAAAGGCCAAAGAGGATTACGATCAGGGGAATTACCGCTGGGTTGCTCAGGTCGTGAGTAAAGTGGTCTTTGCTGATCCGAAGAACGAGGCTGCCCGTAATCTCGAAGCTGACGCACTGGAACAATTGGGCTATCAGGCTGAGTCAGGGCCATGGCGTAACTTCTATCTTACCGGCGCGCAGGAATTGCGTAATGGCGTACAGAAACTGCCAACGCCGAATACAGCAAGCCCGGATACGGTAAAAGCCATGTCACCGGAAATGTTCTTTGATTACCTCGGTGTTCACATTAATGGCGAGAAAGCAGCGAATGCAAAAGCCGTGTTTAACGTTGATTTGGGCAGTGACGGCGGCAAGTACAAACTGGAGCTGGAAAACGGTGTCCTGAATCATACTGCTGACGCAGAGGCAAAAGATGCTGATGCAACTATTGTCCTGAACCGCGATACCCTCAATAAAATCATCCTGAAAGAAGAAACACTGAAACAAGCTAAAGATAAAGGCGACGTGAAAGTGACCGGCAACGGTGCAAAACTGGATGAAATGCTGGGCTATATGGATAAGTTTGAATTCTGGTTCAATATCGTCACACCATAAACCAAGCTCCCCTGTGGTGTCTTCACCACAGGGGAGCTAATTTCAGGTGGTCTTATGCGTAGGATATTAATACCCTCACTTTTAAGCCTCGCTTCGGGTTATGCCCTTGCTGCCGAAGAGCATGGGGCGGATGCTGCGCAGGCGAATAACCCCTTAGCCAATATGACTGCATTCAACATGCAGAACTATTATATTGGTGACGTCAGCGGCACGGATAAAGATGCTAACCAGTTCTGGTTTCGTTATGCACAGCCGTTTTCTCTTGGAGAAAGTAATTGGCTGCTGCGTGGTTCTTTGCCCATCAATACTTACCCATCCCCTCCTGATGGCGGCCACAAAACCGGCACCGGTGACCTTAACCTTTTCGCTTCATGGTTGATCGACACGGGTAACCCTGCTGTCAGCTTTGGCTTTGGCCCACAAATTACAGCGCCCACTGCGAGCGATGATTCACTGGGTACGGAAAAGTGGTCTGCGGGTCTGGTTAACGTGCTGTTTGACGCCAGTTCGCCGAAGTTTCAATACGGGTACCTGGCTTCCTGGCAGCATAGTTTTGCCGGAAAAGATGATCGCAGCGATATTCATCTCGGAACATTTCAGCCATTTCTCTTCTATCAGTTAGGGGGCGGTACTTATCTTCGTGCGGCACCTATATGGGCTTATAACTTCCAGAACGACAGTTATAGCGTGCCTATGGGGCTGGGGATTGGGCAGGTCATCAAGCAGGAAAAAACCGTCTACAACTTTTTTATCGAACCACAGGGCTCAGTAGCTGATCATGGGCCTGGTCAGCCCAGGTGGCAAATTTTTGCTGGACTGAACTTACAGTTTCTTTAGCTTGTCTGTACAACGGAAATTTAAAGGCGGAGGACTGACATTGTCGCTTGGGTAGGAATCCCCTTATATTTTTACTCTTTGAGTCTAATAAATTGAATGTGTAAATCACTGGAATGTCAGATGTATGTTTTGCGGGATAATATACAATGATTTCATATGATTAAAAATGATTACATGGTGATTGAAATGATGCGCTGCCCGAGATGCCAAACGCCACCCACGCCCGTTCAAGCCGTTACCTGAGCGCGAACACTAAAGAGCGTTATCATCAATGTCAGAATATTAATTGCAGCTGCACGTTCAAAATCCATGAGTCGCTCGCTGACATCATTGTGGAGCCGGGAACAGTTCACGCCGTTCAACTGCATCCAGATAAACATCAGCAGCAGTCCTTCCAGATGCACTGAAAACACATTTCAACAGAAGCTCGCGAATGCGGTTTTTTTATGGAGAACAAATTGAGGTGCGCAGGTTGGAGGTGGATATCAACAATTCAGGGTCAAAACCACGAGGCAGATTTTTTCTGGTGAGGCAATTTTGAGGCAATGATATTGAGAAAAGAAAAAGCCATCTTCTGATAGGTGGCTTAGTCGTTTGATTTTAAAGCTAAAATTTGGTGGCCCTTGCTGGACTTGAACCAGCGACCAAGCGATTATGAGTCGCGTGCTCTAACCAACTGAGCTAAAGGGCCGAGGTGCAGGATTATACGGTAAACTCTGCTTACAGGTCTATATGTGTTCGGTCTGTATGCGCGTTTTGTGCACAGTTTTAGTCTGTTGTGTTCACAGCTTTTTTTACCTATAACTCAGGTAAATACATCTTAAGAGATAATAATGATTACAGATATTATTGCCACGGATCTTTCTGTTGTGTTTTGCGGCATCAATCCCGGCCTGTCCACTGCTCATCATGGTTTCCATTTCGCTAATTCCAATAACCGTTTCTGGAAAGTTATCTATCAGGCTGGTTTTACCAGGCGTTTACTGAAGCCTGAAGAAGAACAGCATTTGCTGGATACCAGGTGCGGGATCACGATGCTGGTGGAACGTCCGACCGTTGAAGCAACGGAGCTGGTTCGCGATGAATTGCGGGAAGGGGGCGCAGCGCTGACGGCGAAAATTGAGCACTATCAGCCGCGTGCGCTGGCTGTTTTAGGTAAACAGGCATTCAGCAAAGCATTTGGTATCAGCAAAGTTAACTGGGGGCGTCAGACGCTGAAAATCGGTGACACAGAAGTCTGGGTGTTGCCTAACCCAAGCGGCCTGAACCGGGCGACGCTGGATGAGCTGGTATCGGCATACCGTGAACTATTCTTATCAATACAAACCACAGCATAACGCTATGGCCTCTCCCTCTTATCCCTTCTGATATAAAATATCAATATGTCGGTATTTTTTAAAAATAATCTTGTTTTTGGCTGTTTTTACGAACCATTTCACTGTTAAAGCAGCTTTATTCTCTCCCGGCTCCTCATGAATACATTTGGATATTTAATGTAAGAGGAATGCTTCCCCCGTGTGAATACGCTCAACTGAACTCAAACTTATTCCATCGTCTCATTCGGGGTGAGCAGCAAAGCAGTCGGGCAATGTGATTCTTCAGGAGCAGGAGATATGGCTAATGTTGAAACAGAAGAAAGACTGGAGAATCTGGAGGAATGGTTCGAATTATTTTCAGGACTACCGCTCCGGCATTCGGAAAGAGAAGCAAGATTAATCAACGTTTGTGAAAAGAACCGTGTCAGCATTATGTCGGTGATGCCCTGGATAGCGTCGGAGTTTGCTGAACACGGGGGATTTTCCGGATTATTTCATTTTATTCATCTCCACGGAGGGAGAAAAATATACATGCCCAAAGAGACAGAGAAGTTTCATCAGATCTACGGGGTTAATATCCCGCAAAATAAATATAACAGAATTTATAAAAAAATTGATTCTTCTGGATATCTGGATACGCCATCCAACTGGGGTGTGTTTATCGCTATTCGCCGGGCGGCAATGCAGGTGGCGATCAAAGAAGATATTCCGGCAAAACTACTCACACAAAATTATAAAGGGAATGTCTATATTGATGCCTGCGAATCTGCAGATAATACGGAGGATCTGCTTAGCTTCGCCGAAACGTTTTATCTGGATTTTCATGCAGATCATCAGACATCAAAAGTATTGGGTATTACCGGTGTGAGTCAGGGGATGATTCCCTTACCTGACGACTCAAAATGGATTAAAGTGGATCCGGAACTCAGTTAGCAGAAAATGGAAGTAATGATGACTTCAGTAAGATGCAAATGAAAAAGCCCCGCCGTTTCCAGGGAAAGGCGGGGCTTTTTATTGGCTGACAGCCTGAGAACGATTAATCGTCCAGGAAGCTGCGCAGCACTTCGGAGCGGCTTGGGTGGCGCAGTTTACGCAACGCTTTCGCTTCGATCTGACGGATACGTTCACGGGTAACGTCGAACTGTTTGCCCACTTCTTCCAGCGTGTGGTCAGTGTTCATATCGATACCGAAACGCATACGCAGAACTTTCGCTTCACGTGCGGTCAGGCCAGCCAGAACGTCATGTGTTGCAGAACGCAGGCTTTCAGACGTTGCAGAATCCAGTGGCAGCTCGAGGGTAGTATCCTCGATGAAATCGCCCAGATGCGAATCTTCATCGTCGCCGATTGGCGTTTCCATGGAGATTGGCTCTTTCGCAATTTTCAGCACTTTGCGGATCTTATCTTCCGGCATCAGCATACGTTCAGCCAGCTCTTCCGGCGTTGGTTCACGGCCCATCTCTTGCAGCATCTGACGGGAAATACGGTTGAGCTTGTTGATGGTCTCAATCATATGTACCGGGATACGGATGGTACGCGCCTGGTCGGCGATGGAGCGGGTGATAGCCTGACGGATCCACCAGGTCGCATAAGTTGAGAACTTATAACCACGGCGATATTCAAACTTATCAACGGCTTTCATCAGGCCGATGTTACCTTCCTGGATCAGGTCAAGGAATTGCAAACCACGGTTGGTGTATTTCTTCGCGATAGAAATAACCAGACGTAAGTTTGCTTCAACCATCTCTTTTTTCGCGCGACGGGCTTTCGCTTCGCCGATCGACATGCGACGGTTGATATCTTTAACCTGTTCGATAGTCAGGCCAGTCTCTTCTTCGATCTGACGCAGTTTCATCAGACCGCGCTGCACGTCTTCGGTGACTTCTTTCAGCTTTTCAGACCAGGGTTTACCCATTGCCAGAGCTGCATCAAACCAGGTATCACTGGTTTCGTTACCGGCGAACAAATTGACGAAGTTTTTCTTCGGCATTTTGCACTGCTCAACGCACACTTTCATGATCAGACGTTCCTGCATGCGGACGCGATCCATCATGGAACGCATGCTGTTGACCAGGAAGTCGAACTGTTTTGGCACTAAACGGAACTGTTTGAACACATCGGACAGCTTCAGGATTTCTTCTGCTGCGCTCTTGTGGCTACGGCCGTTTTTCTTGATGACCAGACGCGTTGCTTCATGCTGTTCACGCAGTTCGGTGAACTTCTGGCGAGCCAGTTCCGGATCGATGCTGTTGTCGTCTTCAGCGTCGTCGTCTTCATCTTCGTCTTCGTCGTCGTCATCCTGCTCTGCAGTGGTCAGTTCAGAACCCACATGAGTTGCCGTTGGCGCGATTTCTTCTTCAGCGTTCGGGTCAACAAAACCGGTAATCAGATCAGACAGACGAACTTCGCCTGCTTCTACACGGTCATATTGCTCTAACAAATAAGTGATAGCTTCAGGATATTCGGCAACGGAGCACTGAACCTGATTGATACCGTCTTCGATACGTTTGGCGATATCGATTTCGCCTTCACGGGTCAGCAATTCAACGGTACCCATTTCGCGCATGTACATACGCACAGGGTCGGTGGTACGGCCAATTTCTGATTCAACGCTGGAAAGTACCTGCGCCGCCGCTTCTGCAGCGTCTTCGTCGGTATCAGGACGGTTTTCGGCCAGCATTAAATCATCGGCGTCCGGTGCTTCTTCAAGTACCTGGATGCCCATGTCGTTAATCATCTGGATGATGTCTTCGATCTGGTCGGAATCGACGATATCTTCCGGCAGATGGTCATTGACCTCAGCATAGGTCAGATAGCCTTGCTCCTTACCACGGGTGACAAGTAGCTTAAGCTGTGACTGCGGGTTTTGCTCCATAAGACGGTATCCACACTTCAGAGTATTTGGGTTGGTGTCGGTCGGATAACATCGCCAACAATAACGTTAGGGGCGTTTATTGTGCCGCGGCCCACCAGGGCGGCTCTGCGCAGGGCCGTGCCCCGCTTTTTATCGGCACTTAAGCCGTTTTTTCGGTTTTACCCGTCGTACTTCGCGTTGCAGATGCGTTGGCTGCTCTTATCGCCCGCGGTATAAACTTATCGGGACTCTTCGTTTGCTGCCTTTCAGTAACGCGAATTACTTGGGGTAATTATATGTTTTTGTTATAAAAGCTTAACTTTTTCTCGCTAATACCTGATTCAGGGAACTGACTTCGGTCCGTTCCTCGGGACTCAGGCCGTGCGTCCTGGCTTTTGCAATCAATGTTTCAAGCCGCTGCTCCAAAATCGAGTCATACAGGCTGGCTAGCGTGGCACGAAATTCCTCTTCGACCATGTCCTCTACGATCATGTGGTTCCATGTCGCCAGAGTTTCAAGCTGTTGGTAGAACTTATTGTCGCGATAAAGTTCCAGTAACTGGCCGGTTGTCAGCCCCGGTTGGGCTAAGCAAGTGGTCACTAACTCGCTGAACAGATCCAGCCCTGGTTGCTTCGCTTGCTCCAAACCTTGCAGTGAGGGTATAAGTGTAGCCAGTTGTGGATTTTGTACCAGTAACCCTATAAGTATACGCATGGTTGTGCGTTTTAGCTGGGGCGCCTGATAGACATTGCTACTTTCTGCCTGTTTAGGCATCAGCTTTTCCAACTGGCTGTCATCCAAAATACCGAGCTTATTCCCTAACTGTTGGCGCAAATACATCCGTAACGTTTCACCGGGAACCTGGCGTATCAGCGGCAATGCCAGCATGCTCAATTTGGTGCGCCCGTCAGGGCTGCTCAAATCTACCTGCGGCAACAGCGAATCAAACAGGAAAGTGGAAAGCGGCATGGCCTGTTCCATTCGTTGTTCGAACGCTTCTTTACCTTCTTTACGCACCAGCGTGTCCGGATCTTCGCCGTCGGGTAAAAACATAAAACGCAGCTGGCGACCATCATTGAGATACGGTAATGCCGTTTCCAGAGCGCGCCATGCGGCTTCACGTCCCGCGCGGTCACCGTCGTAACAGCAAACCACATTATCTGTGCTGCGGAACATCAGCTGAATATGATCAGCGGTTGTGGATGTGCCCAATGAGGCAACGGCGTAATCAATGCCGAACTGCGCCAGCGCGACGACATCCATATACCCTTCAACCACCAGTAAACGCGGCGGTGTAGGATGCTTTAACTGCGCTTCATACAGGCCATACAACTGACGGCCTTTATGGAAAATTTCGGTTTCCGGTGAGTTCAGATATTTCGGCGTACCGTCACCGAGAACCCTGCCACCAAAGGCAATCACGCGGCCACGTTTATCGCGGATAGGGAACATCACCCGTTCGCGGAAACGATCATAACTGCGGCCATTGTCATTAGTGACCAACATACCGGCATCAATCAGAGACGCTTTATCATCGGCATTTTTACCGAAACGCTTTAATGCGTTGTCCCAACCCGGTGGGGCGAAACCAATGGCGAAATGACTGATGACGTCTTCACTTAAACCGCGCCGGGCCAGGTATTCCCGTGCGGGAGCTCCTGCAGGCTGTTTAAGTGACTGCTGATAGAACTCGCTAAGCGGTGCCATCAACTGGTAGAGGCTTTGACGCTGATGACGCTCCATCTGGCTCGGACCGGTGCCTGCTTCGTACGGCACTTCCAAACCCTGCATTGTCGCCAGTTCCTCAATGCTTTCGACAAACTCAAGCCTGTCATAGTTCATCAGGAAATCGACGGCGTTGCCGTGGGCACCACAGCCGAAACAGTGATAAAACTGCTTATCGCCATTTACGGTAAATGAGGGTGTTTTCTCATGGTGGAAAGGGCAGCACGCGTGATAGTTTTTACCTTGTTTCTTGAGCTTTACCCGGGCGTCGATCAGATCGACGATATCGATGCGAGCCAGCAAGTCATTGATAAATACGCGCGGAATTCTCCCAGCCATAAGCCCCTTACTCACTAGCCTATAAACGAGAACAAGCCGCGCATTCCTTTCGGAAAGCACGGCCTTCGTATGCTACTACGCAGTCTGCGCGTTCTTAATATTGCAAATCACGCGATTTGGGGTTGCCCCCGAAGATTAATACAGACGAGTGCGGCGTGCGTTTTCGCGAGCCAGTTTCTTGGCGTGGCGTTTTACTGCAGATGCTTTAGCGCGTTTACGTTCGGTAGTCGGTTTTTCATAGAACTCACGACGACGAACTTCTGCCAGAACACCTGCTTTTTCGCAGGAACGCTTGAAGCGACGCAGAGCTACGTCGAACGGCTCGTTTTCACGTACTTTAATTACAGGCATGTGCCTCTCACCTCGATAAAATCGGTTTGTTTGCTGATGTTGTACCAGCACATTTCAAAATGGTGCGGAATTTTACTCCAATTCGCGTCGTCTTGTAAAGCATAACGGCAAATTGAAACAGGCGCTTTCTGCAACCCTTCTGCAACATTGTGCGCTCGCTTTTGCGTCGGGCGGCGATTATATACCAATCAGTCGAAATTGCTCGACATTAATTGGCCTGTGAAGCGAGGAATTCCCACTCCGGTGCAGCACCGGCAGAAGCTTGTGTGCTAAACTGCGCGCCGCGAGTTAGCGCGAAAACATGATGGAAAGAGTGATGCGAGTACTGGGTATTGAAACGTCCTGCGATGAAACCGGAATTGCAGTTTATGACAGCGAAGCCGGTTTGTTAGCCAACCAACTGTATAGTCAGGTAAAACTGCATGCAGATTACGGCGGCGTGGTGCCTGAACTGGCATCGCGTGACCATGTACGTAAAACAGTACCCTTGATTCAGGCCGCGCTGAAAGAAGCCGGGCTGACTGCTCAGGATATCGACGGGGTGGCTTACACCGCCGGCCCTGGCCTGGTCGGGGCGTTGCTGGTCGGGGCCACCATCGGGCGTTCCCTGGCCTTTGCCTGGGATGTGCCTGCGGTGCCGGTGCATCACATGGAAGGCCATCTTCTGGCACCGATGCTGGAAGATAATCCGCCGGATTTCCCGTTTGTGGCGCTGCTGGTTTCCGGTGGCCATACGCAGTTAATCAGCGTTACCGGGATCGGCGAATATACCTTGCTCGGCGAATCCATTGATGATGCTGCCGGTGAAGCCTTTGATAAAACGGCTAAATTACTCGGCCTTGATTACCCGGGTGGCCCGTTGCTGTCGAAAATGGCTTCTCAGGGTGTTGCAGGACGTTTTACCTTCCCGCGCCCGATGACAGACCGGCCGGGGCTGGATTTCAGTTTCTCCGGCCTCAAAACTTTCGCAGCGAATACCATTCGTGGCAATGACAGTGACCCTCAGACGCATGCCGATATCGCCCGCGCTTTTGAAGATGCGGTGGTCGATACGCTGGCGATTAAATGTAAACGCGCACTCGATCAGACGGGTTTTAAACAGCTGGTGATGGCCGGTGGTGTCAGCGCGAACCGCACATTACGCACCAAACTGGCTGACGTAATGGCGAAGCGTGGCGGCCAGGTGTTTTATGCACGTCCTGAGTTCTGTACTGATAACGGTGCGATGATCGCGTATGCGGGTATGGTGCGGTTGAAAAGCGGTGCAACGCCCGATCTCGGTGTGACCGTTCGCCCGCGCTGGCCTCTCGCTGAGCTTCCGCCAGTCTGAGTCAGGCCTTCGCCAGTCTGAGCGGGGCTGCGACTGCGTTGCTGCGCCGACCCGAAATGCTCACATACTCAAGTATGCTGCGCTTTCAGCTCTCCTGGCGCCTTGTCTCGCTCCCGCTCAGTCAGGCTTGCTGCGCTGAAAAAACCAATAAAAAACGACCTGCTGAGGTCGTTTTTTTATGTCTGAAGTCTGACGTTATCCGCTATCCGGCTTTATCTTCTTTTGTGGCTTTACGTTTCTTCTTCAGCTTATCCCAGATTTTTCCTTCCTGGCCCCGCCACAGACGCTGGATATTGTCGTGATGACGCAACAGGATCAGACACGAAAGCATCGCAACCGGAAAGGTAAACTCGGGTTTGAACCACCAGACGTAAAAGGGGGCTATCAGTGCGCTGACAATGGCGCCCAGTGAGGAATAACCGCTCAGCAGCACGGTCAGCAGCCATGTACCGGTCATCAGGCCGGTTAAGTCCCAGCCGATCGGGGCAATGGCACCGAACGCTGTGGCAACACCTTTGCCGCCTTTAAAACGGAAGAATACCGGGTAGATGTGGCCGAGACACGCCGCAATCGCCGTCAGGCCAAGATACATCGGCGGAATGTTCAGGCGATATGCCAGCCAGACCGGCAGCATGCCTTTGAGGACATCAAAAATCAGAACAGCCGCTGCAGCCAGACGGCCGCCAAGGCGTAAAACGTTGGTGGCGCCAGGATTGCCTGAGCCCGCCGTACGCGGATCAGGTAAGCGGGCTACCCGGCAGACCAGAATCGCACTGGAAATCGAGCCGCAAAGGTAGGCGAAAATAATCATTCCAAGCGCGGTAGCACTCATAAAGCCGTTCCGTCTAATAAGGGTCGTTTTAATCGCAACATCCATGGATAATACGCATTTTCTGCTGGAAGTGGTATCCGGCTGGGCCAAAAACAGAGAATCGCGTGATGGATATCGTATTTATTGAGCAACTAAATGTAATCACTACTATTGGCGCTTACGAATGGGAACAGACCATTAAACAGAAACTGGTCTTCGATATCGAAATGGCCTGGGATAACCAAAAGTCCGCCGCCAGTGACGATGTGAATGATTGTTTAAGCTATGCTGATGTCAGTGACGCAGTGATCGAGCATGTTTCTTCACAAAATTTCGCGCTGGTTGAGCGCGTAGCGGAAGAAGTTGCGACATTGCTGCTGAGCCGGTTTCATTCCCCGTGGGTTCGGATTAAGCTCAGCAAGCCGGGTGCCGTTGCTCAGGCGGCCAATGTCGGTGTGATTATTGAGCGCGGAAAGCGTTTTTAAATCCTGTCATGGATAAAATTTAAAAAACGCTTGTCTATTTAATGTCATAAAGAAGCGTTAAAAGGAAAGTCCGGGTTGCCGGGGTTTCTTTAATGAAGCGGCTCAGCATGATGCCGCTTTTTTATTGTCTGTTTTGTAAGCATATTTCCCATAGCGGATCTTTTAAAGGGTAGGGTGCGATAATGATCGTCGAAAGTCATTCTTTGCTTGTTGCGGCTATTTTGGGGGTGGTTGAAGGGCTCACGGAGTTTTTGCCTGTCTCTTCTACCGGTCATTTGATTATTGTCGGGAATCTTCTTGGCTTTACCGGGGATACCTCAAAATCATTTGAAGTCGTTATTCAGTTAGGTTCAATTTTGGCTGTGGTTGTGATGTTCTGGCGTCGTTTGTTCAGCATGTTAGGTTTGCATTTCGGTAAACCTCCTGTTCACGAAGGCACCGGTTTTCGCCGTTTGAATTTATTACATATTATATTGGGAATGGTTCCGGCAACGGTTGTGGGGCTGCTTTTGCACTCTCAAATCAAAACGTTGTTTGAGCCAAAATATGTCATGTACTCGCTGGTTGTCGGCGGTATCTTGCTGATTGCTGCTGAATTGCTGAAACCCAAAAAACCGCGTGCCGAGGGCGTGGATGACATCACCTACGTCCAGGCATTTATGATCGGTGTTTTCCAGTGTCTGGCGCTCTGGCCGGGGTTCTCCCGTTCAGGGGCGACCATCAGTGGCGGGATGTTAATGGGAATTAGCCGTTTTGCGGCGTCTGAGTTCTCTTTCCTGCTGGCGGTGCCGATGATGATGGGGGCGACGGCTCTGGATTTGTACAAGAGCTACAGCTTCCTGAACATGTCAGATTTACCGATGTTTGTCACAGGGTTTGTCTCTGCATTCATTGTTGCTCTGATCGCGATTAAAACCTTCCTGGCGGTGATTAAACGTATTTCGTTTATCCCGTTTGCGATTTACCGTTTCTTCGTGGCAATTGCCGTGTATTTTGTCTTCATTGCCTGATTTTTGCTTGCCCTGAGGCCATAAAAAGCCCCGCACGGTGAATAACCGGCGGGGCTTTTCTTATGAAAAAAGTCAGCGTTTAGCTCGCCGCATCCTGGGTTTGTTTCCAGTCGGCCAGCGCCTGAGTACGGCGTTTCTTCAGTTCATCGCGGATAGCCATACCCTGGAAACCGGCATCCAGCACATCTTTATTTGTCACGCTGCGGGCAACGTTAAAGGCTTCTCGCAGGTAATCGCCTTGCGGATACGGATTATTTTCAAAGGTCGTCCGTCCGCGTGCGTCGGCTTCACTGGTCATAATCATCTGCTCAAGCCGCTGAGGTTTGCGCCAGACATCAATGGTATCGAACAGTTTTAACAGGGTTTCCGGACGCAGTTTATTCACGGTATGAATCAAATCATGAAACTCCGCGACCAGTTTCGCTAAATCACGAATGTGTGTCGGCACTTTCAGCCGCTGGCAGAGTTTTTCCACCAGTTTTACGCCTGCCGGGCCATGTCCGTGATGAGCAGGCCAGAATTGCGGCGGCGTCAGGGCCTTACCCAAATCATGGCAAAGTGCTGAAAAACGCACATCAACGTCAGGTGTCAGGGTACTGGCGATTTTCAGTGTCATCAGCGTATGGATGCCGGTATCAATTTCCGGGTGCCATTTCTCCGGCGCAGGCACGCCAAATAATGCATCAATTTCAGGGAACAGAACTTTCAGGGCACCACAGTCACGCAGCACCTGGAAAAAGACCTGCGGGTCCTGCGTTTGTAATGCTTTTTCTGTTTCTTTCCATACACGTTCAGATATCAGGGCTTCCAGCTCGCCGCTTTCCGCCATCTGTTGCATCAGAGCCTGCGTTTCCGGGGCGACCGTGAAACCTAAATGCGCGAAGCGTGCTGCAAAGCGGGCAACTCGCAGAACACGCAGCGGATCCTCGCCGAAAGCATCGGAAACGTGGCGCAGCAGACGTTGTTCTATATCACGCTGGCCGTGGTATGGATCGAAAAGTTCGCCGTCTTTGCTTTTGGCGATGGCATTGATGGTCAGATCCCGACGCATTAAATCTTGTTCCAGCGTCACATCGGGGGCGGCGTAACAGGTGAAACCGTTATAACCGGAGCCCGATTTTCGCTCAGTACGGGCCAGCGCATATTCATCATGAGTCACCGGATGCAGGAAAACCGGGAAATCTTTACCGACCTGCTGATAACCCTTTTCGAGCATGTATTCAGGCGTGGCGCCTACCACGACCCAATCGTGTTCAGACACAGGCAGGTTTAATAAACTGTCTCGGACTGCGCCGCCGACCAGGTAAATCTCCACGCGATAACTCCTGAAATTAGCTTATTCCAACGCATCATGTCGCTGAAAACAGAAAAGGAACCCTGCCTTTATCATAGCAAAGTTGTGTTGTTGATTTCCCGGGCTGATGATTTCCTGACAAAAACAAACACGAAAAGGCACCGGAGTGCCTGAGCAATGAGAAGAGATCACGAGTCTTGCGTGGGAGCCTTCAGCTCATCCAGCGATCTTTTTTCCTGCGACGCGGAACCAGATGTGGCAATACCAGCCCCAGCACCAGACCGACACCTGCGACACCACCGCCATACATAAACCATTGTAAAATAATGGTTCTTTGTTTGTCATCGAGCTGGACATTCACGGCATCAACTTTCTTTTTGGCAACGATCAGCTGATTTTTCAGATCCTGATTTTCTTTCTTCAGACCATCAATAATACCGTCACTCGACGAGACTTTGGACTGCATTTGGGCCGTGCGCTGATTCCAGCTGGAATCAATGTTGTTCAGCTTGTCGGTCAGCGTTTTCACCTGTTGTTCCAGATCCGGAACGCGGGTACGCAGGCTCGGCACATTGCTTAACTGATCAAGTGGGATCCAGGCTGTTTTGCCTTTCGAATCAACGATCTCACCGTATTTTGTGCTCTCGTTGACACTGCGCAGGGTGACTTCTTCACCGGCATTCAGAGTGCCTACGATACGATACTGATTACCCGGACCGCTGTGGATATAGGTGATCAAATCGTCGGAGATATAGCGCTTCTCATCAGCGTGAGCGCCCCATGTCATGCTTAAACCAAGCAAAGCGAAACCAATTAGGCGTAATTTCTGCATTATTTCATCGTTTCTTTGTGAATTTAGGGAACGTGAAGTGTGGATCCGTTTTATCGGGATACGTCTTCTGGCAACCGCCACTGTCCGGCCATTGCACTCATACAGGTACTAAAAGTTGGAGACCGATAGTAAGGGCAACAGTGTGACGACGCAACGTATAAACCGGAATGAGAACTATCTTACAATCCCGCAACATGCGGCTTGCGCGCTGTGCTTATGATAGAATTGCAGCGACGCGTTAATCCCTTTTGGCAGCAAAGCATCGGTGTGAAGACTCATATGACCGTAGAAATAGAATTAAAATTTATCGCCACCCCGGCCGCAATCGCCGAATTACCTTCGCAACTCGCTGGTTTTAACAGTGAGCACACCGCGCCTTCAAAACTGACCAACATCTATTTTGAGACTGCGGAAAACTATTTACGTTCGCATGACATGGGTCTGCGCATACGTGGTTTTGACGATCAGTATGAAATGACCATCAAAACCGGTGGCAAAGTGGTGGGTGGGTTACATCAGCGCCCGGAATACAACGTTGAGCTGAAAAAGCCGGTGTTGAAACTCAGCGCGTTCCCGAAAGATATCTGGCCGGAAGGCTGCAAGCCCGCTGCTTTACAGAAAGAACTCGCTCCGCTGTTCCGCACGGATTTTACTCGCGAGAAGTGGGTAATTACTTACGGCGAAAGCGAGATAGAACTTGGGTTAGATCAGGGTGAGGTGGTCGCCGGCGAACTCACCGAACCGCTGGCTGAAATCGAACTTGAGCTGAAAAAGGGTAACACCGCCGATTTACTGGCACTGGCGGCAGAAATCGGTGCTCATGGCGGCTTACGTCAGGGCGGTTTCAGCAAGGCGGCTCGTGGTTATCACCTCGCGAAGGGCAATCCTGCGCGCGACATTAAACCGCTGCCGGTGTTTAAAGCGAAGCCGAAAGCCACGGTTGAACAGGCTATGTCTGCGATGTTCGAACTGGCGCTGGATCACTGGCAATATCATGAAGAACTGTGGGTTCGCGGCGACAAAACTGCACGTCTGAGCGTATTGCAGGCGGTGGAAACCGTGCGTCAGATTCTGGTACTGTTCGGCGGGCTGGTGCCGCGTAAAGCGTCCGCAGAACTGCGCACATTGCTGACTGATCTGGTGCCGGTACTGGAACAGAAATCGGCGGATGCGCAGGAAATTTGTTATGGCACTGCCTGTCTGAAGTGCAAGTTAGTGCTTACTTCCTGGCTGGCAACCTCAGGCTGGACGCCGTTTATTGATGATAAATCTGCGAAGAAACTGGACGCTTCCTTCAAACGTTTTGCTGACATCATGCTCGGTCGTACCGCAGCGGATCTGAAAGAAGCCTTTGCGCAGCCACTGACGGAAGAGGGTTATCGCGATCAGCTGGCGCGCCTGAAACGTCAGATTATTACCTTCCATTTGCTTGCCGGTGCTTACCCTGAAAAAGACGTCGATGCGTATATTGCCGGCTGGGTGGATCTGCAACAGGCCATCGTTCAGCAGCAACACGCCTGGGAGGATTCGGCCCGTTCTCACGCGGTGATGATGGATGCTTTCTGGTTAAACGGACAACCTCGTTAACTGACTGACTAGCCTGGGCAAACTGCCCGGGCTTTTTTTTGCAAGGAATCTGATTTCATGTTGCCACTTTCTTCTGTTTTGCAAAGCCATGCGCAGAGTTTGCTTGAACGCTGGCGTGAACATCCTGACAACCTGCCCCTTCCCGATGATCAACAACTGGCCATTCTGAGCAGCAGTGAATTCGTGACGGACAGTTTGCTGGCGTTTCCGCAGTGGTGGCATGAAATTGACCAAAATCCCCCGCAGGCGCAGGAGTGGCAACTTTACCGCCAGTGGCTGGAGGGATCGCTGACACAGGTGACCGATGAAGCCGGCTTAATGAAAGCGCTGCGTCTGTTTCGCCGGCGTATTCTGACCCGCATTGCATGGTCGCAGTCAGCACAAACCAGTGAAGCGAAAGATACGCTTCACCAACTGAGCGAACTGGCAGAGTTACTGATTGTCAGTGCCCGTGACTGGCTATATGAAGCCTGTTGCCGCGAGTTCGGTACGCCGGTCAATGCGGCAGGAGAAGCGCAACGTATGCTGATCCTCGGGATGGGGAAACTGGGCGGAGGTGAACTTAATTTCTCTTCGGATATCGACCTGATTTTTGCTTATCCGGAAAATGGCCAGACCCGCGGCGGACGCCGTGAGCTGGATAACGCGCAGTTTTTCACCCGCCTTGGTCAGCGTCTGATCAAGGCACTGGATCAGCCGACTATCGATGGTTTTGTCTATCGCGTGGATATGCGTTTGCGCCCGTTCGGCGACAGCGGCCCGCTGGTGATGAGCTTTCCCGCACTGGAAGATTATTACCAGGAGCAGGGGCGCGACTGGGAGCGCTACGCGATGGTGAAAGCGCGTCTGATGGGTGGTGCGGAGGATATCAGCAGTCAGGAACTGCGAAAAATGCTGATGCCTTTTGTTTTCCGCCGCTATATCGATTTCAGTGTGATCCAGTCCCTGCGCAACATGAAAGGCATGATCGCCCGCGAAGTACGCCGCCGTGGTCTGAAAGACAACATTAAACTCGGTGCGGGCGGTATCCGTGAGATTGAATTTATTGTGCAGGTATTCCAGCTGATCCGTGGCGGGCGTGAACCGGCATTGCAGCAACGTGCGTTGCTGCCCACGCTCCAGGCGCTGGAAAATCTGGGCCTGCTGCCGGTAGAACAGGTGTTGCAGTTGCGTAACAGTTATCTGTTTCTGCGCCGCCTGGAAAACTTATTGCAGGCGATAGCGGACGAGCAAACTCAGACCTTGCCGTCGGATGAACTGAATCAGGCGCGTCTGGCGTGGGGGATGGATTACGCCGGCTGGCCACAGCTTCTGGATGCCGTGAATGCTCACATGCAGGCTGTGCGCTCGGTGTTTAATGAGCTGATAGGCGATGATACGCCAGATGCCGAAGACGATGTGCAACTCGCCCATTTCAGCAGCTTATGGATTGATGCACTGGAGCCTGACGAGCTGGCTCCGCTGGTACCGCAACTTGACGAAAACGGGCAACGGCATGTTTTGCATCAGATTGCTGATTTTCGCCGTGACGTGGATAAACGTACGATCGGGCCACGCGGGCGTGATCAACTGGATTTGCTGATGCCGCGTTTACTGGCGCAGGTCTGTACCTATAAAAATGCCGATGTCACGTTACAGCGGCTGATGCAGTTACTGCTTAATATCGTCACGCGCACGACATATATCGAGTTGCTGGTGGAGTATCCCGGTGCGCTCAAACAGTTAATCCGTCTGTGTGCCGCCTCGCCGATGGTCGCGACACAACTTGCACGTCATCCTTTATTGCTCGATGAACTGCTCGACCCGCGCACGCTTTACCAGCCGATTGAGCCGGGCGCTTACCGCGACGAACTGCGTCAGTATCTGATGCGGGTGCCAACAGAAGACGAAGAACAGCAGCTTGAAGCCGTGCGCCAGTTCAAACAGGCCCAGCATTTGCGTATCGCAGCCGGGGATATTTCCGGGGCATTGCCGGTGATGAAAGTCAGTGACCATTTAACCTACCTTGCGGAGGCCATTCTCGATGTCGTGGTGCAGCATGCGTGGGAACAAATGGTCGTAAAATACGGGCAGCCCGCGCATCTTCAGCACCGTGAGGGGCGCGGTTTTGCCGTGGTCGGTTACGGGAAACTCGGTGGCTGGGAGCTGGGTTATAGCTCAGATCTGGATCTGGTCTTCCTGCTCGATTGCGCGCCGGAGGTGATGACGGACGGCGAACGCAGCATCGACGGACGTCAGTTTTATCTTCGGCTGGCGCAGCGCATTATGCACTTATTCAGCACCCGGACATCGTCAGGCATTCTTTACGAGGTTGATCCGCGTCTGCGACCTTCCGGCGCATCCGGCATGCTGGTCAGTACCATTGAAGCGTTTGCAGATTATCAGGCCAATGAAGCCTGGACGTGGGAGCATCAGGCGCTGGTTCGCGCACGCGTGGTTTACGGGGATCCGCAACTGACACAGCAATTTAACGCCACGCGTCGCGACATTCTTTGCCGCCAGCGCGATGGCGACGGCCTGCGTAAGGAGGTCCGTGAAATGCGCGAGAAAATGTATGCCCATCTGGGGAGTAAAAAAGCCCACGAGTTTGATCTGAAAGCCGATCCGGGTGGCATCACGGATATTGAATTCATTGCACAATACCTGGTTCTGCGTTTCGCGCATGATGAGCTGAAGCTGACGCGCTGGTCTGATAACGTGCGGATTTTTGAACTGATGGCACGATATGACATCATGCCGGAAGAGGAAGCGCGCCATCTGACGCAGGCTTATGTGACGCTGCGCGATGAAATTCATCATCTGGCGTTGCAGGAACACAGCGGGAAAGTGGCCGCGGACAGCTTTGCTACTGAGCGCGCGCAGATCCGTGCCAGCTGGGCAAAGTGGCTCGGCTGAGGGTTTTTATTCGGCTAACAGGCGCTTGTGATATTATCCGGCGCATTGTATTTACCCGATTTGATTTATCTGTTTTGGAGTCTTGGGATGAAAGTGACTTTGCCTGATTTTCACCGCGCAGGTGTGCTGGTTGTCGGTGACGTAATGTTAGACCGTTACTGGTATGGCCCGACCAATCGTATTTCTCCGGAAGCTCCGGTGCCGGTGGTGAAGGTCAGTACCATTGAAGAGCGGCCTGGCGGTGCAGCTAACGTGGCGATGAACATTTCATCTCTGGGCGCCTCTTCCTGTCTGATCGGCCTGACCGGCGTAGACGACGCTGCGCGTGCCCTCAGTGAGCGTCTGGCAGAAGTGAAAGTTAACTGCGATTTCGTCGCACTATCCACACATCCTACCATCACCAAACTGCGAATTTTGTCCCGTAACCAGCAACTGATCCGCCTCGACTTTGAGGAAGGTTTTGAAGGCGTTGATCTCGAGCCGATGCTGACCAAAATAGAACAGGCTTTACCGCAAAGTGGCGCACTGGTGCTGTCAGACTACGCCAAAGGTGCCCTGACTGAAGTGCAGAAAATGATCCAACTGGCGAGAAAAGCGGGTGTGCCTGTGCTGGTTGATCCTAAAGGATCGGATTTCGAACGTTACCGTGGTGCAACGTTACTGACGCCAAATTTATCCGAATTCGAAGCTGTTGTCGGTCATTGCAAAAACGAAGGTGAAATTGTTAGCCGTGGTATGCAGCTGATCGCTGATTTCGAACTTTCCGCGCTGCTGGTCACCCGCTCTGAGCACGGGATGACCTTATTGCAGCCCGGCAAAGCGCCATTCCACATGCCAACGCAGGCGCAGGAAGTGTATGACGTGACCGGTGCCGGTGACACGGTGATCGGCACGCTCGCTGCTGCACTGGCCGCAGGCAATACGCTGGAAGAATCCTGCTTCCTGGCGAACGCCGCCGCCGGTGTGGTCGTGGGTAAACTCGGTACCTCAACCGTTTCTCCGGTTGAACTGGAAAATGCTATCGGCGGACGTTCAGACGTTGGTTTTGGCATAATGAACGAAGAACAACTAAAAGCTGCCGTGGCGATGGCGCGTCAGCGCGGTGAGAAAGTCGTGATGACCAATGGCATCTTCGACATTCTGCATGCCGGACACGTTTCTTATCTGGCGAACGCCCGCAAACTGGGTGACCGTCTGATCGTCGCGGTGAACAGTGATGCTTCGACCAAACGCCTGAAAGGCGAAACCCGTCCGGTGAATGCGCTGCAAAACCGTATGATCGTGCTGGGCGCGCTGGGCGCTGTCGACTGGGTGGTGTCTTTCGAAGAAGACACTCCGCAGCGTTTGATCGCCGGGATCTTGCCAGATCTGCTGGTCAAAGGTGGCGACTACAAGCCTGAGCAAATTGCCGGGAGTCAGGAGGTCTGGGCGAACGGCGGCGAAGTGCGCGTACTGAATTTTGAAGATGGTCTTTCTACCACCAAAATCATCAATCAAATTAAATCGCAGGACTGATTTCCTCTGTCTGGATCAGGTTATTTGCAACGAAGGGCTTATCTGATAAGCCCTTTTCTTTTTGATTTTTCTATCAACGATGAAACGGAAGTGACTCTGTTGTGAGCGGATTAAAACAGGAACTGAGCCTGGCGCAGGGCGTCGGGCTGCTTTCGACCTCATTACTCGGAACCGGGGTTTTTGCGGTGCCTGCACTGGCGGCAGAGCTGGCGCAAAATGACAGCCTGTGGGCATGGCCGGTGCTCATCCTGTTAGTGTTTCCGATAGCCATCGGATTTGCCGCGCTTGGCCGGCATTTCCCCAGCGCGGGCGGCGCGGCGCATTTTGTCGGCAAAGCTTTCGGACCACATATGGCACGGGTTACCGGTTGGTTATTCCTGTCAGTTATCCCGGTCGGGTTGCCCGCCGCGCTGCATATTGCTGCCGGTTTCTGGCAGGCAGCCTTTGGCTGGAGCAGCACAAATCTGTTGCTGGTGCAGCTTGGTACGCTTTTTTTCATCTGGTTCCTCGGCACACGCAGTGCCGGATCAAGTGCCAATATCCAGACGGTAATCGCATTGCTGGTGATCGCACTGGTGGCGGCGATCTGGTGGAAAGGGAATATTTCTCTGTCTGAAATCCCGCTGCCTGCGGTGCATGACATTTCTCCATCAAATCTGTTTGATGCGCTGGCGGTGATGTTCTGGTGTTTCGTCGGGCTGGAGGCTTTTGCGCATCTGGCGACCGAATTTCGTCATCCGCAACGGGACTTCCCGCGCGCATTATTGATCGGCATGCTGCTGGCGGGCGCGGTTTACTGGGGATGTACGGTGGCGGTGCTGAAATTTCATGCCTGGGGAGAAGGGCGGGAAGCCGGGGCCTCGTTACCGGGTATTGTCGTACAATTATTCGGGCAAAAAGCACTGTGGATCGCCTGCATCATTGGCTACCTGGCATGTTTTGCCAGCGTGAATATTTATACCCAGAGTTTTTCCCGGCTGGTATGGTCGCAGGCGCAGGTTAAACCGCAAAGTGCACTGGCACAGCTTTCCGCTCAGCAGGTGCCGGTTGCCGCGCTGAATCTGGTGGTGGGTTGCTGCGTGTTGTTTACATTACTGATTTACTGGTTGCATCTACCGCTGGGCGCGCTGATCACTTACGCTAACGGGATTTTCATCCTGATTTATCTGTTATGCATGCTGTCGGGTACCCGGATTCTGAAAGGGCGCTCAAAATGGATGGCGATGCTGGGTGCTGTATTGTGCTGCGGATTGCTGGCTATGGTCGGCTGGAAAGCACTGTACGCGGTCGTGGTGTTTGCAGGATTGTGGCTGTTATTACCCCGTGCTAAAACAGTATTCCGCATACAATAAACCCGATTTTACATAATGAAAGAGCCTGCCAGGCAGGCCCTTTCTGTTTACACAACTCGTAATAATCAGGCCGGATCTTGCGGTTTTTCCGCTTCTGCCTGTTTGCCTTCCAGCACGGACAGGCGTTGTTCCAGCGCGGCCAGTTTTTCACGCGTACGCAGTAAAACCTGGGTCTGAACGTCAAACTCTTCGCGATTGACTAAATCCATGCGGCTGAACTGCGCCTGCAATACCTGACGGATTTTCTTCTCGGCATCCTCACCAAACTCACGGATCCCTTTAGGCATTGATTCGTGAACCTGGCGGGCAATTTGTTCAATTTTTTTCGGGTCAATCATGTTATTTCCTTTTCTAGAAGGAGGTGCTTTTCCATAGTGTAATCGCTGAGGCCGTTTCTATAAACCTTCAGGGGCACTAATTGGCCAAACCGCAGGATTGCCCTGTTGATTTATTGGCGCTATAGTTGTTTTGCTTATTCTCAGGGCGGGGTGAAAGTCCCCACCGGCGGTAAACCACGGAATATCGGAAGCGTTATAATCCCTTCCATGTGGAAGCCCGCGAGCGCTCAATCCTTCGGGATTAGAGGTCAGCAGATCCGGTGTAATTCCGGGGCCGACGGTTAAAGTCCGGATGGGAGAGAGTAACGATTCAAGCCGGGCAAACATGCCCGCTGCGTTATTTTTTATAACTGTAGCACGCCTGATGGCTGCTGCAGCTAGCCTCCTCAAGACGCCCTGATTCTGGTAATCCACATACAGAACATGAGGTTATTTTTACCATGAATCAGACCCTACTTTCCGAATTCGGTACATCAGCTGAACGTGTTGAGCGTGCTATTGACGCCATGCGTAATGGCGTAGGTGTATTGGTACTGGATGACGAAGATCGTGAAAACGAAGGCGATTTAATTTTTGCAGCTGAAAATATGACCGTTGAGCAAATGGCGCTGACCATTCGTCACGGCAGCGGCATCGTGTGCCTGACCATGAACGAAGACAGCCGTAAACGGCTGGATTTGCCAATGATGGTTGAGAACAACTCCAGCCCGTTCCAGACGCCATTTACCGTGACTATTGAAGCGGCTGAAGGGGTAACTACTGGCGTTTCTGCGGCCGACCGTATTACGACTATCCGTGCGGCAATCAAAGACGGCGCGAAACCTTCTGATCTGAATCGCCCGGGGCATATTTTCCCGCTGCGTGCGCAGGCCGGTGGGGTGCTGACCCGTGGCGGTCACACTGAAGCGTCGGTAGATCTGGCAACGCTGGCGGGTCTGAAGCCTTTCGGCGTGCTGTGTGAACTCACTAATGATGACGGCACTATGGCGCACGCGCCGGAAGTGGTGGTGTTTGCCCGTCAGCATAATATGCCGGTAGTGACCATCGCCGATCTGGTGGCCTATCGCCAGGCGCAGACCCGTCAGGCAAGCTAAGCGACGGGTTATGCGTAACAGAAAAGGCCGCCTGTGCGGCCTTTTTGCTTTTTATTGTGAATTATTGCCAAAATTGTGCTTTGAAGAACACCATCCTCCCGCTTTCTTTTGATTTGACTCATCAAATTTATTGAACATCTCCTTCACGGTTACCCGGCTGTCACCGGCCATCAAAAAGAGTAACGTAGTGTTATTACGCGGCAGGTCACTCACCGGCCCGCTCTCTTTTATTTTGGGTAAGGAATTCATGATGACGACTCAACGTATGCCCGCACTCTTCTTAGGCCACGGCAGTCCGATGAACGTGCTGGAAGACAATATTTATACCCGTGCCTGGCATACGCTGGGTGAAACATTACCGCGGCCAAAGGCGATCCTGGCCGTATCAGCTCACTGGTTCACCCGTGGTACTGCGGTTACGGCGATGGAAAACCCGCGCACGATTCATGATTTTGGCGGCTTCCCGCAGGCGCTGTTTGATAAGCGTTATCCGGCACCCGGTTCACCGGTGCTGGCAAAGCGGGTTCAGGAATTACTTAGCCCGGTAAATGTGATTTCAGATACCCGCGAGTGGGGTTTCGACCATGGTACCTGGGGTGTGCTGATCAAGATGTATCCTGACGCGGATATTCCGGTGATCCAGCTGAGTATTGATGGTACACAGCCGCCGGAATACCACTATGAACTGGGTAAGAAGCTGGCGGCGCTGCGTGACGAAGGCGTGATGATTGTTGCCAGCGGTAATGTGGTGCATAACCTGCGGATGGTGAAATGGGGCGGCGATACTGAAGCTTATCCGTGGGCGACGTCTTTTGAGACTTATGTGAAAGACAATCTGCGCTGGAAGGGTGAGGCGAAAGATCATCCTCTGGTGCAGTTTATGGAGCATGAAGGCGGCGCATTATCGAATCCGTCTCCGGATCACTATCTGCCATTGCTGTATGTTTTAGGCGCGTGGAATGGTATTGAGCCGATCACGCAGCCAACGGACGGGATCGTGATGGGATCGCTTTCGATGCTCTCGGTGCAGTTAGGTTAATAGCACCACTGTCAGCCCGAAATAAAAAGGATAATGAATTTCTTCATTATCCTTTTCTGGTTTTTCATCCGACAATCGTGTGCGGATAAAAACGTGACAGATCCTGGGTGATCAGCGCTTTATCTTCACGGATGCCGATCCCGCAGGGTTGATCATTGACCAGCCAGCTGCCGATCAGGGTGTAACTGCCTTCAAACACTGGCAGCGGATGGAACTGTTGCACGATCATGCCTTCAGCACCGTACGGGCCATCCACACGGGCGACTTCCTGGCCTTTCTCGATGACTTTAATGTTCGCGCCTTCGCGGGAAAACAGCGGCTTCACCACGTAGTGATCCAGTTCCGGATGCTGATCTTCGGCAAAATAAGCCGGTAACAGATTCGGGTGATCCGGGAACATTTCCCATAACAACGGCAGCAAAGCTTTATTCGACACAATGGCTTTCCAGGCCGGTTCCAGCCAGCGTACACCGGCATCTTCCAGCTTGGTCGCGAAGACTTCGCGGAACATGAATTCCCACGGATACAGTTTAAACAGGTTAGAAATCACCTGATCCTGCGTGTCGGTGAATTGCCCGCGTTCCCCCAGACCGATTTCCTCGATAAACAGGAATTCGCTGGCCAGTTCCGCTTCCAGCGCGCAGTCCTGCAAATATTGCACGGTGCCGCGATCTTCTTCGGTGTCCTGACAGCAGGCGATGTGCAGCAACGAGAAACCATGCTGGTTTTTAAGCCCGGCAAAACGTTCGATCAGCTTTTCCTGCAGACTGTTGTACTGATCAGCATCCTGCGACAAATTGCCTGCCGCAATTTGATCTTCAAGCCATAGCCACTGGAAGAAGGCCGCTTCATACAAAGAGGTCGGCGTATCGGCGTTATTTTCCAGCAGCTTCGGCGGATTGACGCCGTCGTAAGCCAGATCCAGACGTGAATACAGGGAAGGCTGTTGCGTGCGCCATGAACTGCGGACAAATTCCCAGACGTGTTTCGGGATCTGGAATTTCGCCATCAGTTTGTCGTCATTCACTACGCGCTCAACGACCTTCAGGCACATCTGATGAATGTCCGCCGTCGCCTCTTCGATCTCTTCAATCTGCGCCAGCGTGAACTGGTAATAAGCATCTTCACACCAGTACGGTTCGCCATACATGGTGTGGAAGTTGAAGCCAAACTCCGTGGCTTTTTCGCGCCAGTCCGGGCGCTCATTAATGGCTAAACGTTTCATCGGTATCTCTTAGCCACCCATGCTGCGGCCAGGGCTGCGTGGCGCCGCAGAGGAGCTGCGCTGCATTGAGGTTTGTTTTGCCACACTGTCGCCAAAACCGCCACGGGTGATGGTGTTGGTCACGGCAGGTTTCGGCGCCATCGCTGTTCTCGGAACGTTCATGGTACGACCGCCCGCTGTTGCGGGGCCGTAGTTTTTACCGGTCGCATCCACGAACTTACCGTTAGCCGGGCTGGCCGGGTTTTTTGAGCTGAACAATGGCTGTTGCGCGTAACCGCCACCGCTCATCATCCGGCCCATCATGTAACCTGCCATCAGCGGCATCCACATGCTGCCGCCGCTGCTCTGGTTTTCGGCCGTGGCGACGCCTGACTGTGCCGGAGCCTGAGTACACTGGCCTTCGCCAAATTCAGCGATACAGTCTTCTCGGCTGGCATATTTAGGTGCGGTTTTTGCCGCTTCCTTTTTCGCTGCATCATACGCTGCAACACATTGCGCACTGCCGGAAGGGTTGGCTTTCGAGCAGTCATCCGCATTCTGATACAGCGAAACGGTTTCGTCGGTTTTCTCGCAGCCGGCAAGCATAAAGACTGCGCTTATCGCCAGGGCGACAGGAGTAATTCTAGAGCTACGCCATGATTTACGGAAGGTAGCCAGGTTAACGTGTTGTGTCCGTTTCATCGTTCTTATCCCATGTTTAGGGCTTTTTTGCCCTTTCCCAGTAGGGTCTAAGAATAGGGGAAAGCGGGTGATTGTTAAAGCAGCGACAGGCAATTGTTACGAGACTTTACAGAGCGGCGTGACGCAGGCAAAAAAAAGCAGCCTTTTCAGGCTGCCTTGATGGAAATGCGGGGGACTTTTCAGAATCAATTCTGGAAAGGATTGCCACTTTTCTTCGGTGTTGCGGTTGCTGTTGTTGCGCTGGCTTTCTGAGCACGAGGCGCAGCTGCCGGGGTGCTTTTGCCGTAACCGTCTGCCGCAGCATCCTGATCAGGTGTTTCTGGTGCCACCTGATCCGGTGCGGTTGGGATGGGTTTACCCAGGGCACCGTTGAGTGCCAGCAGATCGCTTTCGTTCAGTGTACCCAGTGCTGATTTGATGTTCAGCTGATTAATCAGGTACGTATAACGCGCACTGGAAAGTTGCTGTTTGGCGTTATACAGCGTGGTGGTGGCATCCAGAACATCCACAATAGTACGGGTACCGACCTGATAACCGGCTTCCATCGCATCTAAAGAACTCTGAGCAGAAACAACGGCTTGTTTATACGCGTTGATGCTACTGATCGAGGCAGAGATGTTATTGAAAGAAGAACGAACGGTCTGCACGACGCTGCGGTGCGCGCTTTCAAGCTGCTCGCTGGCCCCGACAAAACTGTACTGTGCCTGTTTCACCTGAGAGGTGACTGAACCGCCACTGTACAATGGCAGGGAGAAGCTCAGCCCAATCTTGTTCTGACCAGCATCGGCGTCCTGATAACTGGAAGAACCACCCGTTTTGTCGCCGTGATATTTGGTATTGCTGATACCGGTTGAGGCAGTCAGATCAACCGTAGGCATATGGCCGGTTTCCGCATAACGAATTTGCTCACGTGCCAGATCCTGTGACAGACGGGCAGACAGCAAGCTCAGGTTACGGCTTTCTGCTTCTTTCAACAGCGTGGCGACCGGTTGCGGGCGCGTGGTGTTGAAGTTATCAACATTCAGCGAAGACAGTTGCGGGTAATACATACCGGTAACCTGACGCAGGGACTCCAGCGCATTATCCAGGTTATTACGCGCAGTCACTTCGTTAGCCAGTACGGTGTCGTATTGTGAACGGGCGTTCTGCACGTCGGTAATCGCAACCAGCCCCACGTTAAAGCGCTGAGTGGTTTGATCTAACTGACGGTAAATAGCCTGTTTCTGTGCTTCGGTATACGAGAGTGAATCGATTGCACTCAATACGTTGAAATAAGCCGTTGCAGTATTGAGGATCAAAGATTGTTGATCCGTCTGGTAAGACACATCCTGAATACCGGCAGTTTTTTCCTGCAGTGTCAGGGCGCGCCATTTTGACATATCAAAGATGGTCTGCGTTAATTGCAGGCTGGCACTGCCAACGTCGCTGTTAACGCCATTCGCATCACGGTACCCATTGGTGTAATTGTAATCCGCACCCAATCCGAGTTGCGGTAATAAAGGACTGCGGCTTTCGTTAATTTTTTCGAATGCAGCATCCCGGTCAGCAGCAGATTTGCGCAGGTCCGGGTTACTTGTCCTGGCTTGCTGATAGACCTGCATCAGGTTTTCGGCCTGGCTTATCGTACTGAAGCCGCCCAGGCTGAGTCCGATGAGAAGGGGGAGCAGTTTCTTCATTTGCATTCCTTGTTGTGCAGCAATGTTGTTATGTATGGTGGCGCAGTCAAATTAACCCATAGACGCGGATTCTAGCAGAGTCAGGCTAGCGGGGCGGTTGGCTTAACGTGCCTTCCCGAGTGAATGAGCCTAAATCTATCACAAACAACCTTGATTATTATTAACGCATTTTCATCAAACTGACCTCAAAGGGCAATAAATTACCTCTGTGAGGGATAAGGAAACATTCCATGTCTTCATTTAAACGGTCACCGGTTACTTTCGGCAAAGATGATGTAGAAATTATTGCACGCGAGACACGATATAAAGGTTTTTTTTCTATTATTGCATATCGGTTTCGCCATCGGCTGTTTAATGGAGAAATGAGCGCAGAAGTCGTCCGTGAAGTTTTTGAGCGCGGCCACGCTGCGGTACTCTTACCTTATGATGCGAAAAGGGATGAAGTGGTGCTGATAGAACAGATCCGCATCCCTGCTTTGGATTCCAGTGATACTCCTTGGCTTCTGGAGATGGTCGCCGGTATCATTGAAGAGGGCGAGACAGTGGAAGATGTTGCCCGCCGCGAAGCACTCGAGGAAGCGAACATTGTGGTGAAACGCTGCAAACCGGCTGTGAATTACCTGGCAAGTCCGGGCGGAACCAGCGAGCGTCTTTCCATTATGGTCGGTGAAGTTGATGCCACGACGGCAGAAGGAATTCACGGTCTGGAAGCAGAAAATGAAGACATCCGGGTACATGTGGTCAGCCGTGAGCAGGCTTACCGGTGGGTGGAAGAAGGAGCGATAGACAATGCGGCGTCAGTGATTGCCCTGCAATGGCTGCAGCTGCACCATGAATCCCTGAAAAAAGAGTGGGCTAACTAATGATTAAGCGCTATACCCCTGACTTCCCTGAAATGATGAGATTGTGTGAAACAAATTTTGCACAATTGCGCCGTTTGATGCCACGCACCGATGAACCTGGTGAAACGGTGACATATCAGGTGAGTAGCGCAACGTATTGCCTGACGATCCTCGAATCAACACGTTATACATCCCTGATAGAAATCAAACAGACTGCGCCGGCCGTGAGTTACTGGAGCCTGCCTTCGCTCACCGTTCGCCTGTATCATGATGCGATGGTGGCCGAAGTGTGTGCGAGTCAGCAGATCTTTCGCTTCAAAGCACGTTATGATTATCCGAATAAAAAGTTGCATCAGCGTGATGAAAAGCATCAAATTAACCAGTTCCTTGCGGATTGGCTGCGTTATTGCCTTGCGCACGGAGCGATGGCAATTCCGGTTTGTTAGACAGACTTCAACAACAAAGGAAACGATTTGGAAAGCCTGTTTACACTGCCTTTGGTGAATGGGGCCAAAGTCAGGATTCTACAGATTACTGATACCCATCTTTTTGCCGGTGAAGATGAAACGTTGTTAGGCGTGAATACGTTTAACAGCTATCGCGCAGTGCTGGACGCCATCAAAGCGCAGCAGCGTGAAGTCGATATTATCGCGGCAACAGGGGACCTGGCACAGGATCAGTCGGTGGAAGCCTACCATCAGTTTGCCCGCGGTATCGGCGAGCTGACCGCGCCCTGCGTCTGGCTGCCGGGCAATCATGATTTCCAGCCTGCGATGGTCAATGCCTTGCAGGATGCGGGGATCAACCCTTCGAAACACGTTCTGCTTGGTGAACATTGGCAAATTATCCTGCTGGATACACAGGTATTCGGTGTGCCGCACGGCGAGCTGAGCGAATATCAGCTGGAATGGATGGAACGCTGTCTGAACGCGTACCCTGATCGTTTTACTTTGTTGATGTTACACCATCATCCGCTGCCTTCAGGCTGCACCTGGCTTGATCAGCACAGCCTGCGCAATGCGCATATGCTGGCGAATACCCTGGTGAATTACCCGAAAGTGAATACGCTGTTGTGCGGACATATTCATCAGGAGCTTGATCTTGACTGGTACGGACGCCGTCTTTATGCGACGCCGTCAACCTGCGTACAGTTTAAACCGCATTGCACCAATTTCACGATTGATACGGTTGCACCGGGCTGGCGTTACCTTGATTTATATCCGGACGGCCGTGTAGAGACTGAAGTCTTCCGTCTGGAAACCAGCGAGTTTCATCCTGACACGGAGTCGGACGGCTACGAATGAACACCTTACTTTACCTGCACGGATTCAACAGTTCTCCGCACTCAGCGAAAGCCACGTCATTAAAAAACTGGCTGGCGGTTAATCATCCCCATATCGATATGATTATCCCGCAATTACCGCCTTATCCGGCTGACGCCGCGGAAGAACTTGAGAGTCTGGTCATTAGCAATGCGGGTAAAAAACTGGGTATTGTTGGCTCCTCGCTGGGGGGGTATTACGCCACGTGGCTGTCGCAATGTTTTGCCGTGCCGGCCGTGGTGGTGAACCCGGCGGTGAAGCCGTATGAGCTGCTGATCGACTTCCTCGGACAAAACGAGAACCCCTACACCGGCCAGCAATATGTGTTAGAGTCACGCCACGTTTATGATCTGAAAGTCATGCAGGTCGAACCGCTGGAGTCACCGGATTTACTCTGGTTGCTGCAGCAAACGGGCGATGAAATTCTCGATTACCGTCAGGCTGTGGCGTACTACACCACCTGTCGCCAGACGGTCGAACCCGGGGGGAATCACGCATTTGTCGGCTTTGAACGTTATTTTTCGCCGATTGTAGATTTCCTGGAA
Source organism: Rahnella perminowiae (assembly GCF_019049695.1). Classification (NCBI taxonomy): domain Bacteria; kingdom Pseudomonadati; phylum Pseudomonadota; class Gammaproteobacteria; order Enterobacterales; family Yersiniaceae; genus Rahnella; species Rahnella perminowiae. The sequence continues at coordinate 87,366 of NZ_JAFMOT010000183.1, forward strand.
CTGGCCGCAGACTAACATCGTCAGGGTGACTTTTACCCCGGATTTATAGCCTCTGCTTGCTGCCAGTGCTTCCACCCGCCCACATACTGTATCGTTAGCCCACAAACCTATGAGCCACGAATAATCAACGATGAGCCAATCAACTTATAACGCGGATTCCATAGAGGTCCTCAGCGGACTCGAACCGGTGCGCCGCCGTCCGGGCATGTACACCGATACGACCCGGCCAAATCATCTCGGTCAGGAAGTGATTGATAACAGCGTGGATGAAGCATTAGCAGGCCACGCCAAACGCATTGAAGTCATCCTTCACGAAGATCAGTCTCTCGAAGTCATTGATGACGGTCGCGGCATGCCGGTGGATATCCACGCCGAAGAAGGTGTTCCGGCGGTCGAACTGATCTTCTGCCGTCTGCACGCGGGCGGTAAATTCTCCAACAAAAATTACCAGTTTTCCGGCGGCCTGCATGGCGTAGGGATTTCAGTGGTTAACGCCTTATCCAAACGCGTTGAAGTGGCGGTAAAACGCGGCGGCGAAGTGTATGAAATGGCATTTGAAAATGGCGATAAAGTGCAGGACCTGCACGTTACCGGCACCTGCGGTAAGCGCAACACCGGTACCAGCGTTCATTTCTGGCCTGATGGCAGTTTCTTCGACAGTCCGCGTTTTTCGGTCAGCCGCCTCAGCCACTTGCTGAAAGCCAAAGCCGTACTGTGTCCTGGCGTAGAAATCCTGTTTAAAGACAAAGTGAATAACACCGAACAACGCTGGTGTTATGAAGACGGTCTGACCGATTACCTGATGGAAGCAGTCAATGGCCTGATTACGCTGCCAGAAAAAGCCTTTGTCGGGAATTTTGCCGGTGATACCGAAGCGGTTGACTGGGCACTGTTGTGGCTGCCGGAAGGCGGCGAATTGCTGACTGAAAGCTACGTCAACCTGATCCCGACCATGCAGGGCGGTACGCATGTTAACGGTCTGCGTCAGGGGCTGCTTGAGGCCATGCGCGAGTTCTGCGAATTTCGCAATATTCTGCCGCGCGGCGTGAAGCTGTCTGCGGAAGATATCTGGGAACGCTGTGCCTATGTGCTGTCAGTAAAAATGCAGGATCCGCAGTTCGCCGGTCAGACCAAAGAACGCCTGTCCTCGCGTCAGTGTGCGGCCTTTGTTTCCGGCGTGGTGAAAGATGCCTTCAGTCTGTGGCTGAACCAGAACGTTCAGGCCGCAGAACAACTGGCGGAACTGTGCATTTCCAGTGCCCAGCGTCGTCTGCGTGCAGCGAAAAAAGTGGTGCGTAAGAAACTGACCAGCGGCCCTGCGCTGCCGGGCAAACTGGCTGACTGTACATCACAGGATCTGAACATGACCGAACTCTTCCTGGTGGAAGGGGATTCAGCGGGCGGTTCTGCCAAACAGGCGCGCGATCGGGAATATCAGGCGATCATGCCGCTCAAAGGTAAGATCCTCAATACCTGGGAGGTCTCATCCGATGAAGTTCTGGCCTCGCAGGAAGTGCACGATATTTCTGTGGCAATCGGTATTGATCCGGACAGCGAAGATCTGAGCCAGCTGCGTTACGGCAAAATCTGTATCCTGGCGGATGCGGACTCCGACGGTCTACACATTGCCACCTTGCTGTGCGCGCTGTTTGTCCGTCACTTCCGATCCCTGGTGCGTGGCGGCCATGTTTATGTGGCAATGCCGCCGTTATACCGTATCGATCTGGGTAAAGAAGTGTTCTATGCGCTGGACGAGCAGGAAAAAGAAGGCGTGCTGGAGCAACTGAAACGTAAGAAAGGTAAGCCGAACGTACAGCGGTTTAAAGGTCTGGGTGAAATGAACCCGCTGCAACTGCGTGAAACCACGCTCGATCCGAATACCCGTCGTCTGGTGCAACTGACCATCGATGAGGAGGATATCGATCAGACGCTGCGCATGATGGATATGCTGCTGGCGAAGAAACGGTCTGAAGATCGCCGTAACTGGTTACAGGAAAAAGGCGATACCGCCGAACTGGACGTTTAAGCTTCATCGTAAGAAGTCTCTGTAAGCCCGGAGAGGAATGATTCATCTTCCTGCCGGGCGTTTTACCATGTGGTTTTGATTGTTGAGGGCTGAATAGTCCCGTAAGTGAAGCTCAGGAGGAGCAATGCCATTACCTAAAACCGGCGATCTTATTTACGGTCTGCATACAGATTTTGGAAGAAAGCGTTATATGTACTCTGTTAAGGGATTTCAAAACGGGGTAATCACCGCAGATGTTTTTAAAGTCCTCAGGCATGACCAGCCTTGCCGACTTGCGGAACAGGCCTCGCTTGAGCATTTCATTTCATCACACATAAAGTATTGCTCAGCATTAAACGGTGAGCGAAATAATGAAAATTTACGCAGGAAATGCAAGGCCATCGTAGAATGGGCCGTGTCGAAAGGGCGAAATATTCATTTCGTGCTGGATGAATTGGATATTACTGCTGTCGCGAATAAATCATACCGTGGTATTAATCCGGATGAAAATAAACCTGAAAAAAACCGTTCAATTACGGGATCTGAATTACGGCATATTTACCGGAACTGGCAAAAATTTAAAAATAACGTTTATTTCTGGTTTGAGCAGACGCCTGTTTCTCCCCCTTGGGAGCAGGACATTGTCATGGACACCCTGATAAAGAAAAACAGACGGCTACAATTGAGCACTGTCGTGCATCGTAAAGAAGTGTGGGCCGCTTATAATGCAACGGTGGGGCTTAGCCGAAATCGCTAGGTTACGTCGCGCTATAACGTGTCTTATAACGATGCGATGAAAATTGCCGGGCTACATTCCGGCGATTTTCATCAGGCAGTAAACTCAGGCTTTCTCAATAATATGGATCACCACATCCAGAACGTCTGCTTTAATATTTTCGCGGTGCTTATCCATATGATCAGCCTGCTGATGCGCTTCGAGATGCGCCAGACTTTCCCAGTCTTCCAGCATGAAAATGGAGTCAGGTACTGTTTTACGCCAGGGGATCTGGCCGTTGAAATCAACATAAGGTTCATAACGGTGACAGCCCTTCTCTGCCAGAACGCTCGGCAGCAGGGCGGTGATTTTTTCCATGACCGAATCGCGACGGCCTGGTTTGACTTTGATTTCAGCAATAACAGTGATCATAAAAACCTCTTTCCCGGGTGACCCTCAACCTTAAGCCTGGCCGAAAACATTTTCAAGATGGGCACGGTAGCGCGCAAAATCACCTTCTACATCAGGCTGTTTGATCACATCGTTACACATAAAAGTCGGTAATGTATCAAGGCCGATGAACTGGTTGGCTTTGTGCTGTGCCATGTACACGCCGTCAACGCCGACGCCATGGAAAAATTGTTCTTTATCTTCGAACGCCTCTAAAGGTGCGTTCCAGGTTACGGACAACATATAACATTTACCGTGCAGCAGACCGCCTGAACCGTATTTTTTCGAGGCATCGGAGCGTGTACGGCCATCGCTGGCGTACAGTTTGCCATGGCCTTCGGTGAACACTTCATCGATGTATTTTTTCAGCGTCCATGGCATGCCCATCCACCAGCCCGGTTGCTGATAAATGATGGCGTCAGCCCACAGATAGCTTTCGATTTCAGTCTGCACGTCATAACCGTCTTCCAGCACGGTCACACGCACTTCATGACCTTTATCGCGCAGAAAAGAGGTCGCGACATCGGTCAGGCTATTGTTCAACGCGCCTTTGGAATGGGCAAAGGTCTTACCGGCATTGATAATCAGGATATTGCTCATGTTTTTCCTTATCGGGAATTCTTCAATTCTGGTGGTCAGACTGTTATCACGTAGTGTACTCAACTCTGCATGACAGAAAAATGTGAGATTACACACAATACTATTGACTCAAATGCAATAATCGAAGGGACAACGCGGTAATTTAACCATTTTGTGAGGAAATAATTGTTTAAAAATAAGGCAGAAACACAGCAACTGTGACAGTCATACGGCAGATGATGTACTATCGCGGACATCATTGCCTCGCGGCAGCGGACATCACGCGCCTGCGGATGCAAGCTTCCTTAATTTCCAAAACGATAACGCCACGGGTCTGAGGATTAAACATCAATGAGCGAAATGACTCATGACGGAACAGAGCGTTTAGCCCTGCATACGTTTACTGAGAACGCCTATCTCAACTATTCCATGTACGTCATCATGGACCGCGCGCTGCCGTTTATCGGTGACGGGCTCAAGCCGGTGCAGCGCCGTATCATTTACGCGATGTCAGAGCTGGGCCTGAGTAATAACGCCAAATTCAAAAAATCCGCGCGTACCGTTGGTGACGTGCTGGGTAAATATCATCCGCATGGTGACAGTGCCTGCTACGAAGCCATGGTACTGATGGCGCAGCCGTTTTCTTACCGCTATCCGCTGGTTGACGGCCAGGGGAACTGGGGGGCGCCGGATGATCCGAAGTCCTTCGCCGCGATGCGTTATACCGAATCGCGTCTGTCCAAATATGCCGAAGTGTTGCTGCGTGAATTAGGTCAGGGCACAGTCGATTATGTGCCGAACTTTGACGGCACGATGCAGGAGCCGAAAATGCTGCCTGCGCGTCTGCCGAATATTCTGCTTAACGGAACCACCGGCATTGCAGTCGGGATGGCGACCGATATTCCGCCGCACAATATTCGCGAAGTGGCCGCTGCTGCGGTGGCATTGCTTGAGAAACCGAACAGCCCGCTCGAAGACCTGCTGGAATTCGTGCAGGGGCCTGATTTCCCGACAGAAGCAGAGATCATCACGCCGCGTCATGAAATCCGCAAAATGTACGAATCGGGTAAAGGCTCGGTGCGTATGCGTGCGGTCTGGCACAAAGAAGATGGCAGTGCCGTGATCACTGCGTTACCGCATCAGGTTTCCGGCGCGAAAGTGCTGGAGCAAATCGCCAGCCAGATGCGTGCTAAAAAGCTGCCAATGGTTGAAGATCTGCGTGATGAATCCGATCACGAAAACCCGACCCGTCTGGTGGTCGTGCCGCGCTCCAACCGTATCGATCTGGATCAGGTGATGAATCACCTGTTTGCGACCACCGATCTGGAACGCAGCTACCGCATTAACATGAACATGATCGGTCTTGATCACCGTCCGCAGGTCAAAGGACTGGTTGAGATCCTGAAAGAATGGCTGGATTATCGCCGCGATACCGTTCGTCGTCGTCTGAATTTCCGTCTCGATAAAGTGCTGAAACGTCTGCATATCCTGGAAGGTTTGCTGATCGCGTTTCTCAATATCGATGAGGTGATCCACATCATCCGTACTGAAGATGAGCCGAAACCGGTACTGATGCAGCGTTTTGAACTGTCAGACACGCAGGCTGAAGCTATTCTGGAGTTGAAATTACGCCATTTGGCGAAACTCGAAGAAACCAAAATCCGCGGTGAACAGGATGAACTGGCGAAAGAGCGGGATCAATTGCAGGCATTACTGGCGTCTGAGCGGAAACTGAGCACGCTGATCCGCAAAGAGATACAGGCGGATGCCGAAGCTTTTGGTGATGAGCGCCGCTCACCGATCACTGAGCGTGAAGAAGCGCGGGCGATGAGCGAGCACGATTTTATTCCGTCTGAGCCGGTGACCATTGTGTTGTCAGAATCAGGTTGGGTACGCAGCGCTAAAGGCCATGACATTGATGCTTCCGGCCTGAGTTACAAAGCCGGTGACAGTTTCCGCGCTGCGGCCAAAGGCAAAAGTAATCAGCCCGTGGTGTTTATGGACTCCACCGGTCGCAGTTATGCGCTTGATCCGACCACGCTGCCGTCCGCACGCGGACAGGGTGAACCGCTGACCGGCAAACTGACACCACCGCCGGGCGCAACCATCGAGCATGTACTGATGGCGGCGGACGACCAGAAACTGCTGATGGCATCGGATGCCGGTTATGGTTTCGTTTGTACCTTCAACGATTTAGTGGCTCGTAACCGTGCAGGCAAAGCGATGATCACTTTGCCTGATAACGCCAAAGCCTTCCCGCCAATGGAACTTCATGGCGATGAGGATATGCTGTTGTCGATTACGGCCGCAGGACGGATGTTGCTGTTCCCGGTAGCGGATCTGCCGCAGTTGTCGAAAGGCAAGGGTAACAAAATTGTCTCAATACCGGCTGCACAGGCGGCCAGTGGCGAAGATAAACTGGCATGGTTACTGGTTCTGCCACCGCAAACTTCGGTCACGCTGCATGTCGGTAAACGTAAGCTGGTTCTCCGTCCGGAAGACCTGCAGAAATTCCGTGCTGAACGTGGTCGTAAAGGCACGCTTCTGCCGCGCGGGCTGCAACGTATCGATCGTGTTGAAATCGATTCCCCTGTACGCGCCAGTGGCGGTGGAAGCGAAGAATAAGTCTGCCACTGACCGGCAAAAATCAGGGCACATTGGTGCCCTGAAATCTTTTGATAGGATTCAGTGGCCTGAGACTGTCGTGCAGTGCAAAAATTTTACATTTGTATTAATAAAACCGTTGTGCGGTGTTGAATGAGGCTTGAGAATAGTTCACCGCACAGGGAGCGAAACTGCACAGGTTTCTTACCGGCTTCGGCTGTAGTTTTAAGAGGATGTTATGTTATTTATTTTGCGTCTGATTATCGTGGTAGTTTACTCGATTCTGGTCTCTGTCTTTGGTTGCATCTACTGCCTTTTCAGCCCGCGTAATCCGAAACATGTGGCGACATTTGGTAAGTTGTTTGGCCGTCTCGCCCCGGTATTAGGCCTGCGTGTTGAAAAACGTATTCCGGCAGATGCCGTGAATAATGGCAACTGTATTTATATTGCCAACCATCAAAACAATTACGATATGGTGACGGCATCATCGGTCGTCATGCCTGGCACCGTTACCGTGGGCAAAAAAAGCCTGGCCTGGATCCCGTTCTTTGGTCAGTTGTACTGGCTTACCGGTAATCTGCTGATTGACCGTGATAACCGCGCCAAAGCGCACGGCACCATTGCGCAGGTCGTGAGTCAGATTAAGAAAAAGAACCTGTCGATCTGGATGTTCCCGGAAGGTACCCGCAGCCGTGGACGCGGTCTGATGCCGTTCAAAACCGGCGCATTCCACGCGGCGATAGCGGCCGGTGTGCCCATAGTGCCGATTTGTGTATCGAACACCAGCAATAAGGTGAAGCTAAACCGCTGGTCTAACGGGCTGGTGATTGTCGAAATTCTGCCACCGATCGACACCAGCGGTTACACCAAAGATCGTTTGCGTGAATTGTCCGAACATTGCCGTCAGATCATGGCGGATAAAATCGCCGAGCTGGATGCTGAAGTTGCGCAGCGTGAAGCCGCCGCAAAAAAATAATACTACCTATAAATCCGCAAAATATTCCGGGCAGTCAACGGATCTGTCATGTGAATTACGATGCGGATTATTCCCGCTGCCATTGATGGCGGCGGCGTTCAATACAGTTTATGTTTTTGTTTTCATGGAGAAGATATGTCACTCAGTCGTCGCTCGTTCCTGCAGGCCTCCGGCGTAGCTCTTGCCGCAGGTGCTCTGCCTTTAAAAGCAGAAGCGAGTGGTTCGCAACCGGCATTACCTGTTCCCCCGCTGCTTGAATCGCGCCGTGGGCAACCGCTGTTTCTGACGTTGCAGGCAGCGCACTGGTCATTCCTTGGCGGCGCAAAGGCACCGGTCTGGGGCATTAATGGAATGTACCTCGGTCCGACAGTTAAAGTGCACAGCGGCGATGACGTTAAACTCATTTACAGCAACCGTCTGGCCGAACCGGTTTCCATGACCGTGAGCGGTTTGCTTGAGCCTGGAACCTTAACCGGTGGCGCAGCGCGTCTGATGCAACCGGGTGTCGACTGGTCACCGGTGTTGCCAATCCGTCAGGCTGCCGCGACCTGCTGGTATCATGCTAATACGCCTGACCGTATGGCGCCGCATGTTTACAACGGTCTGGCGGGCATGTGGATTGTCGAGGATGAAGTCAGTAAGAACCTGCCATTACCGAATCATTACGGTGTAGATGATTTCCCGCTGATTATTCAGGACAAGCGTCTGGATGGTTTCGGCGTACCGCAATATGATACGCCGGCATCAGGCGGATTCTTCGGTGACACCATGCTGGTAAACGGTGTGCAAAGTCCTTATGTCGAGGTTTCGCGGGGCTGGGTGCGTTTGCGCTTGCTGAATGCATCCAATGCCCGTCGTTACGAACTGAGCATGACTGACAACCGTGCGTTTCACGTCGTGGCTTCTGATCTGGGTTTCCTGCCTGCGCCAATGACCGTTAAACGTTTGTCGCTCGGGCCGGGAGAACGCCGCGAAGTGCTGGTGGATATGTCGCAGGGCGAGGATGTCTCGATTACTGCCGGTGAAGCCGCGGGGATGATGGACCGATTACGTGGCCTGTTTGAGCCCTCGAGCATTCTGGTGTCAACTATTGTTCTGACGCTGAAACCCACAGGTCTGTTGCCTCTGGTGACAGATAATCTGCCGATGCGTTTGCTGGCCGATCAGATCCTTTCCGGTAACGTTGTCCGTACCCGGGATTTGCGTCTCGGTGACAGTGAACCGGGGATCAACGGCGCGATGTGGGATATCAACCGTATCGATCTGACCGCGCAGCAGGGGACATGGGAACGCTGGACTGTTCATGCGGATATGCCGCAGACCTTCCATGCAGAAGGTGTGTCTTTCCTGGTGAAAAGCGTCAACGGTGCTGCTCCGCTGGTTGAAGATGCCGGTTTCAAAGACACGGTCTGGGTGGATGGCGATGTCGAACTGCTGGTGTATTTCAACCAGCCTTCGTACGATCATTTTCCGTTTGTTTACCGCAGCGGCGCGCTGGAACTGGCTGACCGCGGCTCAGCGGGAAATATGCTGGTTCAGCCATCGGTGTAACCCTGTTTTGTCTAATAAAAAACCCGCCGTGGCGGGTTTTTAGTTTTAAAGCATGAAAGGAACGATTTACAGCCCTTTTTCCGGATCCGGCCCCAGACGGTGTGCTTTATCCAGTTTGGTCACTTCCGCCAGTTCCTCCTTCTCCAGTTTAAAATCAAACACGTCGAAGTTTTCACGGATACGTTTTGGCGTCACCGATTTCGGAATAACAATCAGCCCGTTATCCAGATGCCAGCGGATGACTATCTGCGCGGGGGTTTTGCCGTATTTTTCCGCCAGTTTCTGGATCAGGGGCTGATCGAATACGCCTTCGCCACCCTGCGCCAGCGGGCTCCAGGACTCAGTAGCGATGGTGTGGGTGGCATTCCAGGCGTGCAACTGGCGCTGTTGCATCAGCGGGTGTAACTCAATCTGATTGACCACAGGGAAAATACCGGTTTCGTCTTTCAGCTTCTGTAAGTGTTGCAGCGGGAAATTACACACGCCGACACTTTTTGCTAACCCTTGTTCTTTCAGTTTCAGCAGGGCTTTCCAGGCATCGACGTAATGACCCTGTGCCGGTTGTGGCCAGTGGATCAGGTACAAATTGACATAATCGGTTTTCAGCTTTTTAAGGCTGGTTTCCAGCGCCTGTGGCGCGTTTAGCTGATCGTCATTCCACAGTTTGGTGGTGATAAACAGCTCTTCACGCGGAACAAGGTTAGCGGCAATCGCTTCGCCGACGCCTTCCTCATTTTTGTAAATGGCGGCGGTGTCAATGTGGCGATAGCCGGTTTCAATCGCCGTTTTCACCGCGCTGGTGGCTTCCTGATTACTGGCTTTCCATACGCCAAGTCCTAACTGAGGCATCAGGTTGCCATCGTGAAGTTTGATGATGGGTTGCGTTGCCATGAGTTTCTCCTTTCAGGGCAGAGTGCCGGCCGGAATGCGCGGGCACCGTGTAGGGATTGCCGTTAAGTCTAGTTAACGAAACGGCATCTTGCTGAGCAGGCTAGCTATTTTATGTGAAAAAAATGCCTAAGCATGCATATCCAGTACCACGCGGTAGCGCGCTTTCCCTTCATGCAGATGTTCGATGGCATCATTAATTTTACTCAGCGGGAAGTGCTCAACCTGCGGCGTGATTTCATGACGGGCGCAGAACGCCAGCATGTCGGCAAGACGGGAAGGAGAACCGGTCGGTGAACCGGAGATTTCTGCCTGTTTGCTGATAAGCGCCATGACATGCAGCGGAACAGCTTCCGGCACCACGCCCACAAAATGCAGACGGCCTTTCGGTGCCAGCGCGCCGATAATGGCGTCCCAGTCCAGCGAAGCATTGGCAGTCACCATAATAAAGTCCAGCTGACCGGCGATTTTCTTCAGTTCTCCGCTGTCACGGGTGGCGATAACGCGGTGCGCACCGAGTGACAATGCTTCATCACGTTTGGCCAGTGATGACGTAAACGCGGTGACTTCGCAGCCCCACGCATTCAGGAAGCGTAGCGCCATGTGGCCTAAACCGCCGATACCAATCACGCCGACGCGGTGAGTAGGCAGTACGCCAAATTGCAGCAGCGGGTTGAAGACGGTAATACCTCCACAGAACAACGGACCGGCGCTGGTGATATCCACGCCTTCCGGCAGCGGGATCGCCCACGCCCAGTGGCTGCGGATGCGGTCAGCAAAGCCGCCGTGATGGCCGATGATGGTGGCTTCCACGTCATGACAAAGGTGCTGATCGCCGGACATGCAAGGGTGGCAATGCATACAACTGCCACGGTTCCAGCCCACGCCGACAATCTGGCCGACTTTCAGCCCTTTGTTTTGCGCATGGTTACCTATTTTGACGATTTTGCCGACCACTTCATGGCCCGGTACGAATGGATACTGCGTGATTCCCCAGTCGTTGTTGAGCATCGACAAATCCGAATGGCAAACACCGCAGTAATCAATGGCGACTTCAATTTCTTCATCGCCAATCGGGCCGGCATCGAACGGGAAAGCTTCAAGTGGCTGATTCGGGCCTGCAGCGGCCCAGGCGTTAAAGGTATTCTCAGCAGCGGTAGGTGCAGACATAATATCCTCCGAAGTCTCGGGTTAGATGAATAGTGAATTGAAATAAGAAGTTATCAGAAAAAAGAGCCGGTGACCGAAGGTCGCTCACAATCAGCGAATGAAAAGTGCGTTCATACAGACTAGCAGTTCATCGCATTTATGCAGGGGTATCCCGCTGTGGAAGGCGACATTAACTGTAAGAGAAAATTGGCGGCAGCAAGATGCCCATTTCTGCCGGAGTCTTGCCTGATTCTGCTTGTCTCTGTAGGAAATTAGGGGGTTATGGCAGAATCACTGCCAGTTTATTGAATATGGGGAAGCAGAAGGATGGAAAACGTGAACAGTCTGTGCGCCCGCATGGCAGCCAGAGTTGCGCAACTCAGCGGTGATAAAAACCTGACGCCGTCGGCAGTACCGCAGGTAACGCTGATGTACACCACGCGTTACCATCCGCGCCAGCCGGTTCTCTATAATCCCGGTATCGTGATCCTTTTTCAGGGGCGGAAAGTCGGATATCTGGGCAAGAAAACCTTTTCTTACGACCCGCACAATTATCTGATGCTGACCGTACCGCTGCCTTTCGAATGTGAAACCTTCAGCAGTCCCGGGGAGCCGCTGGCCGGTATTCAGATCAGTATTGATAACCTGATGTTGCAGGATTTACTGATGGATATGGGCGACGAAAGCGTGGTGCGTCAGAAAGAGCCTTCCACCGGTATCAATTCCGGCGTACTGGATGGCGATATTTTATGTGCCACAGAGCGACTGCTGGATGTAATGGATAAGCCGTTGCATGCCCGCATTCTCGGGCCAAAGATTATTCGCGAGATCCTGTTCTTTATTCTGACCAGTGAGAATGGCGGGGCGTTACAGGCGCTGGTTAACCGCCACACACATTTCAGCCAGATAGCCAAATCCCTACGCCGGATAGAAGCGCAGTACGCCGATAATCTGAGTGTGGAAGCGCTGGCCAGCGAAGTGAACATGAGTGTTTCTGCGTTTCACCATAACTTCAAAGCCGTGACCAGCACCTCGCCGTTGCAGTACCTGAAAACCTATCGTTTGCACCGGGCGCGGACGCTGATGATTTTTGATGGCGTGAAAGCCAGCGTAGCGGCATTACAGGTCGGGTATGAAAGCGCCTCACAATTCAGTCGTGAATTTAAGCGTTACTTTGGCGTCACGCCGAGTGATGAGATGGCGCGTCTGCGTGAAGGGAGTTCCGGAGTGCTGGCGTTAGCGGATGTGGCGTTTAAAGCCTGAGCAGTACGCTCAGGCACGACATTTGCGTTTCTTCCATACCACCACCAGCCCGCCAACCAGCCCCATCACCAGCAACAGAAGCGGTAAAATCATCAATCCCGCCATGACCTGATCTTCATGGCGTTTGACCAGCGGAATGTGGCTCAGCGCGAACCCGAGAGTGATCACCACACCGACCCACAGAATGGCGCTCAGCCAGTTAAAGAACTGGAAGCGGGCATTGTTCAGTCCTGAGATGCCCGCCATGGTAGGCAGCAGGGTGCGGACAAACGCCAGAAAACGGCCAACCAGCAGTGCCATCAGCCCGTGTTGAGTAAACATATGATGTGCGCGCTGATGATAGTGCGCAGGAAGTTGCAGCAGCCAGCCTTTCACCAGGCGGGTATGACCGAGCCAGCGGCCCTGAATATAGCTCAGCCAGCAGCCCAGACTGGCAGCGGTGACCAGAATAATCAGGGTCGGCACGAAGCTCATGACACCTTTGGCAATCAGCGCGCCGGTCAGCAGCAGCAGGCTGTCACCGGGCAGGAAAGAGGCGGGAAGCAGCCCGTTTTCAAGAAAAAGCGTGGCGAACAGAACAGCGTAAATCACCCAGAGAAGTTTCGGGTCGGCGAGCATACTGAAATCATGCTGCCAGAGCGCATGAAAAATGTCGCAAATAACGGCCATATTCTGTCCTGTTTCTGTTCATTAAAAACTGTCGCTTACCAGTGTATCGCGATTTACGCCAGAAGACGTTGATCTGAGGCTCCTGGGAAAAAGACAGAATGCCCCGGCAGAGGTGACCGGGACTCCTGAGAGCTTACAGATTATTCTCATTTTGCGAACGAAAATACGTCAGACACCTTACCGATCTGCGCGGTGTGTCGCAATCTCTGCGGATCAGGATGTCGCAATCCGTTCAAAGGCTGTTGAAAGATCGGCGATCAGGTCGTCACAATTTTCCAGCCCGATATGCAACCGTACCAGCGTACCGGTGAAATCGACGGTTTCTGCCGGGCGTATCGCCTGGATTTCTTCCGGCTGATTGGCTAAAACCAACGATTCAAACCCACCCCAGGAATAGGCCATACTGAAATGCTCGAAGTGATCGAGATAATCGGAAAGTTGCTGTTTGCTCAGGCGCTGTTTCAGTACAAAAGAGAACAGGCCACAGCTGCCGGTGAAATCACGTTTCCAGAATTCATGGCCTTTGCTGCCGGGTAATGCGGGATGATTAACTACCGCCACTTCGGGCCGTTCTGCCAGCCATTGCGCAATGCGGATACTGCTTTCTGCATGTTGTTTAAGCCGCACACTCAGGGTGCGCAAACCGCGACTCGCGACGTAAGCGGTATCAGCATCCGCCATCTGCCCCATCAGATACGACTGCTCCCGCAGTTGATCCCAGCAGCGTGCGTTCGATACAGCGGTGCCGATCATGGCATCAGAATGACCGACGATATATTTGGTGCCTGCCTGAATTGAAATATCGATATCGAATTCCAGCGCTTTAAACAAAATACCTGCCGCCCAGGTATTGTCGATCATGATGACAACCTCCGGGTTCACTGCCCGCACGGCTTTCACCATTGCCGGAATATCGGGGACTTCCAGGGTGATTGAGCCTGGTGATTCCAGAAATACTACTTTAGTGTCGGGCTGCATCAGCGAACCTAACCCCGCGCCGATATTGGCTGGAAAATAGGTCGTGGATACGCCAAGTTTTTTCAGTACTTTTTCACAGAAATCCTGGGTGGGTTCGTAAGCCGAACCCGCAACCAGAATGTGGTCGCCGCTGCTGACAAATGAAAGCACCGCGTTACTGACTGCCGCTGCGCCACACGGATACAGCGCACAACCCTCGCCCCCTTCCAGTTCCACCATCGCTTCCTGGAAGGAGAAATGCGTCAGGGTGCCCCGGCGTCCGTAAAACAACTCGCCATTGGCGCGGTTAGCAGTGGCATGTTTTTTATCCGCCACGGTTTCAAACACCAGTGATGAGGCGCGTTGTATCACGGTATTCACTGAACCCTGCGTAAATTTCTTGTTCCGTCCGGCGCTGACCAGTGTGGTTTCAATTTTTTTTGACGACATAATCCGTATTTCACCCTGTTTTGTTGCGCGGTGTGCTCTGGCATCCGCGGATATGCAATTAACTTAACATGATGAATTTATGGGGTCAGGCTTTTGGCAGATGGATGAGAAAATTTCAGCCAACTGTGCAAAAAAAAGCCCGTCATGACGACGGGCAAGGGAGAAACCGGTTTGGCATCAGCCGGTATAGACGCCAAACAGTTTGGGCAGGAACAGAGAAATAGTGGGGATGTACGTCACCAGCATCAGCACCATAAACAGCATGCAATAGAACGGCATCATGGCTTTGACGACATGCTCAATGCTTTGCTTGCTCACCGCGCTGGCGACAAACAATACCGAGCCGACCGGCGGGGTGATCAGGCCAATGCCCAGGTTCACCAGCATGATCATGCCAAAATGCACCGGGTCGATGCCGAGCGATAACACCACAGGTAACAGCACCGGCGTCAGGATCAGAATGATCGGTGCCATGTCCATCAGCGTGCCGATCACCAGCAGCATGATATTGATCCACATGAGGATCACGTACTTGTTGTCGGAGATCGAAGTGAAGAATTCGGTGATGCGCATCGGCAACTGCATGTAGGTCATCACTGCGCCAAAGCTGGCGGCAAACCCGATCAGAATCATCACGATGCTGACGGTTTTGACCGTGCGGTACATCAGTTTCGGCAGCTCGCTCCACTTGTAATCGCGGTAGATAAACATGGTGACGAAGAATGACCACAGACAGGCAATCGCCGCAGATTCTGTTGCGGTAAATACTCCGCTGAGAATACCGCCCATGATGATGACTACGGTCATCAGCCCCCACAGCGTGTCGATAAAAATCTTCAGCGCCTGGCGGAACGGCACACGTTCGCCTTTCGGATAGCCGCGCTTGTGCGCGAACATTACGCACATCACCATCAGCGTCAGGCTGAGCAGTAAACCGGGCAGAATACCGGCAATGAACAGCGCGGCAATCGACACCGTACCGCCGGTCGCCAGCGAGTAAATCACCGAGTTATGGCTGGGTGGCGTCAGGATCGCCTGTACCGAGCCGCTGGCAGTGACGGCCGCCGCAAAGTCACGCGGATAGCCCTTTTTTTCCATTTCCGGGATCATCACCGATCCGATCGAGGCAGTATCGGCCACTGAGGAACCAGAGATCGCACCGAAAAATGTCGAGGCCACGATATTCACCAGCGACAGCCCGCCGCGGATAAACCCGACAAAGATGTAGGCAAAACTGACCAGCCTGCGGGCGATCCCTCCCTCGGCCATGATCGCGCCCGCCAGAATGAAAAACGGGATCGCCAGCAGGGAAAATTTGTTCACGCCGTTGGTGAGCTGGATCATCAGGGCTTCAAACGGCAGGTCAATCCACCAGGCACCGACCAGTGCGCTCAGACCGACGGCGTAGGCGACCGGCACGCCAATCGCCAGCATTACCGCCAGCGTTAACAACAAGATTATCGCGTCCATAACAGGCTCCGGTCAGGCGTCAGAGTTGCCCAGTATCACTACAGGCCGCTGATGTTGCGGGCCGGCAATGATCTGCTCAATGATGAATAACAGCGTCAGCGCAGAACCGAGAGGCAGAGGCAGATAGGTTTGCCCGGCAGTCAGCAACGGAAATTCCGCCACCGGCTGCTGCCAGAGTTCGCTGCATAATTGCAGGCTGTACCAGAAAATAAATACGCTGATCGCCAGCATCATCAGATCAGAAAGCAATGCGGCAAATTTTTTCAGCACGGGCGGCAGCCGGTCAGTGACCATGGCGACGACAATGTGCGAACCGGCACGGTAACTGACGGCGGCACCAATAAACGTGAAGGTCACCATGCACATAATCGCGATCGGTTCCGGCCACGACAGGGCGTTGTTCATGACGTAGCGGGCAAAGATCCCAATGGGGATCACCGCCACCATCAGCAGCAAAGCGATACCCGCCAGCCACATCGCGCAGCGGTAAAGAATGTCCATCAGGGTGTGATAACTCGAAACCATAAATCCCCCGGTGAATGATCAGAAAGAGGCAGTCCGCAGACTGCCAGTGTCAGGGTTTACTTCACGTCAGCGATTTGCTGCATCAGCTCCTGATGATCTTTACCGAATTCATCGCGCACGGATTGTGTGGCTTTGACGTAGGTTGCAGGGTCAATTTCATAGAATTTCACGCCGCCTGCTTTCATGGTGGCGAGGGCTTTCTCGTTATAGGTTTTCCACAGTTCGCGTTGTTCATCCTGCGCCTCTTTTGCCAGTTTGAGGATTAACTGCTGGTCTTCCGGTTTCAGCTTGTCCCATTTCACTTTTGAATACAGGAACAGTTCAGGGATGATGAAATGGCGGCTGTAGGTGTAGTTTTTCACAACCGGCAGGTAATTATGGGCGACAAAAGTGGGCGGGTTGTTTTCAGTGCCGTCGATGACGCCGGTCTGCATACCGCTGAACACTTCACTGACACCCATCGCCACCGGATTTGCGCCCATCGCTTTCAGCGTTGCCAGTGCAATAGGGCTGCCCTGTACGCGGATTTTCATGCCATGCAAATCTTCCGGTTTCACCACCGGCTGTTTGGTGATCAGGTTACGTGTTCCGCCATCCATCCATCCAAGAAAGACCAGCCGTGAATTCGGGTTGTTAGTGATCTTATCGCCGATCTCTTTACCGATCTGACCGTCGAGTACTTTATGCATATGATTTTCGTCGCGGAAAATGTAGGGCAGGGTGAAAACATTAATTTCCGGCAAAATCGAGGCAACCGGTGTCATCGACACACGGATAATATCCAGCGCACCAAGCTGTGCCTGTTCAATTTCCTGCTTTTCATCACCCAGTACGCCACCCGGGAACGTTTTAATCTCGAGGCGTCCGTCCGTTTGCTTTTGCAGTTTTTCGCCCATGTGCTGGACAGCGACTACGTTGGGATAGCCTTGCGGATGTACATCAGCGGCTTTGAGCGTTTGTGCTGCCACGCCATGGGTAAATAAGAGGGTCGCGGAACTCAGGCAAAGGCTGAGAAGTGCTTTTTGCATTTTCATCAGTTTGTCTCCAGGGTACTCAGTAAGGGAAAGATAAATGAGAGCAAGCGTCGAACACGGTGTACCCGGGGGTGCAACCTGTCCATGTTAAAAATGACTAAATAAGCTTATAAATTAAAAGGATACATAGGGTGCCGGTGTGTGGTCTTCCCCAGTAGAAGCACATTACCTTATTTTTTATTGCGCGGTATTTGAGCGTTATCACAAACTTATAACAAATATAAAAAGCCGTTGCTTAATATTTAAAACATTGTTTTGACTTGGTAATAAGCGTCAGATGATTGATTAATGGTGTAATTCTTCCGGGAAATGTGACGGAGATTAAATTGTTCATCCTTTGTGCAAAAAGGAAAAACCTTGTGATCAGTCAATGACACGCAGGTCGCCAGGCGGGATAATGTAAATAATAATGAGAACGACTATCAATTAGGTGTTTTTTTTTGATATCATCCGACTTATTCATTCTTTCTACATACTGATTCTGGCTGGAGGCGACGCGTGAAAACGGCTCGCAATAAGATGAAAGAGGCGACCTCATTACTGATGTCGTTAATGTTGGTTGCTGGCCTGAGTGGCAACGCGATGGCGGCACCGGCGACGCCGGCTGGACAAGCCGTCAGTTCTGCTGCAACTCAACCTGCAACGGCGGATACCCCAGCACCGGCAACCCGTGACGCAACGGCGGCTCCGGTGATGCAACCCGCACCAACGGATACCGCACCTGTCATTCCAACCGATTTGTCTGTTATGGGCATGTACCATCATGCTGATGTGGTGGTGAAAACCGTCATGATCGGTCTGTTGCTGGCTTCTGTGGTCACCTGGGCGTTGTTATTCAGCAAGGGGGCAGACGTTTTCACCGGCAAACGCCGTATGCGCCGTGAATTTGACGCGTTGTCTTCTGTTCGTACACTGGATGAAGCTGCCGAGCAGGCTGAAAGTTTTGCCGCCAGCAGCATCAGCGCGCAGATGATCCGTGATGCCCAAAACGAGCTTGAACTCTCTGCAGGATCAACTGACAACAACGGTATTAAGGAGCGGACGGGTTTCCGCCTTGAGCGCCGCGTCAGCGCTGCCGGCCGCCACATGGGCCGTGGCAATGGTATTCTGGCGACCATCGGGGCAATCTCTCCGTTCGTCGGCCTGTTCGGTACTGTATGGGGCATCATGAACAGTTTCATCGGTATCGCACAGACGCAGACCACCAATCTGGCGGTCGTGGCACCGGGTATTGCCGAAGCCTTACTGGCGACGGCTGTGGGCCTGATTGCGGCCATCCCTGCGGTGGTGATCTACAATATTTTCGCCCGTACTATCACCTCTTATCGTCATCAGGTCGGCGATGTGGCGGCGCAGATAATCCTGTTACAGGGCCGTGATTTGGATCTGGCTGCCAGCAAAAGCAATACGCCACGCGGTCAGACAGGTCAGTTACGTGTAGGGTAAGAACAGATTATGGCTATTCGGTTAAACGATGATATCGACGAAAGTGGTGAAATGCATGACATCAACGTCACGCCTTTTATCGACGTCATGCTGGTATTGCTGATCATTTTCATGGTGGCAGCGCCGCTGGCTACCGTAGATGTGCGGGTAGATTTACCGGCTTCGACGGCAAAACAACAGCCGCGTCCGGAGAAACCGATTTTCCTGTCGGTAAAAGCTGATAAGCAACTGTTTCTCGGTGATATACCGGTCAACAGCAGTAATCTGACCGCCATGCTGGATGAGCGTACTCAGGGCAATAAACAGAGTACGATTTTCTTCCGTGCGGATAAGAGTGTGGATTACGAAACGCTGATGAGCGTGATGGATAACCTGCGTAAAGCCGGTTATCTGAAAGTCGGGCTGGTCGGTGCAGAACAAGCCGGTGCCGCAGCGGCGCAGTAGGTTTTTCTTCAGTGCAGAAACATCAAAAGGCCAGCATTTGCTGGCCTTTGGTTTATCGGAGGATCGGTGACTCAGGTCACGGGGGCGGGGTTAAACACCGCCAGTGCATTGTGGATGCCCCAGGTATCTGACCAGGTTTTCTTGCGCCCGCTGGCGATGTCCAGAATGAAATGGAACAGTTCCCAGCCCACATCCTCAATAGTGGCATCACCCGTTGCGATTGTCCCGGCGTTGATGTCCATCAGGTCATGCCAGCGGTTTGCCAGTGTGGTGCGTGTGGCCATTTTAATCACAGGCACGGCGAGCAGACCGTATGGCGTACCGCGTCCGGTAGTGAATACCTGAACGGTAATACCCGAAGCCAACTGCTGGGTTCCGCAGACAAAATCACTGGCAGGTGTGGCGGCGTAAATCAGGCCTTTTTTGGTCGGACGCTGTCCGGGTGACAACACTTCAGAAATCGCACTGGTACCGGATTTAGCAATGGAGCCCAGCGCTTTTTCAACCACATTAGCCAGCCCCCCTTTTTTGTTGCCAGGAGACGGATTAGCGCTGCGGTCAGTCTGGCCCATCGACAAATAATTATCGTACCAGGCCATTTCTTCCAGCAGACGCTTACCCACGTCGACGTCCGCAGCGCGAGGCGTCAGCAAATGGATGGCGTCGCGTACTTCTGTCACTTCCGAGAACATCACCGTTGCGCCGCAGCGCACCAGAAGGTCTGATGCATAACCTACTGCCGGGTTGGCAGTTACGCCTGAGAAAGCATCACTGCCGCCACACTGCGTGCCCACCACCAGATCTGAAGCCGGGCAGGTTTCGCGCTGACGGCGGTTCAGGCGTTCCAGATGAAATTGTGCGACGGTCAGGATATCGTCCACCATCGACTGGAAACCGACATGCTGTTCATCCTGCAAACGGACGATATGCGTGTCGTCGAGGGAAATCGCCTGCACGTCCGGGGTACCTTCCAGCAGGCGCTCGGGTTGCAGCTTTTCACAGCCCAGACCGACCACCATCACTTCGCCGCCAAAGTTCGGGTTCAGCGCCAGATTGTGGATAGTGCGGATCGGCACTATCGCCGCAGGCGCATTAATCGCCACACCGCAGCCGTAAAGATGGTTCAACGCCACGACACCGTCGACATTGGGGAATTTAGGCAGTAAATCACGCTCAATGATTTTCACCACGTAGTCTACGACGCCCGCCACGCAGTGCACACTGGTCGTGATCCCCAGCAGGTTTTTGGTGCCGACGCTGCCGTCGGCATTACGGTAACCTTCAAAGGTATAACCTTCCAGCGGTGGCAGTTCCGGCGGTACACGGGTGGCCAGCGGCAGGCTGTCAAGTTCAGGCGCGACCGGTAATTCTACCAGTGATTCGTCGATCCATCCGCCCTGCGCAATATCCCGTACTGCATAACCAATGATTTCTCCGTAACGGATAATATCGCCGCCTTTGGCAATCGGCTCTAGTGCCACTTTATGGCCTTGCGGAATATGCTCAATTAATTCCAGACCATTAGCAAATCGGGTGCCGGCCTTTAAGCCGTTGTCATTCACAATAATTGCTACGTTATCGCTTTCATGAACTTTAATAAAAAGCGCTTCGGTAGCGTGTTCTTTATCTTTATTACGTGACATAACTGTCTCCGCGTTTATTAAACATCCCGGAATAATATATCCCGGTTAATTCTCTGAAGTTGACGCTCAATAAGACTCTTGTAAACATACTCGGGTAATACAGGATATGGAATCCATTATAAGGCAGTCTTCAGGGAACCTCATTGTGCAACTGACCAGCTTTTTGCCTGTTGGATGTCATTCTGTGTTGCAGGTGACAGAATCAATGTGATGCTAATCACCCTTTTGTTGGCGCGGTTATCGCCTTTGCACAATCTGTGAGTCTCCTCCCACACCGATGTGTGTATGCAAAAGAATAGTCACAATCAGCGGGGGTATTCTTGGGCGAATGCACAATGTTATTTTGGAACCTCTTTTTTATACTGTATTGGCCCTCTGAAGGTGATGTTGAAAGTAATACAGGTAAATGTCAGGCGATCATAAATAAAACGTTTGTTGCCTGTTTCGAATGAAGAAACTGTACGGCGAATAACCACAGGTGAATGCAAAACGTTATTTCGATAACGGTAATTTCCCTGAAATTTTTCGCATTATGATAATGAGGGTCACCATGAACATTGAATCTCAGTCCAGGACAGTCGTGCAAAGTAAGGTACGTACGCACATACGTTACTATATTTTGCTGATTATCTTTTTAATCACGGCGGTCAATTACGCTGACCGCGCAACGCTTTCTATCGCGGGTACTGAGGTCGCGCGTGAGCTGGGTCTGGATGCTGCCGACATGGGACAAATCTTTGCAGCATTCGGCTGGGCTTACCTGATTATGCAATTACCCGGCGGCTGGCTGCTGGACAGATTTGGCTCCAAAAGAGTGTATACCTACAGTTTGTTCTTCTGGTCGCTGTTCACCCTGTTGCAGGGGTTTGTGGGCTGGTTTCCGCTGGCTTACGGTGCACTGACACTGTTCATGCTGCGCTTCATGCTCGGCTTTTCAGAAGCGCCGTCTTTTCCGGCAAATGCCCGTATCGTGGCAGCCTGGTTTCCGACCACTGAACGCGGCACGGCTTCCGCAATTTTTAACTCCGCCCAGTATTTCTCCCTGGCACTGTTCTCACCGTTGCTGGGCTGGCTGACCTACGCCTGGGGCTGGGAACATGTTTTCATCGTCATGGGTGTGATTGGTTTTGTGCTGACACTGGTGTGGATCACATTCATTCACAACCCGCCGGAACATCCGCATATTTCTAAAAGCGAGCTGGAGTATCTGAAAGACGGCGGTGCGGTGGTGGACATCGACCACAAGAAAACCGGCAGCGCGCAAAGTGGTCCGAAATGGAGTTACGTCCGTCAGATGCTGAGCAGCCGCATGATGCTCGGGATCTTCTTCGGTCAGTACTTCATTAACAGCATTACGTGGTTCTTCCTGACCTGGTTCCCGATTTATCTGGTTCAGGAAAAGGGTATGTCTATTCTTAAAGTCGGGATGATTGCCGCCATCCCTGCGCTGTGTGGTTTTGCGGGCGGTGTGCTGGGTGGTGTGTTCTCGGATTTTCTGATCAGACGTGGTTACTCGCTGACCGTGGCCCGTAAAATTCCTATCGTACTGGGCATGTTATTAGCCACCAGCATCATCTTGTGCAATTACACCGACAATAATGCGCTGGTCGTTACCCTGATGGCGCTGGCCTTCTTCGGTAAAGGCTTCGGGGCGCTCGGCTGGCCGGTGATTGCCGATACCGCACCGAAAGAAGTCATCGGCTTGTGCGGCGGCATTTTCAACGTATTCGGTAATGTCGCCTCTATCGTGACGCCGCTGGTGATCGGCTACATCGTGAAAGGTCTGCACTCTTTCAATATGGCATTAATTTTTGTGGGCTGTTCAGCACTGATGGCAATGCTTTGCTATCTGCTGGTGGTCGGCGATATCAAACGGCTGGAACTTAAGAAACAGTAAATTGTGATGCGGGGCATTCCGGATATCCGGCTCTGCCCCTTTGATGAGGTCAGATATCAGATATGAGTAATCAAATGATTCCAAATCAGTTTCGTCAGGATTTGTTGCAAGGGAAAACCCTGATTGGATGTTGGTCAGCATTATCCAGCCCGATTTCAACCGAGGTGCTGGGTGTGGCGGGTTTTGACTGGCTGTTGCTTGATGGTGAGCATGCACCCAACGATGTCGGTACTTTTGTGCCGCAGCTGATGGCGCTGAAAGGCAGCCGCAGCGCACCGGTGGTCCGTCCGCAATTTAATGATCCGGTGGTGATTAAACGCCTGCTGGACATCGGTTTTTATAATTTTCTGATCCCGTTTGTAGAAACACAGGAACAGGCAGAACTGGCCGTAGCATCAACCCGTTATCCGCCCGCCGGGATCCGTGGCGTTTCCGTTTCACACCGCAGCAATATGTTCGGCACCGTGCCGGATTACTTCACCCGCATCAATGACAACATTGCGGTGATGGTGCAAATCGAAAGCCAGCAAGGCGTCGACAATCTGGATGCCATTGCTGCTGTTGATGGCATCGACGGCATTTTCGTCGGCCCGAGTGATCTGGCCGCCGGCATGGGACATCTTGGCAACGCCGGGCACCCGGACGTGCAGGCCGCTATCCGTCACATTTTTGCGCGTGCAAAAGCGCATGGCAAACCCAGCGGTATTCTGGCTCCGGTTGAAGCCGATGCCCGCCGTTATCTGGAATGGGGCGCGACCTTTGTGGCGGTCGGCAGTGATTTAGGCGTTTTCCGCGCAGGTACACAGGCGCTGTGCGATCGCTTCACCCAGTGATCTGCTCTCAATACATCATTATAAAGAGGATACCCGAATGAAAATTGGCTTTATCGGTTTAGGCATCATGGGCAAGCCTATGAGCAAAAATCTGCTGAAAGCAGGTTATGAGCTGGTCGTCATGGACCGCAATCTGGATAACGTAAGTGAAATCGTAAAACTCGGCGCAACTGCCGCCGACACGCCAAAAGCGGTTGCCGCCGTTTCCGATGTGATTATCACCATGTTGCCAAACTCACCGCAGGTGAGGGAAGTGGCGCTGGGTGAAAACGGTCTGATTGAGGGTGTGCGTCCGGGTAGCATTCTCATCGACATGAGTTCAATCGCCCCGCTGGCAAGCCGTGAAATCAGTGAAGCACTGGCCGCCAAACACATCGCGATGCTGGATGCTCCGGTCTCAGGCGGAGAACCTAAAGCCATCGACGGTACGCTGTCCGTAATGGTCGGCGGCGACAAAGCGGTGTTCGATAAATGCTATGAAATCATGAAGTCTATGGCCGGTTCCGTTGTGCATACCGGGGATATCGGTGCGGGCAACGTGACCAAACTGGCGAACCAGGTGATCGTGGCGCTGAACATTGCTGCGATGTCAGAAGCGCTGGTGCTGGCAACCAAAGCGGGCGTCGATCCGGATCTGGTTTTCCAGGCTATCCGTGGTGGTCTGGCGGGCAGTACCGTGCTGGAAGCGAAAGCGCCGATGGTGATGGATCGCAACTTCAAACCGGGCTTCCGTATTGATTTACACATCAAAGACTTAGCAAACGCACTTGATACCTCCCACAGCGTCGGCGCACAACTGCCTCTGACCTCGCTGGTCATGGAAATGATGCAGGCTCTGAAAGCGGATGGTCACGGGCAATCTGACCATAGCGCCATTGCGCGCTATTATGAAACCTTAGCGAAGGTTGAAGTTACCCGTTAGTCTGCGGCGGACGCGCGGCGCTAATGAACACGGTGGCGCGCGACCCTTCAGGCAGGATGCAAAACTGACAGGGCGCTTTCCCACATCGGCGCACGCAGTTTATGAAGGTAATGACTTTATGAAAATAGTGATCGCACCGGATTCATACAAAGAAAGTTTGTCAGCTTTGGATGTGGCAAAAGCCATTGAGAGCGGGTTCCGTGAAATTTTTCCCGACGCGGAGTACGTCAAGTTACCGGTTGCCGATGGCGGCGAAGGCACGGTGGAAGCGATGGTTGCAGCCACCGGCGGACGGGTGGTGAAGGTGAATGTGACCGGACCACTGGGCACGCCGCTGGAAGCATTCTTCGGGCTTTCAGGTGATGAGAAAATCGCTTTCATCGAGATGGCGGCGGCCAGCGGGCTGGAAAGTGTTCCCCCTGCGCAACGCAATCCGCTGAAAACCACGTCGTACGGCACAGGTGAACTGATCCATTCTGCCCTTGGCCACGGCGTAAAACACTGCATTATCGGGATTGGCGGCAGCGCCACTAACGATGGCGGAGCAGGCATGATGCAGGCACTGGGCGCGAAGCTGCTGACCAAAGAGGGCAAGCCGATTGGCCAGGGCGGCGGCGAGCTGGAAAAACTGCATCGCATTGATATCAGCGGGCTGGATCCGAGAATTAAAACATGCCGCTTCGAAGTGGCCTGTGACGTCACGAATCCGCTGACCGGTAAGGATGGCGCTTCTGCCATCTTCGGGCCGCAAAAAGGCGCGACACCGGAGATGATCCAACAGCTTGACGGCTATCTGCACCATTACGCCCGGGTGATCAAACAAGATCTGGGTATTGACGTTGAGTATGTTCCCGGAGCCGGTGCGGCCGGAGGCATGGGTGCTGCACTTTACGGGTTCTGTCATGCTGAGCTGCGCCAGGGTATTGAGATTGTTACCGACGCGCTGGGGCTGGATGAACTGGTGAAAGACGCCACGCTGGTGATCACCGGCGAAGGGCGGATTGACAGCCAGAGCATCAACGGCAAAGTGCCGATCGGTGTGGCGCGGGTGGCTAAACGTTACAATAAACCGGTGATTGGCATCGCCGGCAGTCTGACAAAAGATGTTGATATTGTTTATGACCATGGGCTGGATGCTGTTTTCAGCGTGCTCTACAGCATTTGTACGCTTGATGATGCCCTGAAAAACGCCGCAGACAACCTGCGTAAATCTGCACGAAATATTGCCGCGACGGTTAAGCTATCGCAAAAGCTTTAACCGACAGCTGTCAGGATAAAAAACCGGTGTTCAGGCTCCGCCTGCGCCGGTTTTTGTATTTTATTTGCAGCAGTTTTACGTTAGGTTTTAAAGACATTCGCCAATGAGAAAACACGTATGTCAGAGACTGATTTTTCACAGCAGCCGGTTAATACACACACGAAAGGTCTGGGGCCGTTGCGCGCCGGTGCACGTATGGGCGATATCCGTGAACAGGGCTGGAATATCCTGCGTGAAGATGTCAGCCTGCCGGTGGCCGTACTGCTCGAAGAACGAATCGAACACAACCTTGCCTGGATGCGTGAGTTTATCCAGCGCTATCAGTTGAAACTGGCACCTCATGGCAAAACGACCATGAGCCCTGAACTGTATCAGATGCAGCTGGAATTCGGCGCTTGGGGTATCACGCTGGCGACACCTCCCCAGGTCAGCGCGGCGTTTGCTCACGGCGTGCGTAAAATCATTATGGCGAATCAGCTGGTGGGGAAAGGCAACATGGCGATAATCGCCGGTCTGATGTGTGCAGACACTGCCTTTGATTTTACCTGTATTGTGGATTCGGCCGAAAATGCCGACGCGCTCGGGCATTACTTCTCCAGCAGGCAATTGAAACTGCGGGTGATGTTTGAATACGGTATCGCGGGCGGGCGTACCGGTATCCGGACAGAACAGCAGGAAGCCGACGTGCTGGCGGCGGTAAAACGCTGGCCGCAATCGCTGGCGCTGGTGGGCGTCGAGCTTTATGAAGGCGTGAGCAATGATGAAGCGGTGATCCGCGGCTTCCTGCGTCACGTGATGGCGCGCACCGAAGCGCTGGCAAAGGCCGGAGAATTTGCCGAGCCACGGGTTATTTTAACCGGCGCAGGTTCTGCCTGGTTTGATGTGGTGGCGGAGGAACTGACACGAAAAGAAACGCATCTGGATGCTGAAAAACGCTATACGCTGGATATTATTCTTCGCTCAGGCTGTTATGTGACGCACGATGTTGGCGCGTATCAGGCCGCGCTGGAACGCATGCAAACCAGCAATCCTGTCGCGCGTGAAATGAACAGCAGCTTACAGCCGGCGTTGCAGGTCTGGGCGGCCGTGCAGTCTTTGCCGGAACCGGGCAGGGCGATTATCGCGCTCGGCAAACGTGATGCCGGTTATGACGCCGGATACCCGAAAGCCGCCGGACATTTTCGTCCGCGCAGTGCCACGCAGGCAGGATACACCACGGTAGTGCCGGCACCTGACGACTGGAAAGTGTTCGCGATGATGGATCAGCATGCGTTTATGTCGATCCCGGAAGGGGCAGATTTGAAAGTCGGCGATATGCTGGTGTTTGATATCTGCCATCCGTGCCTGACTTTTGACAAATGGCGTCATCTGCTGCTGGTGAACGAACAGTGGGATGTCACGGGCGCGGTAACGACCTGGTTCTGAGGAACATCATCTGACAGTCTGTAAAAACGCCCGGGCCGGGCGTTAATCTTGTTACTGTCGTATTGCTACCGGGGTAAATAGGCCACTGCCGCACGCTTGACGTTGTCAATTTCATCAAGCAATTCAAACCATTCCGGTTCGAGTATTTCCACGCTGACACCCTGACGCAGCTGTTGTTCAATGTAGAAACACAGTTGCTTAAGGCGCGGCACACCGCTGTAGCTGCAACTGCCATGAAGCTTATGGATCAGCGCCAGAATATCGTTGTCCGGTTCGCCGCGGGTGACAGCTTCCACCCGTTCTGCCACCTGGGGCAGGAATTCCACCAACATTTGCAACAAATCCTGAGCCAGCGCAACTTTATTGGCTGACTGACTCAGCGCCAGTTGCCAGTCGAGCGTGCTGATCGGCGCGAGTGACTCGCTGGCCTGTAACGGTGAATCCAGTTGTGTCTGATGCTGATGGTGGCGTGACAGGACATTTTTCAGCATGCTTTCATCAATGGGTTTAGACAGATAATCGTCCATGCCCAGTTTCAGTAACTGTTCACGTTCGCCGCTCAGCGAGTGCGCAGTGACTGCCACGACCGGTGTGTTGGTATGTCTTGCCATCTGGTGGATGATTTCGCTGGCACGGATGCCGTCGATATCCGGCATCTGAATATCCATCAGAATAATGTCGAGATCGGTATGACGGGCAACCTCGATGGCTTCTTCACCACTGTGGCAAAGCACGGTGGTTTCCACCAGTTCTTCCAGCAAGGCGCCAATCAGTTTAAGGTTTGCCGGATTGTCATCCACCGCCATGGCGGTCAGCGGCAGGCGCGAGGTCTTGTCTTCATCATTGCCGATCACCCTGACGGAAGGCTGCTGTTGGTGCAGCAACAACGGCAGCAGGCGGATGCTCGACATCGGTTTAATCAGACAGGCCTGAACGCCACGTCTTTTCAATTCTTCGGCATTCACCTGGAACTGACTCGGCAACGCCAGCAGAAGATGCTGTGTCATGCCCAGCACTTTCTGTAATTTACCGTCGTAGTCTGCGGGAACCTGATCCTGTTTGACCGGAATGCTGCACAACATGATGTCATACCACGGATCAGGGAGCGCAGTCAGCGTGGTGCGATGCGTAACGTCCAGGGGGGTGGCCTGCAGGATTTCCATCGTGGCTTTCGCCGCCGCCGGGTTGGCTTCAACATAGGCCAGACGTTTGCCTTCAAGATGACTCATGGAGACCGGCGTGATATGACGGTTTTCATTCAGCTCAAGTGTCACGTGGAACCAGAAGGTCGAACCGCGGTTTATCTGGCTATAGAAACTGATGTCTCCGCCCATTTCTTTCACCAGACGCTGGGTGATCACCAGCCCTAATCCGGTGCCGCCATGCCGGCGCGAAATGCTGGCATCTGCCTGACGGAAAGCCTGGAACAGTTGTGACTGCTGACGTTCGGAAATCCCGATGCCGGTGTCGTGGATTTGCACTTCCAGTTCCACCTGCAAATTGTTCTGCGAACGCAGTTCGACATTAATGTCGATGTTGCCGGTTTCGGTAAATTTAATGGCATTTCCCAGCAAGTTAGTCACAACTTGCTGCATGCGCATCGGATCGCCCAGCACGTTTTCCGGCACGTTGTTGTGGACGTTCAGCGTCAGTTCCAGACCTTTATCATGCGCGGTATGCGCCAGCAAAATAACCACTTCATCGAGCATTTCACGCAGCGAGAACGGAATATGTTCCAGCACCAGTTTGCCGGCTTCCAGCTTGGAGAAATCCAGCACGTCATTAATGATGGTTAGCAGATGATTCGCGGAACGCTCAATGGTTTGCAGATAGTCTGCCTGTGTTGGCGAAAGCGGTGTTTTCAGTGTCTGGCGGGTAAAACCGATCACGCCATTAAGCGGTGTACGCAACTCGTGGGACATGTTCGCCAGGAATTCAGATTTGATACGCGCCGCTTCCTGTGCGCGTTTCTTCGCCAGATCCAACTCGACGTTCTGTATTTCCATCTGCTCCAGCGTTTCGCGCAGGTCTGACGTAGCCTGATCGATATTCTGTTGTACTTCTTCATGATAGGCCGTCAGTGACATCGCCATCGAGTTAATGCCGTTTTTCAGCATACTCAGTTCGCCCGGCATGTTGCCTTCCACGCGGCTGTCGAGTTGCCCGCGGCGGATACGGTCAACGGTATTCACCATATTACGGATCGGCCCTGTCACGTCGCGCATCAGGCGGTAAGCGAACAGCGTGGCGATACCCAGACACAGCAACAACAGCATGGTGGAAACGAACGCTTCCTGATATTGCGCCAGTTTTACCGAACGTAAATCCAGTTCAATAGCAATGTAACCCAGACGATTGTCCGGCGAGGCGCTGAACGTCTCATCATCGGCTTCTGTATGATTTTCGGCCTGAATAGGCGTGCGCAGGATCAGTACATCGCCTGAGCGGGTTTTCGTCAGCTCACGGGGAATGTCTTCGACGCGTTTTACCTGCAACGGACTGCCGTCATGCTGGCTGGTCGAACTGGCAAACAGCTTGTTCTCACCATCAAACACGCTGATGCTGCGCACAATATCAGAGTGATTGCGGTGCAGACGGCTGATCAGCCGTTTGACCGGTTCGCGTTCCCGGAACGTCATGCCATATTCGCTTGCGACTGCCAGAGGCTCGATAATGCTGGCTCCGGCTTCTGTCAGCTGGTTTTGCAACTCGTTGTAGCGGTGCACCACGAAGAAGGTGCTGAGCAGCAAACCGATCATTAAGGTCGGTGCCAGGATCAGGATCATCATCCGTGCGCGAAGGCTATATTTGGTCATGAGGTTCCAATGTGGGAGAATTAGCTAAAGTAAGCTTAATAAACCAGCGTGTAATCGACAATAATGGCTCAATTCTACTCTCCGAACCGTCGTGTGACGACCCGGCAAACGATAACTGTGACCGCTACCGACCTTGATGCTTTCGGACAAGGTGTGGCGCGCCACAATGGCAAAGCCGTATTTGTCAGTGGCTTACTGCCCGGTGAACAGGCAGACGTCACTTTAACAGAAGATAAAAGTAAGTACGCCAAAGGTAAGCTGAAGCGTTTGCTGACCACCAGCGATGATCGGGTAAAACCGGTGTGTCCGCACTATGCTACCTGTGGCGGATGTCAGCAACAGCATGCCAGCGAAGCGCTGCAACAGCGCAGTAAATCGGCGGCGTTATTACGTCTGATTTCACGGGAAACCGGTATTGAGGCACAACCGCAACCGGTGATTGCGGGCCCGCAATACGGTTATCGCCGCCGTGCGCGTCTCGGATTGCAAATCGCGGGCGTTAAGCCCGGGCGTAAAGCGGGTCCGGCAAATGGCACGCTGATAATGGGGTTTCGTCAGGAAGGCTCAAACGATCTGGTGGCGGTGACCCGTTGTCCGGTGCTGCGGCCTGAACTGGAGCAACTGCTGGTACCGGTGCAGGCATGTTTGTCGTCATTATCGGCGGCGAAGCGTCTCGGACATCTGGAAATGGTGCTGGCGGATAACGGCCCGCTGCTGATGCTGCGTCATCTTGATCCGCTCAGTGAGGCCGATCGCGCGCGCCTGACGACGTTTGCGGTGCAACATCAGTTAACGATTTTTCTGGCCCCTGACAGTGAGAGGCTGGAGCTTTTGTGCGGGGAGACACCTTATTATCAGATTGAGGGTCTGGATCTGAAATTTGGCCCGCGCGATTTTATTCAGGTAAATGACGCCGTTAACCAGCAAATGGTGGCGCAGGCCCTGGCGTGGCTGGAACTGACGCCGGAAGATCGCGTGCTGGATTTGTTCTGCGGGATGGGGAATTTCACCCTTCCGCTGGCAAAAAGAGCTAAGCAGGTTGTCGGCGTCGAAGGTGTTGCTACACTGGTGGCGAATGGGCAAGATAATGCCCGGAATAATGGATTACTTAATGCGTCCTTCTTTCATGAGAATCTGGAAGATGATGTCAGTAAACAACCCTGGGCGGCACAAGGTTTCAATAAAATCTTGCTGGATCCTGCCCGTGGTGGCGCTGCTGGCGTCATGACGCATATCGTTAAGCTTGCCCCGGCGCGTGTGGTGTATGTGTCATGCAATCCCACAACATTGGCGCGGGACAGTAAAATTTTGTTGGAGGCGGGTTATCGCTTGGCTCAGGTGCGTATGCTGGATATGTTCCCGCACACCGGGCATCTTGAATCGATGGCTCTGTTTATCAACCCGTCTGACACAGGTGTTGTGTCAGAAACGTAGGGAGAGGGTATGGTTGCGGTAAGAAGTGCACATCTGAATACGGCTGGCGAGTTCGCGCTCGACGACTGGATCAGCAGTTTAGGACTGTCCAGCCAGCAATCATGTGAGCGTTTAGCCGAAACCTGGCGCTACTGCGAGCAACAAACACAGGGCCATCCTGACGCCTCGTTGCTGCTGTGGCGCGGTCTGGAGATGGTTGAAATCCTCTCGACCCTCAGTATGGATAACGACAGTATGCGCGCGGCGCTTCTGTTCCCGCTGGTTGATGACGGCATCATCGACGAAGATACTCTGACTCAACAGTTCGGCAAGGGCATTACTGATCTGGTACACGGCGTACGTGACATGGACGCCATCCGCCAGCTGAAAGCCACGCAAAACGACTCTATGGCCTCCGAGCAGGTGGATAATGTCCGCCGCATGCTGCTGGCGATGGTGGAAGATTTCCGCTGCGTGGTGCTGAAACTGGCTGAGCGTATCGCCCATCTGCGCGAAGTGAAAGATGCACCGGAAGAAGAGCGCGTACTGGCGGCCAAAGAATGTACCAATATTTATGCGCCCCTGGCCAACCGTCTGGGTATCGGTCAGCTAAAGTGGGAGCTGGAAGACTTTTGCTTCCGTTATCTGCACCCTGACGAATACAAGCGTATTGCCAAACTGCTGCACGAGCGTCGTATTGATCGTGAGCAGTATATCGACGATTTTGTGTCGACCGTTAAAAACGCGATGGCCGAAGAGGGCATTAAAGTCGATGTTTACGGACGCCCCAAGCATATCTATAGCATCTGGCGCAAGATGCAGAAAAAATCCCTGTCCTTTGACGAACTCTTCGACGTGCGCGCCGTGCGTATCGTGGTGGAGCGCTTACAGGATTGCTATGCCGCGTTAGGCATTGTACACACCCATTTCCGCCATCTGCCGGATGAGTTCGACGATTACGTCGCCAACCCGAAACCGAACGGTTATCAGTCGATTCATACCGTGGTGTTAGGGCCGCGCGGGAAAACGCTGGAAGTGCAGATCCGCACCCGTCAGATGCATGAAGATGCTGAACTGGGCGTCGCGGCGCACTGGAAATACAAAGAAGGCACCGCCGTCGTCGGTGGCCGCAGCGGGGGCTACGAAGGTCGTATTGCCTGGCTGCGTAAACTGATTGCGTGGCAGGAAGAGATGGCCGATTCGGGCGAAATGCTCGATGAAGTGCGCAGCCAGGTCTTCGACGACCGTGTGTACGTGTTTACGCCAAAAGGCGACGTCATCGATCTGCCGATGGGTTCCACGCCGCTCGACTTCGCCTACCACATCCACAGCGATGTCGGTCACCGGTGTATCGGGGCGAAAATTGGCGGCCGCATCGTGCCGTTTACCTATCAGTTGCAAATGGGCGATCAGATTGAAATCATCACCCAGAAGCATGCGAACCCAAGCCGTGACTGGCTGAATCCGAGCCTCGGTTATGTTACGACCAGCCGCGGACGTTCGAAAATTCAAAACTGGTTCCGTAAACAGGATCGCGATAAGAATATTATTGCCGGTAAGCAAATCCTCGATGACGAACTGGACCGGCTGGATATCAGCATCAAAGATGCCGAGAAACTGCTGCTGCCACGCTATAACGTTAACTCGCTCGATGAAGTGTTGGCGGCGATCGGGAACGGCGATATCCGCCTGAATCAGATGGTGAACTTCCTGCAATCGCAGCTGAAAAAGCCGAGTGCGGAAGAACTGGACAAAGAAGCGCTGCGCCAGCTGACGCAGAAAACCACGCCGCCACCGACCCGCAGCAAAGACAATGGCCGCGTGGTGGTTGAAGGTGTGGGCAATCTGATGCACCACATTGCGCGCTGCTGCCAGCCGATACCGGGCGACGAAATCGTGGGTTACATTACTCAGGGACGCGGAATTTCAATCCACCGTGCCGATTGTGATCAACTGGAAGATTTACGCTCAAATGCCCCGGAACGCGTGGTTGATGCAGTGTGGGGCGAAAGCTATTCCAGCGGGTATTCACTGGTCGTGCGTGTCGTCGCCAATGACCGCAGCGGTTTGCTGCGCGATATCACCACCATTCTGGCCAATGAAAAAGTGAATGTTCTCGGCGTGGCCAGCCGCAGCGATACCCGTCAGCAACTGGCAACTATCGATATGGATATCGAGATCTACAACCCGCAGGTTCTGGGGCGTGTGATTGCCAAACTGAACCAGTTGCCGGATGTGATTGAAGCCAAACGACTTCATGGCAGTTGATTACCTGCTTCTAAGGCCCGTTCGACGGGCCTTTTCTTTTTTGCTTCTGACAACCTTTTAAAAACGGACAGATCTTATGACCGAATCTTCTTTGCAACGCCTGCTCACCATTATGAAAACCCTGCGCGACCCGCAAGCGGGTTGTCCATGGGATAAAGAGCAAACTTTCGAGACGATCGCCCCGTACACGCTGGAAGAAACCTACGAAGTGCTGGATGCCATTGCCCGCAAAGATTACGACGATGTGCGCGACGAACTGGGCGATTTACTGTTTCAGGTGGTGTTTTACGCACAGATGGGCAGTGAACAGGGGTTGTTTGAATTTGACGATATCTGCAATGCCATTTCAGATAAATTAGAGCGCCGTCATCCGCAAATTTTTGGGCAGGAAGCAGCCTGGTCGAAAGACGCCAGCAGCAAAGACGTACTGGTCAAATGGGAGGCGCGCAAGGCGCAGGAGCGGGCGGAGAAATCCCTGCATTCAGCGCTCGATGATATTCCTTCCGCCCTCCCTGCGCTGATGAAAGCGCACAAAATCCAGAAGCGCTGTTCGAATGTCGGCTTCGACTGGACGACGCTCGGACCGGTTCTCGACAAAGTGTACGAAGAAATCGATGAAGTGATGTTCGAAGCGCGTCAGGTGGTGATTGATGAAGAAAAGCTCGGCGAGGAAATAGGGGATTTGCTGTTTGCGACCGTTAATCTCTCACGCCATTTAGGTCATAAAGCGGAAGATGCATTGCAGGCGGCCAACCGCAAGTTTGAGCGCCGTTTCAGGCAGGTCGAGGAAATTATCCGTGAAAAAGGCTTAAACATGGAGGAGGCGACGCTTGAACAGATGGAAGCCGCCTGGCAACAGGTGAAAAAGCGGGAAGGCTGAGTTCCACAAGGGACTTTGATCGGAAACAATATCTGCACAAGCTGAAACGGTTAAGCTCAGTACTCTGGACGGCTTAACCGGCTGATCTGCGGCAGTAAAGTCCAACAAATTGAAATCTAAGATGTTTTAGCATGTCATGCGAGCAACACAGCACTTTTAATAAGGTAACTGGTTGTTTTTGAAAGAATGAAAGAACAGGGCCGGCAGGGTTAACCCTGGTGAACGGACGGTAAGGAAAACGATGATGGACAGCAAAACGTTTATTTGTGGCGCACACAAGGTTCCGGTATACTGTTTTCCCGTCTTGGTTACTCCATCATCTTTAAACCTAACCTCTCAGGTTCAGCATGACAACTAATTATATTTTTGTGACCGGCGGGGTCGTATCCTCTCTGGGTAAAGGCATTGCCGCAGCCTCTCTGGCGGCTATTCTCGAAGCCCGTGGCCTCAACGTGACCATCATGAAACTGGACCCGTATATCAACGTGGATCCGGGTACGATGAGCCCAACTCAACACGGCGAAGTCTTTGTTACCGAAGATGGCGCTGAAACCGATCTCGATCTGGGTCACTACGAGCGTTTCATTCGTACCAAGATGACTCGCCGCAACAACTTCACCACGGGCCGTATTTATTCTGACGTGCTGCGCAAAGAGCGCCGCGGCGATTATCTCGGCGCAACCATTCAGGTTATCCCGCACATCACCAACAACATCAAAGAACGTATCATTGAAGGTGGCGAAGGCCACGATGTTGTGTTGGTTGAAATTGGCGGTACTGTCGGTGATATCGAATCCCTGCCGTTCCTGGAAGCGATTCGTCAGATGGCGGTTGAAGTCGGCCGTGAGCACACATTGTATATGCACCTGACGCTGGTGCCTTACATGGCCGCTGCCGGTGAAGTGAAAACCAAACCGACTCAGCACTCAGTAAAAGAATTGCTGTCTATTGGTATTCAGCCAGACGTGTTGATCTGCCGCTCTGATCGCGCTGTGCCTGCCAACGAACGTGCAAAAATCGCGTTGTTCTGTAACGTGCCGGAAAAAGCGGTTATTTCTCTTAAAGATGTTGATTCTATTTATAAAATACCGGCGCTCTTGAAATCTCAGGGGCTGGACGATTATATTTGTAAACGTTTCAGCATCAATGCGCCGGAAGCCAACTTGTCCGAATGGGAACAGGTGGTTTACGAAGAGGCCAATCCGGGCGGTGAAGTCACTATCGGTATGGTGGGTAAGTACATTGAGCTGCCAGATGCGTATAAATCTGTGATTGAAGCGCTCAAACACGGCGGCCTGAAAAATCGACTGACCGTGAATATCAAACTTATTGATTCACAAGATGTCGAAACCCGTGGCGTCGAAGTGCTGAAAGGTCTGGATGCTATCCTTATCCCGGGTGGCTTTGGTTACCGTGGTGTTGAAGGAAAAGTAGCCACAGCGCGTTATGCACGTGAAAATAACATTCCTTATCTGGGCATTTGTCTGGGTATGCAGGTTGCACTGATTGAATTCGCCCGTAATGTCGCGGGTATGGAGAATGCCAACTCTACCGAATTTGTGCCAGACTGTAAGTTCCCGGTGGTTGCTCTCATCACCGAATGGCGCGATGAAGAAGGTAACGTTGAAGTGCGTTCCGAAGACAGTGATTTAGGCGGTACCATGCGTGTAGGTGGGCAGCAATGTCATCTGAACGACGGTAGCCTGGTTCGTGAGATGTACGGCGAGCCGACAATAGTTGAACGCCATCGTCACCGTTACGAAGTGAACAATATGCTGCTGAAACAAATCGAAGCCGCAGGTTTACGCGTAGCCGGTCGCTCTGGCGATAAGCAACTGGTGGAAATCATTGAGCTGCCGAATCATCCATGGTTTGTCGCTTGCCAGTTCCATCCAGAATTTACGTCAACGCCGCGTGATGGTCATCCGTTGTTTGCAGGCTTTGTGAAGGCTGCCGGTGAGTATCAGAAGCGTCAGGTAAAATAAAATACCGGGGAAACGACGTGTCTCAGGCACGTCGTTTAACTGAAGCTTTAGTTAACTTGTACTGAGGAAATCCTAATGTCCAAAATCGTTAAAGTCATCGGTCGTGAAATCATCGACTCCCGTGGTAACCCGACCGTAGAAGCTGAAGTTCATCTGGAAGGCGGTTTTGTTGGTCTGGCTGCTGCGCCATCTGGTGCTTCTACCGGTTCCCGCGAAGCGCTGGAACTGCGTGACGGTGACAAATCCCGTTTCCTGGGCAAAGGCGTACTGAAAGCCGTTGCTGCTGTAAACGGTCCTATCGCTCAGGCTGTAACCGGTAAAGACGCTAAAGACCAGGCTAACATCGACAAGATCATGATTGATCTGGACGGTACCGAGAACAAATCTAAGTTCGGTGCTAACGCGATTCTGGCTGTTTCCCTGGCTGCTGCTAAAGCTGCTGCTGCTTCTAAAGGTCTGCCACTGTACGCACACATTGCAGAACTGAACGGCACTCCGGGCAAATATTCTATGCCACTGCCTATGATGAACATCATCAATGGCGGCGAACACGCTGACAACAACGTTGATATTCAAGAGTTCATGATCCAGCCTGTTGGCGCCAAAACGCTGAAAGAAGCTATCCGCATGGGTTCAGAAGTGTTCCACACTCTGGCTAAAGTGCTGAAATCTAAAGGCATGGGTACTGCTGTAGGTGACGAAGGTGGCTATGCGCCAAACCTGGGTTCTAACGCCGAAGCTCTGGCTGTTATCGCTGAAGCGGTAAAACAAGCAGGTTACGAGCTGGGTAAAGACGTGACTCTGGCAATGGACTGTGCGGCATCTGAATTCTACAAAGACGGTAAATACGTTCTGGCCGGCGAAGGCAACAAAGCTTTCACTTCTGAAGAATTCACTCACTTCCTGGAAGAGCTGACCAAACAGTATCCAATCGTGTCTATCGAAGACGGTCTGGACGAATCTGACTGGGATGGTTTCGCTTACCAGACTAAAGTTCTGGGCGACAAAATCCAGCTGGTGGGCGACGATTTGTTCGTAACCAACACCAAGATCCTGAAAGAAGGTATCGATAAAGGCATCGCTAACTCCATCCTGATCAAATTCAACCAGATCGGTTCTCTGACCGAAACTCTGGCTGCGATCAAAATGGCGAAAGACGCTGGCTACACTGCCGTTATCTCTCACCGTTCAGGCGAAACTGAAGATGCTACCATCGCCGATCTCGCGGTGGGTACTGCTGCAGGCCAGATCAAAACCGGTTCTATGAGCCGTTCTGACCGTGTTGCTAAATACAACCAGCTGATCCGTATCGAAGAAGCGCTGGCGGCTGCGGGTACTCCTGCTCCGTTCAACGGTCTGAAAGAAGTGAAAGGTCAGTAATTACTGCGCCTGTAACGCTTTCTTAAAACCCGCTCCGGCGGGTTTTTTTATGCCTGTAATTCAGGGGAAAGTGCGGAAATCGCTGGCTTAGAGCAATAAGGAAAGCGTGGCACTCGCACTGTGTTCGCTGGCCTGCAGGTAATCCGGGGAGAGGGTTAGCAACTGATTTATCAGTATTTCCACCAGCAACATTCCGCCGACTTTTGATGTTAATAATCCCGCTGTCAGCGGGCCTTCAGGTTTGGCGGCCACCAGTAATATATCGGCCAGCGAGGAAAGCGGGCTGTGCAGCGTATTGCTGATGCCGATCACCGTGGTGCCCTGACGCTTCGCCAGCGCGGCGGCGTGCAAGACATCTTTCGTTGAACCTGAGCTGGAAATGACCACCACAACATCCTGACCGTCCAGACTCACCGCATTCATCGCAGCGCGGTGCATATCGGCGAAACATTGCGACGCTTTGCCCAGGCGCAGCAGCTTGTAACCCAGATAGTCGGCCACGATAGCGCTGGCGGCAACACCATACACCTGCACGGAGCGTGCATGATGAATGTGCGATGCGGCGCCCGCCACCACCTGACGATCGAGCAGCTTTCCGGTATCACGCAGGGCGGTGATGCTGTCTTCGATAAGTGTCTGAATATCGTCATTGCCTTCAGCCGGGTGCAATGCCGGAGTTTGGCGCGTCTCAAGCGCGAGACCCATCTTAAATTCAGTAAACCCTTTGCAACCCAGCTGGCGGCAAAGCCGCGTGACACTGGCTTCACTGGTATCACTCTCCCGCGCCAGTTCAGTGATGGTCAGGTAAAGCACGCGCTGCGGCTGTTCCAGCACAAAACTGCCCAGCTTGTGCAGTGTGGGGCTGTAATTCTCCAGCCCCTGACGCATGCGCAGTAACAGCGTGCCTGTTTCCTTGGTCTGACTCACTGTGTTCTCCTCAGAATAATTGACCTGACTAGTTTGGCTGATGTGACGCCGTTAACGCCAGAAGAATTCCGTATTGATCACCGGGTACATTAGGTGGTAATTATTATTTTATTTGTATAGTGTGGTGAAAATAATTATCACAACAACGCAACGCGGAGTCATCTCATGTCAATATTCAATGGTTCAGGGGGCGGGGCCTGGTTCGAAAGAGCCCAAAAGTTTGGCAAGTCTTTCATGTTGCCTATCGCTATTTTGCCCGCTGCCGGATTGCTGTTGGGGATTGGCGGGGCACTTTCTAATCCCAATACGTTAACGGCGTATCCGTTTTTGAATATCCCGGCCTTGCAGGCGATTTTCACCGTCATGGCCAGTGCCGGATCGATAGTCTTTGCCAATCTGGCTGTGCTGTTTGCCGTCGGTGTCGCCGTCGGACTGGCCCGCAGTGATAAAGGAACTGCCGGTTTGTCCGCACTGCTGGGGTATCTGGTGATGAACGCGACCATCAACGCCATTTTGATCCTCAGGGGGCAACTCGCGGCCAGCAATCTGAGTGCGGCAGGGCAGGGGATGGCGCTCGGTATCCAGACGCTGGAAACCGGCGTGTTTGGCGGTGTGGTGATTGGGCTCGTGACGTGGTGGTTGCATCAGCGCTATAACAAAATCGAATTACCGCAGTTTCTCGGCTTTTTTGGCGGTTCCCGCTTTGTGCCGATCATCAGTTCCGTCGCGGCTATTGTCGTCGGATCGGTAATGTTCTTCATCTGGCCACACTTCCAGAAAGTGATTTTTGGCATGGGCGGGCTGGTGGATGCGACGGGCTACCTCGGCACCTTCATTTACGGTTTTGTGCTGCGTATGCTTGGCCCGTTCGGCCTGCATCATATTTTCTATCTGCCTTTCTGGACCACCGCACTTGGTGGCACCGAAGTGGTCAACGGACATCTGGTGGAAGGCACGCAGCGGATCTTCTTTGCTCAGCTGGCAGACCCCAATACCCAGCAGTTTTATATCGGTACCTCACGGTTTATGTCCGGGCGCTTCATTACCATG
Organism: Rahnella perminowiae; assembly: GCF_019049695.1. Classification (NCBI taxonomy): domain Bacteria; kingdom Pseudomonadati; phylum Pseudomonadota; class Gammaproteobacteria; order Enterobacterales; family Yersiniaceae; genus Rahnella; species Rahnella perminowiae. The sequence goes on from NZ_JAFMOT010000183.1 coordinate 127,238, forward strand.
ATGTTTGGCCTGGTGGGTGCCTGTCTGGCGATGTATCACACGGCGCGGCCTGAGAATAAAAAGCGCGTCGCCGGGCTGCTGCTTTCGGCGGCACTGACCTCATTCCTGACCGGGATCACCGAACCTATCGAGTTTTCGTTCCTGTTTGTCGCACCAATGCTGTATGTCCTGCACGCGGTGTTCGATGGTCTGGCATTTATGATTGCCCACATTTTGCAGATCACCATCGGACAGACTTTTTCCGGTGGCTTTATCGATTTCATTCTGTTCGGGGTCTTACAGGGGGAAAGCAAAACTCACTGGATGTATGTCCCGCTGGTCGGCGTGCCGTGGTTTGCCCTTTACTACTTCTCTTTCCGCTATCTCATCAGGCGCTTCAACTTGAAAACACCGGGGCGTGATGAGGCTGAAATTCAGCAGGACAACGTCGTGACCGATCGCGCCGGGATCATTATTGAAGCACTTGGCGGCGCGTCCAACATCGCGGAGCTGGATTGTTGTGCAACGCGTTTACGCATTAGCGTCCGTCAGGCCGCTAAAGTGGATGAAAAGATGCTGAAGGCCAGCGGTGCGCGTGCCGTGCTGATGCGCGGGAACGGTATTCAGGTCATCTACGGGCCGCATGTCACGATTATTAAAAATGAAATTGAGGAGATGTTGGGAGTATGAATCAGTCAATGTTAACGACCGTCAGGGGACAGTTGATCGTGTCCTGTCAGGCGCTGGATGACGAACCGCTGCACAGCGATTTTATTATGAGCCGCATGGCGCTGGCTGCTCTGCAGGGCGGCGCAGCGGGGATCCGGGCTAACAGTGCCGCGGATGTGAAAGCCATTCGCGCTACTGTGCCGCTGCCGGTTATCGGCATCATTAAGCGTGATTATCCGGCAAGCGATGTCTACATTACCGCCACCCTGGCGGAAGTGCGCGAGCTGATGGCCGTTGCACCGGATATGATCGCGATGGATGCCACTACCCGTCAGCGCCCGGGGGACATGCAACTTGCGGCGCTGGTGCATCGTATTCGTGAGGAGTTCCCGGCGCTATTGCTTATGGCGGATATCTCAACCTTAGAAGAAGCACTGAACGCGCAGGCTTTAGGTTTTAATTGTATCGGCACAACATTGCATGGCTATACTCAGGAAACACAGGGTCATAAACTCTGGCATGACGACTTCGCCTTCCTGCGACAAGTGCTGGCGCGGTGCAGGACGCCGGTCATTGCCGAGGGAAACGTGGAAACACCTGAAATGGCGGCACGGTGTTTAGCACTTGGCGCGCATGCTGTTGTGGTCGGGGGGGCAATCACCCGCCCGCAGCAGATCACGCAACGCTTTACTGACGCTATTCACTCTCCGGGCCGATAAACATTTTTACAGACACTCCCGCTGCGCCCTCTGTTTGGCGCAGCGCCTGTGATCTGCGATAATGTGTGCTGACTTTTTTGAGATGACTGAGAAACTGATGCAGTACCCGATTAATGAGATGTTCGAAACCCTGCAAGGGGAAGGCTATTTTACCGGTGTGCCGGCGATTTTTGTGCGCCTGCAAGGCTGTCCTGTAGGGTGCAGCTGGTGCGACACCAAACACACCTGGGATAAAATTGCCGATCGGGAAGTCGATATGCAGCGCATTCTGATCAAAACCGAAGAAAGTGATGCCTGGGGTAATGCTACCTCAGAACAATTGATTGAGGTTATCACACAGCAAGGTTACACCGCCCGCCATGTGGTGATCACCGGCGGCGAGCCATGCATTTATGATCTCACCGGACTGACGTCATTGCTGGAAAAAAACGGTTTCAGTTGCCAGATTGAAACCAGTGGCACGCATGAAGTGCGTTGTTCAGTGAATACCTGGGTGACCGTTTCGCCGAAAGTGAATATGCGCGGGGGGTACGACATTCTGCCGCAGGCACTGAAACGTGCAGATGAAGTGAAACATCCGGTGGCGCGTCAGCGTGATATCGACGCACTGGATGCCTTGCTTGAAACACTGACTGACAGCAAAGCGCGTATTATTGCCTTGCAGCCGATCAGTCAAAAAGAAGACGCCACCAAACTTTGCATCGCAACCTGTATTGCTAGGAACTGGCGACTGTCGATGCAAACGCACAAATATTTAAATATCGCCTGATACCCAGCATCCTTCGCGCTACCTCTGCGCTGGCTGCTTTCATTCACCCCAGTCACTGACGATTGTCAGCGCCGGGGGAATCATTCAATTGCCGCGCGGACATCGCACGAAGGATTGTGGGTATCCTGCGTTAGCCTTTATAAACGCAGCCTGCTGTGCAGGTTTCTTTGACGCGCACGGCGCTGAGCAGTGGCAGCTTAGGTTTCATCTCGTTCCAGATCCACGCGGCCAGCACTTCGCTGGTCGGGTTTTCTAAACCCGGAATGTCGTTCAGATTATAGTGATCGAGACGATCCAGCGTCGGATTAAACGCAGCTTTCAGATCGGCGAAATCCATCACCCAGCCAGTATGCGGATCCACTTCACCGGTGATTTCTAAACGGACGGTGAAAGAGTGGCCGTGTAGCCTTCCGCACTTATGCCCGGCAGGCACATGGGGTAAATGGTGGGCGGCTTCAAACTGAAAATCTTTAAACAATGTGGTGGTCATAAGGCAGTCTCGTTGCTCGAAAAAACGCGGCATAGTACCGGAATACCCGCTTACGTGCCATGACTTAACTGCGCTTTTCTTCACCAAATCCTGACTTCTCCTCTCTTTACTCTACCCGCATTGCTGGCTTACAGTGAGCCAGTAGAAACTAACCTGTTGAGATAGTGAATGATTACTGTGCTTCGTTGCGCTGTTCTGGCGCTGTTGTTCTCTGCCGGTGTACGGGCAGAAACCACGGTGCCTGCTCAGGAGCCCGCGTCTGCTGCGGCTAAACCGGTGGTGAAAACCTCTCAGGTTGTCAAAACTCCGGTCAGTAAAGCGCCTCTGATTTTCCCGCCAGGATCCGGGGTGATGCATATCGCGCTGGCACCGGGCAAAAAGCCGCTGGACGTTTTCACCTATCAACCGGTCGGTGCGGATGAGACGACGCCGGTGGTCATGGTCATGACCGGCGTTGACCGTAATGCAGCCACGTATCGCAATGACTGGATGACCGTCGCCGATCAATATCATTTGCGCGTCATCGTGCCACATTTCAGCGAGCAGGATTTCCCCGGTGCGGCGGGATATAACCTGGGCAACCTGACGGACAGCAAAACGCATCGTCGCCTGCCGAAATCGCAGTGGGCGTTCAGTATTGTCGATAATCTGTTTACGACGCTGCAAAAACAGGGCATCACCCGCCAGAAACAGTACTATTTGTTTGGTAACAGTGCGGGCTGCCAGTTTGTCCACCGTATGCTGACGCTGTTGCCTGAGCCGAATGTCAAAGCTGCAGTCTGTGCCGCCGCGGGCTGGTGGACATTGCCGGATACCGATCAGCGCTGGCCTTACGGTTTACGTGAAGCGCCGGTAGTGGTCAGTCAGCAGCAACTTAATGATTATTTTGCCAAACCGGTGCTGATTGCCGTCGGGGCTGAAGACGATGATCCTGAGAATCATCTGCTGCGTAAATCCAAGCAGGCGATGGCGCAAGGCACTAACCGGCTGGAACGCGCCGAGAGTTATTTCACCACGTCCCAGCAACGCGCTGAACAGAACAACACGCCGTTTAACTGGCACTTTATGGATTTGTCAGACATCGGTCACAGCGGCAGTAAAATGTCGGTATTTGCCGCAGGTCAGTTTGCGTGGTTTGAGCAGCACAATGCTTTCCATCTTTAAAAGTCTTCAATCCTGAAAAAAATTCATCACCCCGCTCCGGCGGGGTTTTTCTTTATGTATCCGGCACTTTGCAGAGAGCCTGAGAACAGCGAAGAAAATTTTTAGCGATTTCAGTATGATAAAAATCGTCGCTTACCACTTTTTCAGATAGACCTTACCTCTAAATCCTCTTAGTCATTTTGGTTATTTATTATTTCCATCACTTCTTTAATTGTTATTATCCGCCTCGTTAACCTACATCCTCTGAAAGGTCTTTCCCGCGCGAAAACACACTGTAAAAGGCGCAGGGGGCCGGATTGATGACTTGCTTTTGCATAAGGGAATTCGTACCGCGATGACGACTCAGGCTCCTCCAACTTCACTGCTCCCGCTGACCCCCGAGCAAATGGCCCGCCTTCAATCGGCGATTGGTGATTACTCACCGACTCAGATGGCCTGGCTGTCCGGATATTTCTGGGGCAGGGTGAATCAGCAACCGGGCGCGGTTGCAGCGCCTTCTCCGGCACAGACTGCCGCGTCGGTAACCCTGATTTCCGCCTCGCAAACGGGTAATGCCCGCCGTGTTGCCGAGCAACTGCGTGATGACCTGATCGCCGCGAAAATTAACGTTAATCTGGTGAATGCCGGTGACTATAAATTCAAACAAATCGGCCAGGAAAAGCTGCTGCTGATTGTGGCCTCTACTCAGGGCGAAGGCGAGCAGGCGGAAGAAGCGGTCGCGCTGCATAAATTCCTGCAATCCAAAAAAGCGCCAAACATGAAAGACACCGCCTTTGCGGTGTTTGCGCTGGGTGATACCTCTTATGAATTCTTCTGTCAGGCGGGTAAAGACTTCGATACCCGTCTGGGCGAACTGGGGGCAGAACGCCTGTTAGACCGCGTTGATGCTGACGTTGAATATAAAGAAGCCGCCGAAAACTGGCGTAAACGTATTGTCGATGTGCTCAAACAGCGCGTACCGGCTGACACTGCGGCGCAGGCGGCTCCGACGCTGGCAGGCAGTGTGAATCAGGTCGACAGCAGCCCTTATACGAAAGAAGCGCCGCTGACCGCGACACTTTCCGTTAATCAGAAAATTACCGGCCGCGATTCTGACAAAGACGTTCGTCATCTGGAAATTGATCTCGGCGATTCCGGTCTGCGTTACCAGCCGGGCGATGCGCTGGGGATCTGGTTTGAAAACGATCCGCAACTGGTGCAGGAAATCGTTGAACTGCTGTGGCTGAAAGGCGATGAAATCGTTGAGGTGAACGATAAAAAACTGCCGCTTTCACAGGCCCTGCAACATCACATTGAACTGACCCAGAACACGACACCGATTATTGAGAAATACGCCGCGCTGTGCCGCGACGAACATCTGACCGGTTTACTGGCCGATAAACCTGCGCTTCAGCAATACGCACAGACCGTACCGTTTGCAGACATGATCCGCCGCGCACCGACGGAGCTGGATGCACAGCAACTGGTGGATTTACTGCGTCCGCTGACACCGCGCCTGTATTCGATTGCCTCCTCGCAGGCTGAAACCGAAACAGAAGTGCATATTACCGTGGGGGTGGTGCGTTACGAAATCGACGGGCGTTCGCGCTCCGGTGGCGCTTCAGGTTTCCTGGCCGATCGCCTGGAAGAAGACGGCGAAGTGAAAGTTTTCATCGAGCATAACGACAACTTCCGCCTGCCGGCGGATCCTGAAAAGCCGGTCATTATGATCGGGCCGGGCACCGGTATTGCGCCGTTCCGCGCTTTCATTCAACAGCGAGATAACGACGGAGCTACCGGCAAAAACTGGTTATTCTTCGGTAACCCGCACTTTACCGATGATTTTCTCTATCAGGTTGAATGGCAACGTTACGTCAAGGACGGCCTGCTGACGAATATCTCCCTGGCATGGTCACGCGATCAGGGTGAAAAAGTATACGTACAGGACAAACTGCGTGAGCAGGGAGCCGAAGTCTGGCAATGGTTGCAGGAAGGCGCGCATGTGTATGTTTGTGGCGATGCCAACCGTATGGCGAAGGACGTCGAGCAGGCATTACTGGAAATCATTGCGCAATATGGCGAAATGGATTTGGAAACGGCCGACGAATATCTCAGTGAATTGCGCCTTGATCGCCGTTATCAGCGTGATGTGTACTAATGCCCTGCATCCTTCAAATTACAGGGGTGTTGGCTTCCTTCAATCACCCGAATCACTGACTTGAGTCAGCTCATCGGGATTCCTTCAGTTGCCGCCTACCTGCAACTCGAATGATTTTGGGCATAATGTTATGAGTGAAAAAATGATGAGCAACAAGTTGTGGAGTGAACTCAATCCCGGCCCCGGCCCGCTGATCGTCGATGCCCCGCTGGCTGACGCTGAACGTCTGAAGAAGGAAAGTAATTTCCTGCGCGGGACGATTGCCGATGATTTAAAAGACGGCCTGACCGGCGGCTTCAACGGTGACAACTTCCTGCTGATCCGCTTCCACGGCATGTATCAGCAGGATGACCGTGATATCCGTGCTGAACGCGCTGAACAGAAACTGGAACCGCGCCACGCCATGATGCTGCGTTGCCGCTTGCCGGGCGGAGTGATGACACCTGCGCAGTGGCTGGGGATCGACAAATTTGCCGAAGACAGCACGCTGTATGGCAGCATCCGTATTACTAACCGTCAGACATTCCAGTTCCACGGCATCCTGAAACCGAACGTTAAACCGGTGCATCAGTTGCTCAATAAACTCGGACTGGATGCGCTGGCGACCGCCAATGACGTTAACCGTAACGTATTGTGTACGTCTAATCCGGTGGAATCTGAACTGCATCAGGAAGCGTATCAGTGGGCGAAGAAAATTTCCGAGCATCTGCTGCCGCGCACCCGTGCTTACGCTGAAGTGTGGCTGGATCAGGAAAAAGTTGAAACCACCGATGAAGAGCCGATTCTGGGTGCGACTTATCTGCCACGTAAGTTCAAAACAACGGTCGTGATCCCGCCACAAAATGACGTGGATTTGCACGCCAACGACCTGAACTTCGTGGCGATTGCGGATAACGGTAAACTGGTCGGTTTCAATGTGCTGGTCGGCGGCGGGCTTTCTATCGCCCATGGTGATAAAGCCACTTATGCGCGTACGGCCAGCGAACTGGGCTTTATTCCGCTGGAGCACACGCTGGCCGTGGCCGAAGCCGTGGTGACCACGCAACGTGACTGGGGTAACCGCACCAACCGTAAAAATGCCAAAACCAAATACACGCTGGAACGCGTCGGCGTACCGGTATTCAAAGCCGAAGTTGAAAAACGCGCCGGTATTCAGTTTGCTGATATCCGCCCTTACGAATTCACCGGTCGCGGCGATCGTATCGGCTGGGTAAAAGGTATCGACAACCAATGGCATCTGACGCTGTTTATCGAAAATGGCCGTATTCTCGATTACCCGGGCAAACCGCTGAAAACCGGACTGGCAGAAATTGCTAAGATCCATAAGGGGGATTTCAGGCTTACTGCTAATCAGAATCTGATCGTGGCCGGTGTGGCTGAAAAAGACAAAGATGCGATCGAAACTCTGGCACGTAATCACGGCCTGATCGACGACAGTGTCACTGAGCAACGTAAAAACTCGATGGCCTGTGTGTCTTATCCGACCTGTCCGCTGGCGATGGCGGAAGCGGAACGTTTCCTGCCTGAATTTGTCACCAAAGTGGAAGGCATCATGCACGGACACGGTGTGGGCGATGAACACATCGTTCTGCGCGTGACCGGTTGTCCGAACGGCTGTGGCCGTGCGCTGCTGGCGGAAATTGGTCTGGTAGGGAAGGCGTTGAACCGTTACAACCTGCACCTCGGCGGTAACCGTGCAGGAACACGTATTCCGCGTATGTATCGTGAAAATATTTCTGATGCAGAGATCCTGAGCATCATTGACGAACTGGTCGGTCGCTGGTCGAAAGAGCGCGAAACCGGTGAAGGCTTTGGTGACTTCGTGATCCGCGCCGGGATCATTAAGCCGGTGCTGGATCCGGCACGCGACTTTTATGACTAAGCGCGATAACCGACTGGAGGCAATATGAGTTTGCTGAATCTTACTCTGGCTGAACTGAATGACATGCCGAAGTCCGGACAATCTATGGCGCTGGCGGAAATTAACGTCAGCCTGGAGAAACTGTCCGCGCAGGAGCGTGTGCAATGGGCGCTGGAAAACATGCCCGGCGAATTCGCGCTGTCTTCCAGCTTCGGCATTCAGGCGGCGGTCTGTCTGCATTTAGTCACTCAGCAAAAACCGGACATTCCGGTGATCCTGACCGATACCGGTTATCTGTTTCCGGAGACGTATCAGTTTATTGATACGTTAACTGAACAGCTAAACCTGAACCTGCAGGTATTCCGCGCTGAACACTCGGCTGCCTGGCAGGAAGCGCGTTACGGCAAACTGTGGGAGCAGGGCGTTGAGGGTATCGAAAAATACAACCACATCAACAAAGTCGAGCCAATGAATCGGGCGATTCAGACGCTGGGTGTGCAGACCTGGTTCGCCGGTCTGCGTCGTGAGCAATCCGGCAGCCGTGCGCATCTGCCGGTGCTGGCGGTACAACGTGGGGTGTTTAAAATCCTGCCAATTATTGACTGGGATAACCGTCAGATTTTCCGTTATCTGCAAGACAACGGCCTGAGCTATCACCCGCTGTGGGATCAGGGCTATCTTTCCGTCGGTGACACGCATACGACGAAAAAATGGGAAGAAGGGATGAAGGAAGAGGATACGCGATTCTTCGGACTCAAACGCGAATGCGGCCTGCACGAATAAATCCCCGTCATACTTCGGGTTGCAGATGCGTTGGCTGCGTTCAGTCGCCCGAATCACTGACTCATGTCAGCTCATCGGGACTTCTTCGCTTGCCGCCTGCCTGCAACCCGAATTATTTAGGGGATTCCTGTTATTAGCGTCTCAATTACCCCTAGTTAATCAGGCGTGTTTTGCCGGTTTTGCCAGATCCTTCAGCAGCGGGAATAACACTTTTACCGTGTCGCGCGAGCGCTTCTCAATGCGGCCCGGCAACGCTTTATCGAGATATTGCAGACTATCAAACTGGCTCTGATAACGGGTGTTGCCCAGCGGGAAGTGGCGGGTGATCGCACGTTGCTGCACGCCGTCTTTCTTACCCAGCGCAAAGTTAGTCGCCGTCACATTCAGCAGCGGCAGGTGCGCGTCATCCAGCGCTTTTATGCCATCGCAGCAATGTGTGCCTTCATGGCTTTGTGCCGGAATACCCAGACTGCGGGCAATACTCAGCGCCTTAATCCGGGTCAGTTTCGCCACAGCCACTGAAGTATTCTCGCCGCTATTGAAATACAACCGGTCGCCGGTGATCAGCGAATCCATGTTGATCACCAGCAGCGTATTTTTCTTCTCTTCAGCGCTCATCCGGTTTACAAAGTCTTCCGCACCTTTAGCGCCGGTTTCTTCCGCGCTCAGTGCCACGAAACGCAGGCTATAGTGTGTCGGGATGGCCTGCATGCGTTCGGCCAGCTCAAGCATCACACCGACGCCGGAGGCGTTGTCATCGACACCCTGCAACGTCAGGCCGCCGAGATTGTGGTTGGTATCATTGTCACTTTGCGGCACATAGGTATCGAAATGCGCCATCACGATGATTTGTTGTGGTACTTCACCGGCACGAGCGGCAATCACTGACGTGGCGTGAATATTTTGCCAGTTCTTTTTCCCCGTATTGCTGGTGTAAAGATAACGGGTATCGAAGCCACGTAAATCGCTCTTATAACCTAATTTGTTGAATTGCTGGTTCAGATAATCCGCCGCGATCAGCTCTGCCGGGCTGCCGGCCATGCGCCCGGGGAAATAAGTCGCGATATGGCGAATTTGCTGACTGGCGATCATACCCATCGCCGGAAGCGGGACGGATGCCGCCATCGCATGACCCATACAGACACCGCTCAGGCTCAGCGCCAGCAGCGTCTGTTTCATGCGTGAAAAAGAAAACATAGCCAAAAATCCTTATTTGCCGGTCAATACGACCGGAAGGCAATCAAACAACAGGCCGCGTGTGGCGGTCTTTCTGGGGCATACAGTATGCGATTGTCTGCGCGATTAGACAATTTCCCGTTATCCCAAACCGCTCTTTTTGCCGGGCTATATTCCATTTAGTAACTAATCATTCTTTTTCGTCATTTCAGATCAATTATTGCCTGCACGTATAGTTTGTTTATTAATCCTGATAATCATTTAAGGCTTTCGTGGACTATCTACCAATATTTGCCGACCTAAAACAACGCCCTGTTCTGGTTGTTGGGGGTGGCGAAGTCGCTGCCCGCAAAATCGATCTTCTCCTGCGGGCGGGTGCGCAAGTACGGATAGTCGCACAGGCACTTTCTCCCGAGCTGGAACAACGCAGACAGGCCGCCGAAATTAGCTGGTCAGCACAGGCATTTTTGCCGGAACAGCTCGACGATGTCTTTCTGGTGATTGCCGCTACAGACGACGCTGCGCTGAATGCTGAAGTTTTTGAGCAAGCTAATCTGCGACATGTGCTGGCTAACGTGGTCGACGATCAGCCGAAATGCTCTTTCATTTTCCCTTCGATTGTCGACCGTTCGCCGATTGTGGTGGCGATTTCTTCCAGCGGTAAAGCACCGGTACTCGCCAGAATGCTGCGCGAGAAGCTGGAAACTCTGTTGCCGAACAGCCTGGGGCAAATGGCCGATATCGCCGGACGCTGGCGTGAAAATGTGAAAGCGCAGTTCAGCTGCATGCGTTCACGTCGTCGTTTTTGGGAGCATGCATTTGCCGGACGCTTTGCCAGCCTCGCTTCTGCGGGAAAGCTCGCAGAAGCAGAACGGGCACTGCAACAACAGTTAGAAAATGCGGAAGACATCTCGCATAGCGGACATGTCACGCTGGTCGGTGCCGGGCCCGGTGATGCAGGATTGCTCACCCTTCGCGGGCTGCAGGTGATGCAGCAGGCTGATGTGGTGCTTTACGACCACCTGGTCAGCGAAGAAGTGCTGGATTTAGTGCGCCGCGATGCGGACAAGATTTGTGTGGGTAAACGTGCGGGCAGCCATTCTGTTGCGCAGGAAGAAACCAACCGTCTGCTGGTCGAACTGGCGCAGCAGGGGAAAAAAGTCGTGCGCCTCAAAGGCGGTGATCCGTTTATTTTTGGACGCGGCGGCGAAGAATTACAGGCAGTGCAGGCGGCGGGTATTCCTTTCCAGGTTGTGCCTGGCGTAACCGCTGCTGCCGGCGCGACAGCTTATGCCGGGATCCCGCTGACGCACCGCGATTATGCACAGAGCGTGATCTTCGTGACAGGGCATTGCCGCCCGGAAAATAACGGCGTGCAGTGGGAGACTCTCGCGAAAGGCCAGCAGACATTGGCGATTTACATGGGCACGCTTAAAGCGGCAGAAATCAGCCAGCAATTGATCGCTCATGGTCGCGCAGCGCATACACCCGTTGCGGTCATCGGACGGGGAACACGTTCTGATCAGCAGGTGCTGACCGGAACACTCGATAATCTTGAACATCTGGCTCAACAGGCGCCGACGCCGGCGTTACTGGTGATTGGTGAAGTGGTGTCACTTCATCAGCAACTGGCCTGGTTTGGGCATCATCCTGAGACTGACGGCACCCAACGCCCGTCGGTTGTGAATTTGGCTTAAAGGATCTGTTATGGACGAAAAACGACTGACTCATTTGCGGCAACTGGAGGCGGAGAGTATCCATATCATCCGTGAAGTGGCTGCTGAATTCGCCAACCCGGTGATGATGTATTCCATCGGGAAAGATTCCTCGGTGATGCTGCATCTGGCACGCAAAGCCTTCTTCCCGGGAACCTTGCCCTTCCCGCTGCTGCATGTGGATACCGGCTGGAAATTCCGCGAAATGTATGAATTCCGCGACCGCACGGCGAAGAATTACGGCTTTGAGCTGCTGGTGCATAAAAACCCGGAAGGTGTGGCGATGGGCATCAACCCGTTCGTGCACGGCAGCGCGAAACATACGGATATCATGAAAACCGAAGGTCTGAAACAGGCGCTGAATAAATACGGCTTTGATGCCGCTTTCGGCGGCGCGCGCCGTGACGAAGAAAAATCCCGTGCCAAAGAACGTATCTATTCGTTCCGTGACCGCTTCCACCGCTGGGATCCCAAAAATCAGCGCCCTGAGTTGTGGCATAACTACAACGGCCAGATTAACAAAGGTGAAAGCATCCGCGTGTTTCCGCTCTCCAACTGGACTGAGCTGGATATCTGGCAGTACATCTATCTGGAAAATATTGAGATTGTTCCGTTATATCTGGCCGCGCCACGTCCGGTGCTGGAGCGTGACGGTATGTTACTGATGGTGGATGACGATCGTATCGATCTGCAACCGGGTGAAGTGATCGAGAAGAAAATGGTGCGTTTCCGCACATTGGGTTGCTGGCCGCTGACCGGGGCTGTTGAATCCGAAGCTCAGACGCTGCCGGAGATCATCGAAGAGATGTTGGTGTCGACCACCAGTGAACGCCAGGGACGCGCGATCGACCGTGATCAGGCCGGGTCGATGGAACTTAAAAAGCGTCAAGGGTATTTCTAAGGAGCCGCAGCTAATGAATAACGCAATTGCACAACAAATCGCGGAGCAGGGCGGCGTTGAAGCTTACCTGCACGCTCAGCAACACAAAAGCCTGCTGCGCTTCCTGACCTGCGGCAGCGTCGATGATGGCAAAAGTACCTTAATCGGACGCCTGCTGCATGACACCCGTCAGATCTACGAAGATCAGTTATCTTCACTACATAACGACAGTAAACGTCACGGAACACAGGGTGAAAAACTCGATCTGGCACTGCTGGTGGATGGCTTACAGGCCGAACGCGAGCAGGGTATTACCATTGATGTGGCATACCGTTATTTCTCTACCGAGAAACGTAAATTCATCATTGCCGATACCCCGGGGCACGAACAGTACACCCGTAATATGGCGACCGGTGCATCGACTTGTGATCTGGCGATCCTGCTGATCGACGCCCGTAAAGGCGTGCTGGATCAAACCCGCCGTCACAGCTTTATTGCGACATTGCTCGGGATCCGTCATCTGGTGGTAGCCGTCAACAAAATGGATCTGGTGGATTACAGCGAAACGGTTTACGAGCAATTCAAACAGGATTATCTGGATTTCGCTCAGCAACTGCCGACCGATCTGGACATCAAATTTGTACCGCTTTCTGCCCTGGAAGGCGACAACGTCGCCACGCCGGGAGATAAAATGAGTTGGTACACCGGCCCGACTCTGCTCGACGTACTGGAAACGGTCAACGTTATTAACATCCGTGAACAGCAACCGATGCGTTTCCCGGTGCAGTATGTTAACCGCCCGAACCTCGATTTTCGCGGCTATGCGGGAACGCTGGCATCGGGTTCAGTGCGTGTTGGCCAGAAGGTGAAAGTGTTGCCATCGGGTGTGGAATCTACCGTGGCACGCATTGTGACCTTCGACGGTGATTTACAGGAAGCCTGGGCGGGTGATGCCATTACGCTGGTGCTGGCCGATGAACGTGATATCAGCCGTGGCGACACGCTGGTTGATGCGCAAGAAACGGTTAAACCGGTACAACATGCCAAAGTCGATGTTGTGTGGATGGCTGAGCAGCCACTGAGCGTCGGTCAAAGCTATGACATTAAAGTCGGGGGTAAGAAAGCCCGTGCGCGTGTTGAGAATATCGAATATCAGGTTGAAATTAACTCACTGACTCAGCGTGTGGTTGAAAATCTGCCACTTAATGGTATCGGACTGGTGGAACTGGCCTTCGACGAACCTCTGGTGCTGGATAGCTATCAGAGCAACGCGGTGACCGGCGGCATGATTTTTATCGATCGTCTGACCAACGTCACTGTCGGAGCCGGTCTGGTGCGTGAGGCGATTGAACAGGTGTATCAGGAGTCGGATAAATACAGCGCATTTGAGCTGGAACTGAACAGCCTGGTTCGCCGTCACTTCCCGCACTGGGGCGCACGCGATTTACTGGGTGGTAAATAAGATGGTGTCACCGGATGGCGCTTTACGTAAAGATGACAACGTTGTCTGGCATCCGCACGCGGTGACACGTGCGGATCGTGAAAAGCAGCAGGGTCATCGCGGTGCGGTGCTGTGGTTTACCGGGCTTTCGGGCTCAGGGAAATCCACCGTGGCCGGTGCGCTCGAGCAAGCGCTGCACCGGCAGGGGGTCAGCACTTATCTGCTCGATGGTGATAATGTCCGCCACGGGCTGTGCCGTGATCTGGGCTTTACCGATGACGACAGGCGCGAAAATATTCGTCGCGTGGGTGAGGTGGCAAAACTGATGGTGGATGCCGGGCTGGTCGTGCTGACGGCGTTCATTTCACCTCACCGCGCCGAGCGTGACATGGTGCGTGATTTGCTGGAAAACGGTCAGTTTGTTGAGATATTTGTGGATACGCCGCTGGCTATCTGTGAGGCACGTGATCCGAAAGGTTTATATAAAAAGGCCCGTGCGGGTGAACTGAAAAACTTCACCGGTATCGACGCAGAATATCAGCCGCCGGAGACCCCGGATGTGCATCTTGATGGTGAACAATTGGTAACACAATTGGTGCCTCAATTATTAGAAGTGATGCGCCAGCGCGCTATTATCAATCCCTGAATGTTACCGGCCAAACGCCACAGAGCGTGCCGGTTTACACTGAAATACAGGGATCAACTATGCAGGCGTTATTGAGCAGACTTGTCAGCCGGAACCGCGTCGATCGTACCGGGGAGATCAGCTTCCGGACACGTGCGCCGATCACGACAACAGACAGTGCAGATACCGAAGAACCGTCCTATTCCATGCAGGGTGGGTTTATCGGTTTTGTCTTCTACTGGCTGGCGTTTGCGATCCCTTTTCTGGTTTATGGTTCTAATACCCTTTTTTTCCTGCTTTACACCTGGCCGTTCTTCCTGGCGCTGATGCCCGTTTCCGTACTGATAGGCATTGCGTTAAGCATGTTCTTTCGCGGTGGCTGGTTCAAAACCTCGGCCGCCAGCGGCATCTGTGTGATTGGCATGTTTTGGACCGTCTTCTCATTCTTGTCTGGCTGGTGATTTTTTCTGGCGGTTTTCCCGGCAAATTCCCTTCACGATGTAACCCATTGTGTCATTCTCACCCATAATTGCGTGCGTAAGTCTGATTCTCACTGGCAATTACCTTGCCACAGTGGAGTCAGAGGGAAAGTTGTGGGATGATTGTCCAGCTTTTTTAGGGGGCGGGGATGGGCAAACTAACACTGCTATTACTGATTTTACTTGGCTGGCTACAGTATTCGCTGTGGCTGGGTAAGAATGGTATTCACGATTATGTACGTGTAAATGATGACGTTCAGGTGCAACAAGTTAATAACGGCAAACTGAAATCACGTAATGATCAACTTTTCGCAGAAATCGACGATTTAAACGGCGGTCAGGAAGCGATCGAAGAACGTGCACGCAACGAACTGGGCATGATTAAACCCGGCGAGACTTTCTATCGTCTGGTGCCTGACAATAAACGTGCGCCGGGCAGCACCGTTTCGCAAAACAACCTGAATCAATAGCCATGAGCCATACCGCAGTTTCCCTTCCAGAGGTCATCGCCGTGTTACCGGCTGCCGGTATTGGCAGCCGTATGCAGGCCGAATGCCCCAAACAATACCTTTCTGTCGGCGGTAAGACGCTGATAGAACATTCAATTTATGCACTGCTGCAAAGCGGCAGCGTCCGTCAGGTTATCGTGGCGCTTAGTCCGCACGACACGCAGTTCGCCCAACTTCCCATTGCCAGCGATCCGCGTATCCGCGTGGTGGCAGGCGGTGCTGAACGGGCTGAATCGGTTATGGCCGGGCTGGATGTTGCCGGAGATAACGGCTGGGTGCTGGTGCATGACGCTGCGCGCCCGTGCCTGCATCCTGATGATCTTAATAATCTGCTGGCGATTGCCACCACCAGCAAAATCGGCGGGATCCTCGCCGCGCCGGTGCGTGACACCATGAAGCGTGGTGAACCCGGCCTGGCAGCAATTGCACATACAGTGGATCGTCAGGATCTGTGGCATGCGCTGACGCCGCAGTTTTTTCCGCTCGAATTATTGAAAACCTGCCTGCGCCGTGCACTCAATGAAGGTGCGGTGGTCACAGATGAAGCCTCTGCAATGGAATATTGCGGTTTTCATCCTTTGCTGATCCCGGCACGGGCCGATAATATCAAAGTCACCAGACCAGAAGATCTGGCCCTGGCTGAATTCTATTTAACCCGCTTATCCCAGGAGGAAAACGCATAATGCGTATCGGTCACGGTTTTGATGTCCATAAGTTTGGCGGAGAAGGCCCGCTGGTGATCGGTGGTGTGCGTATCCCTTATCCGCTGGGTTTACTGGCGCATTCAGATGGCGATGTTGCCTTGCACGCGGCAACTGACGCGCTGCTTGGCGCGGCTGCGCTGGGAGATATCGGCAAGCTTTTCCCGGATACGGATCCTGCATTCAAAGGTGCTGACAGTCGCGAACTGCTGCGCGAAGCGTACCGCCGTATCCGAGCAAAAGGCTACAAGCTGGGCAATCTGGATATCACTATCATTGCACAGGCACCGAAAATGGCTCCGCACATCCCGCAGATGCGTGTGTTTCTGGCCGAAGATCTGCAATGTCATATGGATGACGTCAATGTAAAAGCCACGACCACCGAACAACTGGGCTTTACCGGCCGTGGCGAGGGTATTGCCTGCGAAGCCGTTGCCCTGCTGGTTAAGGAATGATGTTGTGGAAGATTACCGCATGATAGATATGTCCCGTCTCACCTGGTTACTGGGTGAGCCTGTCGCCAGCGGTCAGCTGAAAGCCAATCCCGAAGACTTTATCGTCGAAGAGGATCTGGGTTTTGAGCCGGACGGTGAAGGTGAACATCTGTTGGTGCGGATCCGCAAAAATGGCTGCAATACCCAATTCGTCGCGGAGCAACTGGCGCGTTTCGCCAAAGTGCATCCGCGCGACGTCAGTTATGCCGGTCTCAAGGATCGTCATGCGGTCACGGAACAATGGTTTTGCCTGCATTTGCCGGGTAAGGCTGACCCTGATTTAAGCCAGTTTGACCTCGAAGGCTGCGAAGTTGTCCGCGTCTCGCGCCATCGTAAAAAGATGCGTATCGGCACGCTGAAAGGCAACGCATTTACACTGGTGCTGCGACAGTTAAGCAATATTGCTGATGTTGAAGCACGTCTGGAAAAAATCACCCGGCAGGGCGTACCGAACTATTTCGGTACCCAGCGTTTTGGCCGTGGCGGCAATAATCTGGTGCAGGCGAAACGGTGGGCAACCAACGAAGCCCGTCCCAAAGAACGTGCGAAGCGCAGTTTCTATCTTTCCGCCAGCCGTAGCGCGATGTTCAACATTATTGCCAGCCAGCGTCTGGCTGAAGGTTACGTGCGTGAGCCGATGTTGGGCGATGCCCTGCAACTCAGCGGCCGTGGCAGCTGGTTTGTTGCGAAAGCCGAAGAGTTCGTGTCGCTGTTACCGCGTGTTGAAAGCGGTGAATTACTGATCACGGCACCTTTACCGGGTGATGGCCCGCTGGGCACACTCGAAGATGCCGAAGTTTATGAACAGGCCTGTCTCAAGGATCAGGGAGATTTACTGTCGCTGCTCAAGCGCGAGCGAGTCGAACCGGCACGACGTGCCATCATGCTGCAACCGTTGCAGATGCAGTGGCAGCGCTGGGATGATGTCACTCTGGAACTCAAATTCTGGTTACCGGCCGGCAGTTATGCCACCAGCGTGGTGCGTGAACTGATGAATCTGGATGAAAGTGATGCGGATATTACTGAGTAACGACGACGGCGTACTGGCTCCCGGCATACAGGCGCTGGCGTCCGCGCTGCGTGAGTTTGCTGATGTGAAGCTGGTGGCCCCTGACCGTAACCGCAGCGGTGCATCTAATGCGTTGACGCTGGATGGCCCGTTGCGTATTCAGTCTTACCCTAACGGTGATAGCGCCGTGATTAACGGTACGCCGACCGACTGTGTGTACCTTGGTGTGAATACGCTGATGCGCCCGAAGCCGGATATTGTGGTTTCTGGCATCAATGCAGGGCCAAATCTGGGCGACGATGTGATCTATTCCGGCACGGTTGCCGCCGCGATGGAAGGACGCCATCTGGGCTTTCCTGCGTTGGCGGTGTCGCTGGACGGACATCAGCATTATGACACGGCAGCAATCATCACCTGCCGGCTCCTCAGGGCACTGGCACGTGAGCCTTTGCGCACCGGCAAGATTTTGAACATTAACGTCCCGGATCTGCCACTTTCGCAGGTCAAAGGGATCAGGGTGACGCGTTGCGGTAGCCGTCATCCGGCCGAGCAGGTATTTTGTCAGCAGGATCCGCGGGGTCAGGACTTGTACTGGATAGGCCCGCCGGGAGATAAATTTGATATCGCACCTGATACTGATTTTGCTGCTGTAGCGCAAGGTTATGTTTCAGTGACGCCACTACAGGTGGATTTAACCGCCTATGCGGCTCAGGATGTCGTGGTCTCATGGTTGGAAAAGGCCGGGGTGAGCGCGAATGGTGAATAAACCGATGTATAACCTGCTGGAACAACTGCGCCTGCAGGGTATTCATGATGAAAAACTGTTGCATGCCATCGAGTCTGTGCCGCGTGAGCGTTTCGTGGATGAGGCATTTCAGCATAAAGCTTACGAAAACACGGCGTTGCCTATCGGGTCCGGTCAGACCATTTCTCAGCCTTATACCGTGGCGAGAATGACCGAGTTATTGCGCCTTACGCCCTCGTCCCGCGTACTGGAAATTGGCACCGGTTCAGGCTATCAGACGGCCATTCTGGCACATCTGGTTGAGCATGTTTTCTCGGTTGAGCGCATCAAAGGGTTGCAATGGCAGGCGAAAAGACGTCTCAAGCAACTCGATTTGCATAATGTTTCCACCCGTCATGGTGACGGCTGGCAGGGCTGGCCTTCGCGTGGCCCGTTTGATGCCATTATTGTCACCGCCGCACCTCCTGAAATACCTCAAGATCTGTTGCAACAACTCGATGATGGCGGTGTATTAATTCTGCCAGTGGGCGAAGAAAATCAGACATTGCAACGGGTCACCCGGCGTGGTGGTGAGTTTGTTGCAGAGACTATCGAAGCTGTTCGTTTTGTCCCGCTGGTGAAAGGCGAACTCGCCTGACACCGGCCATACGCCGGTACCTTCAGGACTAACTCCTTAAAATTTAAATACAACTGATATATGGTGCTGTACTGGCGATGTTGATAGCATCCACTACAGTTTTTTATGGCACTGCGGCATTCGGGCGAAGACCTGAATGAGTATGTTGCCTGCCCGCACCGTGTCCGGTGACACGAAAAGCGCCAGCTGGCGCGGTGTGCGCGGTTAAAGAGATATTCTGAGATTGCCGTAACGGGGGAAATATGAGCACGGGAAGCCCAATAAAAACACTAAGCCGCATTGCAATGTGTACTTTTATCAGTGCCTGGATGGCGGGATGTACGAACAATTCAACGACATCCGCACCCATCAGCAGCGTCAATGGCGGCGGTAACAGCGGCAATAGTAGTCAGAATACTCTGAATTCTGCTCCGCAAATGGCACCTGCCGTCGGACCCGGCGGACATATTGTTTACAACCGCAGCTATAACTCGATCCCTAAAGGAAGTTATAGCGGCAGCACCTACCAGGTGAAGCGCGGCGACACCCTGTTCTATATTGCCTGGATCACGGGCAATGACTTCCGCGACCTGGCCGCACGCAATAATATTCCTGCGCCATACAGCCTTGAAGTTGGCCAGACAATTCAGATCAATAACGTTTCTTCTGCGGCGAGCACCGGGGGTACGGTAGCGGTCGCAGATGCCACAAATGGTGGTGTTCCGAAAGCTCCAACCGGGGGCATGCTCACAGGTTCTGTGGTTGCATCTCAACCAACTACCACGTATTCTGATTCTTCTGGTAAACAGAATGTAGGCAGGATGTTGCCTTCATCAGGTGCAGTTACTACCACCACAACACCTGTTGCTGTAGCCAGCACTCCCGTCGCCACCTCAACAAATAATGGCGGTCCGGTTTCCTCCTGGAAATGGCCGACTGACGGGAAAATTATCGATAATTTCTCTGCTTCTGAAGGGGGAAATAAGGGGATCGATATTGCTGGTTCGCGTGGACAGTCTGTCGTAGCAACCGCCTCGGGGCGTGTGGTTTACGCGGGTAATGCTCTTCGCGGTTACGGTAATCTGATCATCATTAAACACAATGATGATTACCTGAGCGCCTATGCACATAACGATACAATGCTGGTCCGGGAACAACAAGAAGTGCAGGCGGGACAAAAAATAGCGACTATGGGTAGCACCGGAACCAGTTCAGTAAGATTGCATTTTGAAATTCGTTACAAGGGGAAATCCGTAAACCCGCTGCGTTATCTTCCGCAGCGATAAATCGGGGCAGAGCATCGATTCTGCCCTCGGGACCACGGGTAGGAGCAGCTTATGAGTCAGAATACGCTGAAAGTTAACGAGTTACATGATGATGTAGATTTCGATGAGAACAGCGCTGAAGCCTTTGACGAGAAAGCAATAGTCGAAGAGACTGCCGACAACGATGCTGAAGAAGAATTGTTGTCGCAGACTGTAAGCCAACGAGTGCTGGACGCCACTCAACTGTACCTCGGTGAAATCGGTTATTCCCCTCTGCTTACTGCAGAAGAGGAAGTTTATTTTGCACGACGCGCGTTGCGGGGAGATGTTCCTTCCCGCCGCCGTATGATTGAAAGTAATCTGCGTTTAGTGGTTAAAATTGCCCGCCGCTACAGTAATCGCGGTCTGGCACTGCTGGATCTGATCGAGGAAGGTAACCTGGGTCTGATCCGTGCGGTTGAAAAATTTGATCCTGAGCGCGGTTTCCGTTTCTCTACCTATGCAACATGGTGGATCCGTCAGACGATTGAACGGGCGATCATGAATCAAACCCGTACTATCCGTTTGCCCATTCACATCGTTAAAGAACTGAACGTTTACCTGCGTACTGCACGTGAACTTGCACATAAACTGGACCATGAACCGAGTGCTGAAGAGATTGCTGAGCAGCTCGACAAACCGGTACATGACGTCAGCCGTATGTTGCGCCTGAATGAACGCATTACTTCTGTGGATACTCCGTTGGGCGGGGACTCAGAGAAAGCGTTGTTAGATATTCTGGCGGATGAGAAAGACAACGGCCCGGAAGACACCACACAAGATGACGATATGAAACAAAGTATCGTTAAGTGGTTATTCGAGTTGAATGCAAAACAGCGTGAAGTTCTGGCGCGCCGTTTCGGCCTGTTAGGCTATGAAGCAGCGACGCTGGAAGATGTAGGCCGCGAGATTGGCCTGACACGTGAGCGTGTTCGTCAGATTCAGGTAGAAGGTTTGCGTCGCCTGCGTGAAATCCTGCAGGGGCAGGGACTGAGCATCGAAGCATTGTTCCGCGAATAACTTATTCGCCGGGCAGTGGTTGCATCATGTTCTATCCTGTAAGAACAACACATAAAAACGGTGGGTCAATCCCACCGTTTTTTTATGCTTCCTGTTCTGACCAGCGGATATCTACACCATATCTTTCAGACGATATATCCATTCCAGCGCCTGACGTGGCGACAGAGAATCTGCATCGAGAGATTCCAGCGCTTCAACCGCCGGAGACACTTCTTCCGTCAGTAATGCCAATTGCGGGCCATCGACTTTGCTGGCTGCAGCGTTGTTGGACAACGTTTCCAGCTCTTTCAGTTTCTGACGCGCACGCTTAATCACATCTCGCGGAACACCCGCCAGCGCCGCAACGGCCAGACCGTAACTCTTGCTGGCCGCGCCATCCTGTACGCTGTGCATAAAGGCGATCGTGTCGCCGTGTTCAATAGCATCCAGATGAACATTGACCGTGCCTTCCATTTTTTCCGGCAGGGTAGTCAGCTCGAAATAATGGGTGGCGAACAGCGTCATGGCTTTAATACGGCTGGCGAGATTTTCCGCACACGCCCATGCCAGCGACAAACCATCATACGTTGACGTCCCTCTCCCGATTTCATCCATCAATACCAGACTGTTTTCGGTGGCGTTATGGAGGATATTGGCGGTTTCGGTCATTTCCACCATAAAGGTAGAACGCCCCGAAGCCAGATCGTCCGCCGCACCGACACGGGTAAAAATGCGATCCACAGGCCCGATAACAGCGGTTTCTGCGGGCACATAGCTGCCGATATGCGCCATCAGGACGATCAGCGCCGCCTGACGCATATAGGTACTTTTACCGCCCATATTCGGACCGGTGATGATCAGCATGCGCCGTGCCGGAGACATATTCAGCGGGTTGGAAATAAACGGTTCGCTCAGTACCTGTTCAACCACAGGATGGCGGCCACCGGTAATATTAATGCCCGGTTTTTCACTCATCGTCGGACAGGCGTAATTCAATGTGTACGCACGTTCTGCCAGGTTGCTCAGAACATCCAGTTCCGCCAGTGCACTGGCGCTTTGCTGTAATGCGGACAGGTGTGGCATCAGTAGATCGAACAGCTCTTCGTACAGCGCTTTTTCCAGAGACAAGGCTTTGCCTTTTGAAGTCAGCACTTTGTCTTCGTACTCTTTCAACTCAGGAATGATGTAGCGCTCAGCGTTTTTGAGCGTCTGGCGACGGACATAGTGGATCGGCACCAGATGGCTCTGACCGCGGCTGACCTGAATGTAATAACCATGCACGCCGTTGAAACCGACTTTCAGCGTATCCAGCCCCAGTTTCTCGCGTTCGCGGATCTCTAATCTGTCGAGATAATCGGTCGCGCCGTCTGCCAGGGCTCGCCATTCATCCAGCTCGGCATTGTAGCCCGGTGCGATTACACCGCCATCACGTACCAGAACCGGCGGCGTTTCGATGATTGCGCGCTCGAGCAGTTCCACCAGTTCGGTGAACTCACCGGTTTGTCCGACCAGTGTTTTTACATGTGCGGCGTCGGTTTCCTGCAATATTTCCCGGATTTCCGGCAGTTGCTGCATCGCATGACGCATACGAGCCAGGTCACGCGGGCGGGCGCTGCGCAATGCGAGCCGTGCCAGTATACGTTCGAGGTCGCCGACCTGTCGCAGTACCGGTTGCAGATCTGCCGTGAGATCCTGCAATGCACCGATCGCCTGCTGGCGATGTGTCAGCAATTTGATATCGCGGCTTGGCATGTGGATCCAGCGTTTGAGCATGCGGCTGCCCATCGGCGTGACAGCCTGATCGAGCACGGCCGCCAGCGTGTTTTCTATACCACCGGCCAGATTTTGCGTCAGTTCCAGGTTACGGCGGGTAGCCGCATCCATAATGATACCGTCCTGCTGGCGTTCCATCGTGACGCCCCGGATATGCGGCAGGGCAGTACGCTGGGTATCCTTAACGTATTGCAGCAGACAACCGGCAGCGCGCAGTGCCTGAGTGGCCTGCTCAACGCCGAAGCCGCTTAAATCGCGTGTGCCAAATTGCAGGTTCAGCTGCTGTTTGGCAGTTTCCAGCTCGAATTCCCACATCGGACGGCGGCGCAGGCCACGGCGGGAAGAAATCAGCGACATGGCTTCAAAGCTTTCCGGGTAGAGTAACTCCGCCGGATTGGTGCGTTGTAATTCGGCCGCCATGGTTTCCGGATCATCAGGCTGTGCGACGCGGAAACGGCCGGAACTGATATCCAGCGTGGCGTAACCAAACCCGCGTCCGTCCTGCCAGATCGCCGCCAGCAGGTTATCGTAACGCTCGCTCAGTAATGCTTCGTCACTGACGGTGCCTGGCGTGACGATGCGTACCACTTTGCGTTCAACCGGCCCTTTGCTCAGTGCCGGGTCGCCAATTTGTTCAGCAATCGCAACGGATTCACCGAGCTGGACCAGCTTCGCCAGGTAACCTTCTACTGCATGATAAGGCACACCTGCCATCGGGATCGGCTCACCGGCAGATGCGCCGCGTTTGGTCAGGGAGATATCCATCAGTTGCGATGCGCGTTTCGCATCGTCATAAAACAGCTCGTAGAAGTCACCCATACGGTAAAACAGCAGAACATCCGGGTTCTCTGCTTTAAGACGCAGGTATTGCTGCATCATCGGGGTGTGGGCATCCAGTCCGGTCATATTGTTTTGTTTTTCATTGAGTTGATTCAATTTTAAATCATCCTGTGGGCTCTTACCGCCTGGGGCAACGACTTTACAACGGATCCTAACGTGAGTAGAGCCAAAAAACTACGCTGCGTTCTGAACTTGCGTAACGTCACGCAACTTATCTGAAAATGTAACCTTTCTGCTGTGGTGTAAAGACGGTGATTTTCAGTTTTTTCGGCCTTGATAATGCTCTACCATATCCGCACCTCTTTTTTTGCATGGTTACGGATATCCGATGCGCCATCTGGCAGTCATTCTTCCCCTGGTTCTTATACTTTCTGCATGTAGCAGTCATAAAAGCGCACCTCAGCCTGCAGGTCCGCGAAATCCTTTTTCCGATGGAAGAAATGCCAGCGCGAGTACCGTGCCTGACGGTGGCTTTCTGCTCCAGCCGGAGCATACCGGTGCCGTCCAGACCGGCGATTTCGCCTATGATCCGGGCATGAACCAGTTTGTTGACAAAATGGTACGCGAGCATGGATTTGACCGTCAGCAACTGCATGACGTCCTGTCGCAGACTAAGCGTCTGGCCTTTGTCTTAAGACTGATGGATCAGCAGGCACCTTCCGGCCCGCCATCGACCGTGCCGAACGGGGCGTGGAATCGCTACCGCAGTAAATTCATTACGCCGGATAACGTGCAAAATGGCGTGGTGTTCTGGAATCAATATCAGGATGCGTTACAGCGTGCAGAGCAGGTTTACGGCGTGCCGCCGGAAATCATTGTGGGTATTATCGGTGTGGAAACCCGCTGGGGGCGCGTAATGGGTAAAACCCGTATTATTGATGCGCTGGCGACCTTATCCTTTGCCTATCCGCGTCGGGCTGAGTACTTTTCCGGCGAACTGGAAACCTTCCTGTTGATGTCGCGCCGTGAAGGCGACGATCCCCTGAGCCTGCGCGGTTCTTTCGCGGGCGCGATGGGCTATGGTCAGTTTATGCCTTCGTCTTATAAAGATTATGCCGTCGATTTTAATGGCGACGGTCATGCTAACCTGTGGGATCCCATTGATGCCATCGGCAGTGTCGCCAATTATTTCAAGGCCCATGGCTGGACGAAGGGCGCGCCGATTGCGGTACCGGCAGCGGGGCAGGCACCCTTGCTTGAAAATGGCTTTAAAACCAAGTATCCGTTATATACGTTGAAAGCGGCGGGGCTGAGCCCGTTGGGTTCACTGGGTAACTACCAGGAAGCCAGCCTGCTGCGCCTTGATATGGGCACTAATTATCAGTACTGGTACGGACTGCCGAACTTTTACACTATTACCCGTTATAACCACAGCGTTCATTATGCGATGGCGGTATGGCAGTTAGGTGAGGCAGTAAAAGCGGCACGTTAATGCCGGTTCGGGAATTGTTCATGGGGGCCGCAAAACGCGGCCCTTCTTTTTTGTTTTTATGCCAATTCGGAATACATCGCGCAAAACGCGTCGACATGACTCACAGACCTGAAGAGAAATGCTAACATCAGGTCAGTTTCAGATGACCTGCCAGGAGGGAATATGGACGAGAAACGTTTACATGAGCTGAGTGTGGAAATCGGCGCTGCGCTTAAAGCACACGGACTATGGATCACATGCGCAGAATCCTGCACTGGCGGGCTGATTGCTAAATCCATCACGGATATTGCTGGCAGTTCCGCCTGGTTTGATCGCGGATTTGTCACTTACAGCAATGCGGCCAAGCATGAATTGCTGGGTGTGCGCGAAAGCACGCTTGAACAATATGGTGCGGTGAGTGAGCAGGTGGTGCATGAAATGGCAGTGGGTGTTCTGCACGCAGCGGGCGCGGACGTTGCCGTTTCGGTAAGCGGTATTGCCGGTCCTGATGGCGGTTCCGAAGAAAAACCTGTCGGCACTGTCTGGTTTGGTTTTGCCGGTAAAAACGGGCATGTTCTGATGGTTAAACAGCATTTTTCCGGCGATCGCGAAGCGGTGCGTTTGCAAGCCGCTGTTTTTTCGCTACAAACAGCATTGGATGAGTTTATTAAAAATTAGTCTTGATACTGTATGAGCATACAGTATAATTACTGCCAATTACCTGTACATAAATTATATTCAATGATGCAGGCGGGATGTTCCCCTGTATCAGACGAGGAGTAAAAATGGCTATTGATGAGAACAAGCAAAAAGCGTTAGCTGCAGCACTGGGCCAGATCGAAAAGCAATTCGGTAAAGGCTCCATCATGCGTCTGGGGGAAGATCGCTCCATGGACGTCGAAACGATCTCTACCGGCTCTTTGTCTCTGGATATCGCGTTAGGTGCTGGCGGCTTGCCAATGGGCCGTATTGTTGAAATTTATGGTCCTGAATCGTCCGGTAAAACCACACTGACCTTGCAGGTTATCGCGGCTGCACAGCGTGAAGGCAAAACCTGTGCGTTCATCGATGCAGAACATGCGCTGGACCCTATCTACGCTAAAAAACTGGGTGTAGATATTGATAACCTGCTGTGTTCACAGCCAGATACCGGAGAGCAGGCGCTCGAAATCTGTGATGCGCTGACCCGTTCAGGTGCCGTTGACGTTATCATCGTTGACTCTGTGGCAGCACTGACACCAAAAGCTGAAATCGAAGGCGAAATTGGTGACTCTCATATGGGCCTTGCAGCACGTATGATGAGCCAGGCAATGCGTAAGCTTGCCGGTAACCTGAAAAACGCCAACACCCTGCTGATCTTCATCAACCAGATCCGTATGAAAATCGGCGTAATGTTCGGTAACCCGGAAACGACTACCGGCGGTAATGCCCTGAAATTCTACGCCTCTGTACGTCTGGATATCCGTCGTATTGGTGCTATCAAAGAAGGTGATGTGGTTGTCGGTAGCGAAACGCGTGTGAAAGTTGTAAAGAACAAAATCGCAGCGCCATTTAAGCAAGCTGAATTCCAGATCATGTACGGCGAAGGTATCAATATCAACGGCGAACTGATCGACCTGGGCGTGAAGCACAAACTGATCGAGAAAGCCGGTGCCTGGTACAGCTACAACGGTGAGAAGATTGGTCAGGGTAAAGCAAACTCTTGCAACTACCTTAAAGAAAACCCGAAAGTCGCTGCAGAGCTGGACAAAAAACTGCGTGATATGTTGCTGAGCGGTACCGGTGAGCTGAGTGCTGCGACCACTGCTGAAGATGCTGACGACAATATGGAAACCAGCGAAGAATTTTAATTTCGCGGTTGTCTGACAGAGACATTTGAAGGCAGGGGATAGTTATCCGTGACTTTCAGAAGTCGTTAAAATGCCAGTCTGGTTTCCAGACTGGCATTTTGCATATCAGGGGAAACCTTATGCACGATGAAAAAGCGCCCAATGAAAAAATTATCGACCTGAAAAAACTGCTGGAAGAAGTGGCGCAGAACAGTGAGTCCACGCTGTTTGAGCCCCCAAAAAAAGAGGGTGATGCGGCTAAAATCAACACGCTGATGAACCGCGCTATGCGTTTGCTTTCTCAGCGTGATCACGGTGAAGCCGAGTTGCGTCGTAAGTTGCTCACTCCACCGATGCCTTTTGTTAAACCTCAGAATAAGAAAAACAGTGGGTTATCGCGTAAAAAGCCGGAGCAAAGTGCATTTGCTGACGAAGAAGCGGTGAGAGGTAAACCTGAGCCACGGCCTGTGCCAGAAGCCATTTCGGAAGAACATGTGCAGGCGGTGATTGATTACTGCTATCAACATCATTGGCTCGATGATGCCAAATTTGCCAGCCGCTATATCTCTGGTCGCAGTCACAAAGGTTACGGTGCGGTGCGCATTCGTTCGGAATTACTGCAAAAAGGTGTCGATAAAGAAATCATCACCGTGGCGCTGGAAAATACTGATGTTGACTGGTGTGTTCTGGCACGGGATTTAGCAGTCAGGAAATTTGGTGAAAATTTACCGACCGACTGGAAGGAAAAATCGAAAGTTCTGCGTTATTTACTCTATCGGGGCTTCTTTCAGGAAGAAATACAGTCTATTTATCGCGATTTTGACGATTGACCGCATACGGTATTTTACTTCCCCGCGCAGAAATTTTATCTTATCCGCACTTTTTCGTTCGTGAGCTGTACAGATTGCTGTCATATACAGCGTTATCCGGCTCAAGAGCCGTTCTTCCAGCATGATTCCGGGACATTTATGAGCAAGAGCACCGCTGAGATCCGTCAAGCGTTTCTCGATTTCTTCCATAGTAAGGGACACAACATTGTTTCAAGCAGTTCGCTTGTCCCGACAAACGATCCGACACTGTTGTTTACCAATGCCGGGATGAACCAATTTAAAGACGTTTTCCTCGGTCTGGATAAGCGCGATTACAACCGCGCCACCACGTCTCAGCGTTGTGTACGTGCGGGCGGTAAGCATAATGACCTCGAAAATGTCGGCTATACCGCACGTCATCATACCTTCTTCGAGATGCTGGGTAACTTCAGCTTCGGTGATTACTTTAAGCACGATGCCATCAACTACGCCTGGGAATTACTGACCGGCGAAAAGTGGTTCAACCTGCCGAAAGAGAAGCTGTGGGTCACCGTCTATGAGACTGATGACGAAGCTTTCGACATCTGGGAGAAAGAAGTCGGCGTTCCAAAAGAACGTATTATCCGCATTGGCGATAATAAAGGCGGTGCATTCGCTTCTGATAACTTCTGGCAGATGGGCGATACCGGTCCGTGCGGCCCTTGTACTGAGATATTCTATGATCATGGCGATCACATCTGGGGCGGCCCTCCGGGTTCTGCTGAAGAAGATGGCGACCGTTATATAGAAATCTGGAACCTGGTGTTCATGCAGTTCAACCGTCAGGCTGACGGCACGATGTTGCCTCTGCCAAAACCATCTGTAGATACCGGGATGGGGCTTGAGCGTATCACGGCGGTTATGCAGCATGTGAACTCCAACTACGATATCGACCTGTTCCAGAAACTGATCGCGGCAGTGGCAGACGTCACTGGCGCGACCGATCTGACCAACAAATCACTGCGCGTTATTGCTGACCATATCCGTTCATGTGCATTCCTGATTGCGGACGGTGTGATCCCATCGAATGAAAACCGTGGCTATGTGCTGCGTCGTATCATTCGTCGTGCAATCCGTCACGGCAATATGCTGGGCGCGAAGGACACTTTCTTCTACAAACTGGTTGCTCCGCTGATTGAAGTTATGGGTCCGGCTGCGACGGAACTTAAAGAACAGCAGGCGATGGTTGAGCAACTGCTGAAAACCGAAGAAGAACAGTTTGCCCGTACCCTGGAACGTGGACTGGCGTTGCTGGACGAAGAATTGTCCGCATTGGAAGGCGACACTCTGGACGGCGAAATTGCTTTCCGTTTGTATGACACCTTTGGTTTCCCGCTGGATCTGACTGCTGACGTATGCCGGGAGCGTAATCTGAAAGTGGATGAGGCCGGTTTCGAAAAAGCGATGGACGTTCAACGCCGCCGTGCGCGTGAGTCCAGTGGTTTCAGCGCGGACTATAACAGCATGGTGCGTGTTGATGGCGTCACTCAGTTCTCCGGTTACGAACATCTGCAGCGCCATTCCAAAGTCGTGGCGTTGTTTGTCGATGGTCAGCCCGTGAATGATATTCAGGCTGGCGTTAATGCTATTGTGGTTCTGGATGATACGCCGTTTTACGGTGAGTCTGGTGGCCAGGTGGGTGATAAAGGCGTTCTGAAAACGGCTGCTGGCATCTTCTCTGTTTCTGATACCCAGAAATATGGTAAAGCGATCGGCCATCAGGGCGCACTGAACGCGGGTAAACTGAGTGTCGGCGACAGTGTCGAAGCAGAAGTTGATGCCGCACGCCGTGACCGCATCCGTCTGAACCACTCTGCAACGCACTTGCTGCATGCTGCGCTGCGTCAGGTGCTGGGCAGGCATGTGGCTCAGAAAGGCTCTCTGGTTAACGATAACTATCTGCGTTTCGACTTCTCGCATTTTGAAGCAATGAAACCAGAAGAAATCCGTCAGGTAGAAGATCTGGTGAATGCTCAGATCCGTCGCAATTTGCCTATCCAGACCACCATCATGGATCTGGACGAAGCGAAAGAAAAAGGGGCAATGGCGCTGTTTGGTGAGAAGTATGAAGACAGCGTTCGTGTACTGAGCATGGGGGATTTCTCTACCGAATTGTGTGGCGGTACGCACGCCAGCCGTACTGGCGATATCGGTTTGTTCCGTATTCAGAGTGAATCCGGTACTGCAGCTGGTGTTCGTCGTATTGAAGGGATTACCGGTGAAAACGCGATTAATGCACTGCATCAGCAAAGCGATTTGCTCCAGGATGTGGCGCATTTGGTGAAAGGCGATGTGAACAGCATCACCGATAAAATCCGTTCTTTGATTGAACGTTCACGTGTACTGGAAAAAGAACTTCAGCAGGTGAAAGGTCAGCAAGCCGCGCAGGAAAGTGCCTCACTGTCCAGCCAGGCGAAAGAAGTGAAAGGGGTTAAGCTGTTGGTTCGTCAACTGGATAACGTAGAGCCTAAAATTCTGCGTACGATGGTTGATGACCTGAAAAATCAGCTGGGATCAGTGATTATCGTTCTGGCAACCATTGCTGATGATAAAGTCAGCCTGATTGCTGGTGTCACGAAAGATCTGACCGATCGTGTTAAAGCCGGTGAGCTGATTGCTTCTGTGGCACAGCAGGTCGGTGGAAAGGGCGGCGGTCGTCCAGATATGGCTCAGGCAGGCGGCAGTGATGTGCAGGCATTACCTGCCGCTCTGGCGACGGTTGAAGCCTGGGTTGAAGCTAAGCTGTAATAAGAAATAAATAGCTAACCATGAAAACGCCATAATCTATTGTGCTGTATGGCGTTTTCAGTCTTAATGGCGCTGTAAGCTTCGCGATTAAAGTCGCGACAATGATGATATCGGCTAAACTTAAAGTACACATGGCTGAAGTTGCAGGCTGCTTACATTTTATGTAGGGGTCATGGCTTACGTTTTACCCGCTTATGATCGATAATGGCCGGGAAACTGAGAGACCCGACTCTTTTAATTATTCAAGGAGCAAAGAATGCTTATTCTAACTCGCCGAGTTGGTGAAACCCTCATGATTGGCGATGAGGTTACTGTTACCGTTTTAGGTGTTAAAGGTAATCAGGTGCGCATTGGTGTGAATGCGCCGAAAGAGGTCTCTGTTCACCGTGAAGAGATTTATCAGCGTATTCAGGCTGAAAAGTCTCAACAGTCGAGTTACTGATTTACGAGGCGTCTCGCTAATGGCGAGGCGCTGAACCTCTTTTATGTGTCTTATCACTTATCCCTCCTTCGTTTCCCTGCATTTTCTTTTTTAATTTCTTCCTGTGTTTTATCTCCCGTGTTGTCTTTTCCTGAAAATGAAGGCGTTTTTTTCGCGTTCACGGTCATTTTTTGCATTCAAACTGCTCAGGTTGCGCGTGAAATGTCCAAACGGGTGATTGTTAGGAAAAAAGGGTTTGACTTATAAGGGCCAGAAAGTAATATGTGCGCCACGCAGTGCCGATGAGCTTGAACAAAGTTAGTCAGCACACTCGAAAGAGGCGTATGGTGAGGTGGCCGAGAGGCTGAAGGCGCTCCCCTGCTAAGGGAGTATGCGGTCAAAAGCTGCATCCGGGGTTCGAATCCCCGCCTCACCGCCATTTAAAATGCACCCATAGCTCAGCTGGATAGAGTACTCGGCTACGAACCGAGCGGTCGGAAGTTCGAATCTTCCTGGGTGCACCATACTTTCCTGAACGTATGTTGATTTGCAATCAAATGAGCGTGACGGGCAAACGCAAAAGCGGATGCAGTAAGGAAAATGGTCAGGTAAATCTGCAGTAAGAATCAAAATGCACCCATAGCTCAGCTGGATAGAGTACTCGGCTACGAACCGAGCGGTCGGAAGTTCGAATCTTCCTGGGTGCACCATATTTTGTGTATGTTGAAGCGATGATAAGATTTTACATTGTCCTCAACATGCAGATAGCACGAAGGAAGATAACGTTGCTGAAGCAACGGCCCGCAGGGCGAGGCGATAGCCGAGTAATCTTCCTGGGTGCACCATTCTTTCTCTAAGTATTTCCCGAAAAAAAATCAGTATTACCCCCCTGCACCCATAGCTCAGCTGGATAGAGTACTCGGCTACGAACCGAGCGGTCGGAAGTTCGAATCTTCCTGGGTGCACCATATTCTAAACATGTTTGAGCGACGGCTTTCGTATAGAGTCCTCCGGCATGAAGGTAGCACGAAGGAAAATAACGTTGCTTTAGCAACGGCCCGCAGAGCGAGGCCCTGCCGAGTAATCTTCCTCGGTGCACCAGATTAGAAAACCCGCTTCGGCGGGTTTTTTGCTTTTTACATTTCGCAGCTGTTTCTCCCTCTTCTTTTTCATTTTTCTGGCCTTTCTGACGTGTTCGTATGTGCTGTGTACGTGGACAAAATGCGACTTTCTACAGACTTTGCGATAAAGTAGTTTTCCAGTTTTTTCGTGATCACGGAGCATCCCGATGTACGATCGATACGAAGGGCTAATATTTGATATGGATGGCACCATATTGGATACCGAACCTACGCACCGTAAGGCATGGCATCAGGTATTGACCAAATACAATATGCAGTTTGATGTCGCATCCATGGTTGCTCTGAATGGTTCTCCGACCTGGCACATCGCCAGGTTTGTTATAGACAGTAATAATGTTGAGATGGATCCCCATCTTCTTGCAGCTGAGAAAACGGCTGCAGTGCAGGAAATGTTACTCGATACCGTGCGGCCTTTACCGCTAATTGATGTCGTCAAATCCTATCATGGGCGCCGGCCAATGGCGGTAGGAACAGGCAGCGAGCACTGGATGGCGGATGCATTGTTACGACATTTAGGATTGCGCGATTACTTTGATGCGATTGTAGGTGCCAACGATGTGAAGAACCACAAACCGGCACCGGACACGTTTTTGCGCTGTGCGGAGCTGATCGGCGTGCCTCCTGAAAAATGTGTCGTCTTTGAAGATGCAGATTTCGGTATTGAGGCAGCAAAACGCGCCAATATGGATTTTGTGGACGTACGTAAGCTGTGAGTAGCGCCCTGGCGCTGGCTTCCTTATTCGGCAGCAGCTTTTTAAGCGCCACATTACTGCCTGGAAATTCAGAAGTTTTATTAGTGGCTTTATTGTCAGCTGGCAGCGCAATGCCAGCTGCACTGGTTTTGTCTGCATCTGTTGGCAATACCTTAGGCGGCATAACCAACGTCATCATCGGACGCTTTCTGCCACAGCTTAAGCCTCAGCGTGGACTCAATATTGCACGAGGCTGGCTGAAGCGCTTCGGACCCCCGGCATTATTGCTAAGTTGGTTACCGGTGATGGGTGATGTGTTGTGTGTATTAGCAGGTTGGCTGCGAATGCCGTGGGGGCCTGTAGTCTTTTTCATGCTTATCGGAAAAGCGGTGCGTTACATACTTTTGACTTTTGTAACGCTGGAGGGGCTCTCATGGTTCGGTTAGATTGGCATCAGCTATCAATTATGGTCACATCTATGCAGATTCAGTATGCTTGCAAATTAATGGTTTCACCGAACGGGAGGTCAATTTGATCCCGGATGTATCTCAGGCGCTTTCCTGGCTGGAAGCCCACCCTCAGGCATTAAAAGGTATTCGTCGTGGTATCGAGCGTGAAACGCTTCGGGTTAATCCTGATGGTTCATTAGCGACGACGGGACACCCGGAATCTTTAGGTTCAGCTCTGACGCATCGCTGGATCACCACCGATTTTGCTGAAGCCTTATTAGAATTCATTACGCCCGTCGATGACAATATTGAACATCTGATGGCGTTTCTGCGTGATATTCATCGTCACGTGGCCCGTGAGCTTGGTGACGAGCGTATGTGGCCGTTCAGCATGCCGTGCTTTATCGAATCAGGGCAGGATATTGAACTGGCACAATATGGCGCCTCGAATGTCGGGCGTTTCAAGACGCTTTATCGCGAAGGCCTGAAAAACCGCTATGGCGCACTGATGCAGGTAATTTCCGGCATCCATTACAATTTTTCGTTGCCAATGACGTTTTGGCAGGAGCGGTTGGGTGTTACCGATACCGAAAGCGGGAAAGAGGCCATCTCTGCAGGTTATTTCAAACTCATCCGAAACTATTACCGTTTTGGTTGGGTGATCCCGTATCTGTTTGGTGCGTCGCCTGCAATCTGTTCCTCATTCCTGAAAGGCCGTGTAACGGATCTGCCTTTTGAATATACCGAAGGCGGTTTGTGTTATCTGCCTTATGCGACATCGTTGCGCCTGAGTGATTTAGGGTATACGAATAAGTCGCAGAGCAATCTGGGTATCACTTTTAATGATCTGAACACCTATGTTCAGGGTGTGAAGAAAGCGATCCGCACACCGTCTGCTGAATATGCGGAAATGGGGGTGAAAAAGGACGGCAAGTATCTCCAGCTGAACACCAATGTGTTACAGATTGAGAACGAACTTTATGCGCCAATCCGGCCTAAGCGCGTCACCAAATCGGGTGAAACCCCTTCGGATGCGCTGATGCGCAGCGGGATTGAATACATTGAAGTCCGTTCGCTGGACGTTAATCCGTTCTCGCCAGTCGGTATCGATGCAACCCAGGCGCGTTTCCTGGATCTGTTTTTGGTATGGTGTGCTTTAGCCGATGCGCCGGAAATGAACAGTGATGAGTTGCTTTGTACGCGCAAAAACTGGAACCGCGTCATCCTTGAAGGGCGTAAACCGGGTCAGACAATTGGTATTGGGTGTAACGATGAACGTCAGCCATTAGCCAGCGTCGGCAAAGCATTGTTTGCTGATCTGAATCGGGTGGCTCAGGTCATGGATAATCAAAACGGTGATCATCTTTACCAGGATGTGTGTAAAGAGTTAGCTGCTGCGTTTGATGATCCTGAACTGACTTATTCTGCCCGCATCCTCAAAGATCTGAAACAGCAGGGCCTCGGTAACCTCGGGCTGGACTTGGCGGAAAAATATCGGCAGATGCTGGTGAGTGAACCGCTGGAAGTGTTGGATGAAAGTGCCCTGCTGGCTGAGCAGGATGGTTCATGGCAGCGTCAGCGCAACCTGGAAGCCAGTGATAAGCTAAGCTTTGAAGAATACCTGGCTGCAAATGCAGGCAGTAGTGATAAGTAGAAAAGAAAAAGGCCACAATTAATGTGGCCAAATAAACATCTCTGTTTACAGGGATGATGATAACAAATGCGCGTCTTTCACTAATTAAGACCCGCATGCTGGGAAAAGGTTTCCTGAGTTCGCAAAAAAAATTAATTTATTTAGGAGAGGTGACGATATGCCACTGTTGGATAGCTTTACCGTAGACCATACCCGTATGGCAGCACCTGCTGTTCGCGTCGCAAAAACCATGAATACCCCGCACGGGGATACCATCACTGTGTTCGATCTGCGTTTCTGCCGCCCGAACATTGAAGTGATGCCGGAACGTGGTATCCATACGCTTGAGCACCTGTTTGCGGGTTTCATGCGTAATCATCTGAACGGTAACGGTGTGGAAATCATTGATATTTCTCCGATGGGTTGCCGTACCGGTTTTTACATGAGCCTGATCGGTGTGCCGGAAGAGCAACGGGTTGCTGACGCCTGGAAAGCAGCAATGGCTGACGTTCTGAAAGTGAAAGAACAGCGCCAGATCCCAGAGCTGAATGAATACCAGTGCGGGACTTACGAAATGCATTCCCTGCAGGAAGCCCAGGAAATCGCACAACACATTATCGATCATGATGTTGTCGTGAACCGTAACGATGATCTGGCTCTGCCAAAAGAGAAATTGTCTGAACTGCACATCTAGTTTTTAGTTGGTGTTGATGACAAAAAAGACGCGAAGTTCGCGTCTTTTTTATGTCTGAAATTCAGAAGGTTAGTGCTGATTTACAGTGCTTTGCAACGGTTGTAATGGCCGGACCTGCACCTGTTTAATCATGTTGTCATGTACATCCAGGATCTCAACTTCATAATCTTCAATGCGCAGGCTGGTTCCGATTGTCGGGATCTCTTCCAGTACTTCCAGCAGCATGCCGTTGATCGTTCTTGCTTCTTCGGCGGGAAGATGCCAGTTAAAGGCTTTATTCAGTTCCCGCACGTTCGCACTGCCTTCAATCAGCACTGAACCATCGCTTTGTGGCGTGACTTCTTCAGCCAGCGTCGGTGACATTGAGGTTGTGAAATCGCCGACGATTTCTTCGAGGATATCCTCAACCGTGACCAGCCCCTGAATATCACCGTATTCATCAACCACGATGCCCACTTTCTTTTTATTCCGCTGGAATTTTACCAACTGAATGTTCAGCGGGGTGCCTTCCGGAATGTAGTAAATCTCATCAGCGGCGCGCAGCAGATTTTCTTTGGTAAACTCTTTTTTCTCGGTCATCAGGCGATAAGCTTCGCGCAAACGCAACATCCCAATTGCGTCGTCGAGTGAGTCCCGATAAAGCACAATACGGCCATGAGGCGAGTGAGTAAGCTGACGAATAATCGACTTCCAGTCGTCGTTGATATCAATACCAACGATTTCATTGCGCGGCACCATGATGTCATCAACAGAAACTTTCTCCAGATCAAGCACGGAAAGCAGCATGTCCTGATTTCGGCGCGAGATATTGGAGCGAGACTCGTTCACGATGGTACGCAGTTCTTCTTTACTGACGGCATCACTGAGGCTGGTGGTGGTTTTGATGCCGAACATTCTCATCAGCAAACGCGAGAGACTGTTAAGGATCCACACCAGCGGCATCATAATGGTCTGCAGCGGACGCAACAAAATGCTGCTCGGGAAGGCGATACGTTCAGGATTCAGTGCGGCAAATGTTTTAGGCAGCACTTCTGCAAACAGCAGAACGACAAATGTCAGGACGCCCGTGGCAATTGCCACACCGGCATCGCCGTACAGACGGATACCCACAATGGTTGCCAGAGCGGAAGCAAGGATGTTGACCAGATTGTTGCCGATAAGTACCAGGCTTATCAGCTGATCCGGGCGTTTTAACAGCTTTTCGACGCGCCGCGCCGCGCGGTTACCTTGTTTAGCCAGGTGACGTAACCGGTAACGGTTGAGTGTCATCATACCGGTTTCGGAGGCTGAAAAATAAGCCGAAACCACCACCATGATGATCAATGTGATGATCAGGGTTGTTGTTGAGACGTGCTCCAACGGGTATTCCTTTTAATTAATGAACCATGATTTGCTGGATCAGGCGACTGCCAAAATAGGCAAGGGTCAATAGGATGGCGCCCGCCATGCTGAACCATACCACGCGACGGCCACGCCAGCCTTCGTGATAATGGCCCCACAGCAGGACGATATAAACGAACCATGCCAGTATCGATAAGACGGCCTTGTCGATATTCTCCGGGCTGAACAGGTTGTTCAGATACAGTAATCCGGTGCACAGCGTCAGTGTCAGTAAAATCACGCCAATCTGGGTGATGTGAAAAAGTTTGCGTTCAATACTCATCAGCGGCGGCATATCAGCCGTAAACGTCAGGCGTTTATTCTTCAGCTGATAATCCAGCCATGCCAGCTGCAACGCATAAAGAGCGGCAATCATCAGCGTAGCATAAGAGAATAATGCCAGGCCGATATGTACCAGTAAGCCTTTGCTTTCCTCAAGGTGCGTGATGAACTCACCCGGAAGAAACGTCACGAACGCCAGATTGATCAGCGAAAAACTGTAAACAATAGGCAAAACGAACCAGCCGCGATTGCGCGAGGCGACGATGGTCATTACCGTTCCGATGATTAAACTGACTACCGAGCCGATATTGACCAGGCTGAGGTTCTGGCCGGTGCTGACATCAAAAATACGCTGCTGCAACGCCACGGCGTGGCAAACCAGTGCCACCACAACAGACATCAGTGCTAAGCGCCGGTATGCGCTGTTCTTCCGGATGATGCTCGGAATAATCAGTGCAAGGCTGAACAGATAGGCCAACATGGCGACGAGAGCAAAAACTGACATAGCGTTTCGGTTGCATCGAAAAGTGAATGAGAACCGCAGTATAACGTTACCCGCGTCACGCTCCAACCTATCTGAGATGCCAAAGCAGAGATCGTCCGCACTTCGTGTTATAATCCCGCAATTACGTCGCAAAAGCGGCCTGTCATTACGTTGAGCAAGAGACGATGTTTGAGAATTTAAGCGATCGATTGTCGCGCACACTGCGCAATATCAGCGGCCGCGGGCGGCTGACCGAAGAGAATATCAAAGAGACATTACGTGAAGTGCGTATGGCGTTACTGGAAGCGGACGTTGCGCTGCCGGTCGTACGTGACTTCATCAACCGGGTGAAGGAAAGCGCTGTTGGCCATGAGGTCAATAAGAGCCTGACGCCGGGTCAGGAATTCGTCAAAATTGTCCAGAAAGAACTGGAAACCGCGATGGGTGAGGCTAACACCGAACTCAACTTAGCGGCACAGCCTCCGGCTGTGGTGCTGATGGCAGGTTTACAAGGTGCCGGTAAAACAACCAGCGTCGGTAAGCTGGCGAAGTTCCTGAAAGAAAAGAAAAAGAAAAAAGTACTGGTCGTGTCCGCCGACGTTTATCGCCCTGCGGCGATCAAGCAGCTGGAAACCCTGGCGCAACAAGTTGAAGTGGATTTCTTCGCGTCTGACGCGCAGGAAAAACCGGTTGATATCGTTAACCGTGCCCTGCAGCAGGCGAAACTGAAATTCTACGACGTGTTGATTGTCGATACTGCCGGTCGTTTACACGTCGACGAAGCGATGATGGACGAAATCAAACAGGTACATGCCGCGATTAATCCGGTGGAAACCTTGTTTGTTGTCGATGCCATGACCGGTCAGGATGCTGCGAATACCGCAAAAGCGTTCAACGAAGCGCTGCCGCTGACCGGTGTGATCCTGACGAAAGTGGATGGTGATGCCCGTGGCGGTGCTGCGCTGTCGATTCGTCATATCACCGGCAAACCGATCAAATTCCTGGGTATGGGTGAAAAAACCGATGCACTGGAGCCGTTCCATCCGGATCGTATTGCCTCCCGTATTCTGGGCATGGGCGACGTTCTCTCTCTTATCGAAGACATTGAGAGTAAAGTTGACCGCGCGCAGGCGGAAAAACTGGCCAGCAAACTCAAAAAAGGCGACGGCTTTGACCTGACCGATTTCCTCGAGCAGCTCAAGCAAATGCGTAATATGGGTGGCATGGCGAGTATGATGAGCAAACTGCCGGGTGTCGGTCAGTTGCCGGATAACGTCAAATCCCAGATGGATGACAAAGTGCTGGTGCGGATGGAAGCGATCATCAATTCGATGACGCTGAAAGAGCGCGCTAAGCCAGAGATTATTAAAGGTTCCCGCAAGCGTCGTATCGCGATGGGTTCCGGCATGCAGGTGCAGGACGTCAACCGCTTACTTAAGCAGTTCGACGATATGCAGCGCATGATGAAGAAAATGAAGAGTGGCGGCATGGCGAAAATGATGCGTGGCATGAAAGGTATGATGCCACCGGGTTTCCCTGGCCGTTAATCGACGTCACTGCCTATATATCAGCCATATAGGCGGCTCATGCAAAATGGTGGCTAAGGTTTCTACGCTTTAGATTGCTTTTTGCGCCAAAATGAGTAAAATTTTCGGGCTTTTTATATTGCAACCAGACCCCGTTCCCCGATGGGGTCTGGTTGTTTTATTAACTAAAGAGGATGTTATGGTAACAATTCGTTTAGCACGTGGCGGCGCAAAAAAGCGTCCGTTTTATCAAGTAGTAGTGACCGACAGCCGCAACGCTCGTGACGGTCGTTTCATCGAACGCGTAGGTTTCTTCAACCCATTGGCTTCTGGCCAGGCTGAAGCACTGCGTATGGATCTGGACCGTGTTGCCCATTGGGTTGGTCTGGGTGCTACCGTTTCTGATCGCGTTTCTGCGCTGATCAAAGACGCTAAGAAAGCAGCTTAATCTGTCGCGGTGGTGGCAATGAGCAAGCAATCCAATCCAGTGGTACCCGCTGAGCCGTTAGTCCTTGGCAAAATGGGTTCAACATACGGCATTCGTGGTTGGCTCAGAGTGTTTTCATCCACCGAAGACGCTGAAAGCATCTTTGACTACCAGCCCTGGTTTATCCAGCGTGCCGGTAAATGGCAAGTTGTCGAGCTGGAAGGCTGGAAACGCCATACTCAGGACCTGATTATCAAAGTCAAAGGCGTTGATGATCGGGATGCGGCGAATCTTCTGACCAATTGCGAAATTGTTGTCGATTCAAAGCAACTGCCTCCACTGGAGGACGGTGACTACTACTGGAAAGACCTTTTTGGTTGCCAGGTAGTGACAACTTCCGGTTACGAACTGGGCAAAATCATCGATATGATGGAAACCGGTTCTAACGATGTGATGGTAGTTAAAGCCAACCTGAAAGATGCCTTCGGACTCAAGGAGCGGTTGATTCCGTTCCTCGATGGGCAGGTTATCAAGAAAGTCGATCTCACTACTCGCACTGTTGAAGTAGATTGGGATCCTGGTTTTTGACCTCCGTAGTGTTTACTCATGTAAACAAGGTCTGGTTGAGCGGTCAAACATTTGGAAGGGGTAGGCTATGTGGATCGGTATAATTAGCCTGTTTCCTGAAATGTTCCGCGCAATTACGGATTACGGGGTAACTGGCCGGGCAGTTAAGAATGGCCTGTTGAGCGTAAATTGCTGGAGTCCACGTGATTTCGCATACGATCGACATCGTACCGTGGATGAGCGCCCTTACGGCGGTGGTCCCGGAATGCTGATGATGGTGCAACCCTTACGGGAAGCCATTCATGCAGCAAAAGCAGCGGCAGGCGAAGGTGTGAAAGTGATTTATCTTTCACCTCAGGGGCGCAAGCTGGATCAAACCGGTGTTTGCGAACTGGCGGCTCATCAGAAAATTATTCTGGTTTGTGGCCGTTATGAAGGGATCGATGAGCGCATAATCAAAACCGAAATTGATGAAGAATGGTCAATTGGCGATTATGTTCTTAGCGGTGGAGAGTTGCCGGCAATGACTCTGATTGATTCAGTTTCCCGTTTTATACCGGGTGTTCTGGGTCGTCAGGCTTCAGCAGAAGAAGATTCTTTCGCTGACGGATTGTTGGATTGTCCCCATTATACCCGCCCTGAAGTGTTGGAAGGCATGGAGGTACCGCCAGTTTTACTGTCGGGAAATCATGCTGATATACGTCGCTGGCGCCTGAAACAGTCGCTGGGTCGAACCTGGCTTAGAAGACCTGAACTTCTGGAAAACCTAGCTCTGACTGACGAGCAAGAGGTGTTGCTAAGAGAGTTCCAAAAGGAACATCGGCTTAGTCAACAAAACTATGAAGGGAACGCCAAAGCATAACGCGAGGCCGTCCCGATATATCAGTTTACCTAGGGTAAGAGACATATTATGAGCAATATCATTAAACAAATCGAACAAGAGCAGATGAAGCAAGACGTACCTGCATTCCGTCCAGGTGATTCTCTGGAGATTAAGGTATGGGTCGTTGAAGGTTCTAAAAAGCGTCTGCAGGCATTCGAGGGCGTGGTTATCGCTATTCGTAACCGCGGTCTGCACTCTGCATTCACTGTTCGCAAAATTTCTAACGGCGAAGGTGTTGAGCGTGTATTCCAGACTCACTCCCCGGTAATCGACAGCATTACTGTTAAACGCCGTGGCGCCGTTCGTAAAGCTAAACTGTACTACCTGCGTGAGCGTACTGGTAAGTCTGCTCGTATTAAAGAGCGTCTTAACTAAGGTATCGCTAACGCGACATCTACTAGTTAATATAGAACAAGGGGTTAGCCATCGGCTAACCCCTTTTTTTGCATCAATGACCACATATTGGCTACGCAGCAGAAGGCTGGCTACCCGGCTTTGAGATAACCCTGGCGACCGATTCATGCGTAGCAAACGTGCAACTGCATTCAATATTCTGGCACTGATGATAGCGTTCTTTTGTTGATTCACTCAGATAACGGCTTGAGCGTGTATGGGCGACCTTTCCACAAAGCGGACAATGCATCATAAAAACCTCCGGCATGACAGGTAAGCGATGAGGTCATTATGAAACCCATGACTTGCAAAAGCAAGTTGATATTATGAAATTGAAGATTTATAGGTCGTATATGCAACATAAGGCTTCAGATTCAACATGGTAGCAAAACCTTTCTCATTGATTTCGTGCAGAGCTGAATCAATGAGCCGTTGTTGCAACTGAATCGGTTTTTGCATGTTGTGCCTCCTGACACGTTTTGATGGCTTCAATTTGTAAGCCGCAATCCATCAGCGCAGATTCCAGCTGAAGAATATCGGCACTCAGGTCCTGGTTAGTGGCGGGATGACTGGCCGGTATCGGGCAGGAACTCACTGCCGGACAGCCAACGTAAATAATCGCTGGCGGAGCTGAAGGCGGGGCGCTGGTGCAGCCGGCTAATATCAGCAGGCAACCCGTTGTCAGCCCACTGACGGGTTTGCGAATTTTCATAGAGGCTCCTCAGCCTTTGTTGTTCACGGGCTTGCATCACCTGTTGAGCGGCGCTCAGGTTTTTGCGTAATGACAGTTCCGCCTGTTCACGCTGACGCATTTGTTGGTTTAACAGGATGATCAACTGCTCCCGTTGATGTAACTGTGTGCTCAGGGCATCACGTTGC
This sequence comes from Rahnella perminowiae, assembly GCF_019049695.1. Classification (NCBI taxonomy): domain Bacteria; kingdom Pseudomonadati; phylum Pseudomonadota; class Gammaproteobacteria; order Enterobacterales; family Yersiniaceae; genus Rahnella; species Rahnella perminowiae. The sequence goes on from NZ_JAFMOT010000183.1 coordinate 169,803, forward strand.
TGACGGCTCTTATCGAGGTCGTGCTGTAATGAGCGGTTGGAAAGTATCAACATGGCAACCAGCAAAGTCATTGCGGCCAGAACGGCCAGAAATATGCGCATTCATATCCCTTTCAGGCAGAGGGCACGTTCGGCGTTTCGCCTGCGTTCCAGACCCCGGTTGCGTTCGCCATTGACGAAAACCCACCGTGGCAGCTGATCACAGGCTTGTCGCCATTGCCATTTGTTGATGAAAAACGCCAGTGTTGATCTACACGCGGCACCGGTACCGACGTTAAAACTGAAGGACACCACAGCATCAAAAACCGGTTGAGGCATCGTGACCGGCATGCATTTTTTGATGGCACGCTCGGTTTGCTGAATATCGGCCAGCAGGTTTTCAGCGGCCTGATGTTCAGTTATTTCCCGTGCCGGTTTAACGCCTGCCGTATGGCCAATACCGCTGGTCCATACCCCGGCGCTGCACTGATAGGGTTGCAGCTGACAGCCTTCAAAGTCGGTGATCAGCCGCAATCCTTCTTCCGACACCTGCAATGACAGGTAGCCCGGCAATGCCGCCATCAGCCCTAACACGACGGCAACGCTGCAGCGTTTAAGAGTTGAGGTTTTCATAGTCGTCTTTGCTCAGGCTTTTACGTGCCAGCAACTGGTAGCTTTTGCGCCGGTAGTACCAGTTGATCAAAAACGTGCCGACACCCACTGCTGAGCCGATCAGAAAGGCAACATCTTGCGAGGTCAGACTGGCAAGCCAGGTCAGCGAGGTGGCTATAAAATAGGCACAGCCTGAACTGATGCGTTCTGTATTCAGTCCCATAATTTGAGAACCTCCTGTACGGGTTGTTCTGCTATGTCTGGCATATCGACGGCTGTGCCATGGGGTAATAACGGGCCTAAATCCGCGATGCCAGTATTGGCGGCATACACTTTTTCGACGACGGACGCCGTGCGGTTGTAATAGCGCCAGCATAGGGAATCGAGGGTATCGCCCTGTTGTGCATAAATTTTCATGGGTTTTTCTCCGCAAGTGAATGAAATCGTCAGGGGGTGAGTTCAGTCTGCGTAATAGCACGCCGGGAGACAATCTGAGAGGGGTGTGAAACGGCTGGCACAACAGATAAGCAGGCAGTGAAGACAGGGAGAGGGCGGGGCGCTTACTCCGGAGGGAAACCGGTCGGGCAAGCGCCAGCAATGTTGATGACTACCGCTGCGGAGTCTGGCAATCAGTGGGTGTCGTCAGCGCTCCCGTTGCAATACACAGCGTCCTGATTTTCGTCAGTCAGCGCCTGGCTGGCCAGCTCTGAGATCAGTGACATCACGACCAGAAATTCTTTTGGATTGCATTGCGCCGTCTGCGAAATGTCTGCGATCAATTGTATCCTGGACAACGTTAGCTGTTGTTTAGTCAGGTTTTCCATTTTCTCCCCTCGCCAGATACTGTGTTTATATACAGTATTCTTTAATTGATGTAATACGTCAACAGTCAGGGTATTTCAAAATTTATAATTCATTGAATTTATGCATGAATTTTTATTGGCGTGGTTTTTGTATCAATTCAGACCGTCATCATTAGGTCGGGAGGCGGTTAAACGTTTCTTCTTCCATGAGTAGCTTTTGCGAGATTTGACGATTCAGATTGTTTCTCGCGTTGACCTGTTTAATACGCGGCCACAAGCGTTGTGTGAAAACTGTCATCAGGAAATGAAACGCAGCGCGACCCCTTTTGTTTCCAGCAAAAAGGTATATCGCTGATATAAAAGTGTTCGCAGGCAACGGGGCAGCGTTGCCAGCTGAGAAAGCGCTGTTTGCTGGCGCTGACAAAAATCACGAGTCAGGGGCTTTTCCAGCGGACTGCTGAGCGCCGCGCGGGGGGGCATTCCACCACCAGCCGCCCGGGAAACCTTGCCCGGCTCTCCGGTTAAGCGCGGGCGGCGGTAAAGCAATTGTTCTGCCTGTGATATTATCTGTCATACTGGCTTTTCCAAAAATGAAATATGGGAAGCCTTCCGGAAATAATATTATTCCCAGTGAGTTGATTAATTTGAATGGTGTTAATTCAGCTGTTTATACTGGCCGGTAATTCTTTCTTTTGAGTTCTTCAATTTCCTGACATTCAATACATCGCTGTACACCTGAGATGATGTTCCTGCGTTGTTCCGGGATGGAAGCTTCGCAATCCACACAGAACAAGGCCGACGGTTCAGGCTGTGTGCGGGTTGCCTTTGATATTTGCGCTTCAAGTACTCTCAGTTGGTATTCCTGTGATTCATCTATCCAGTCGGTCATGAATAAAGTTCTCCTGTAAATATCGTCATGAAATGGCGAAGGGATAATAAAGCCTGAGTAATTTTCAATTGCTCTTCGTCACTTAATTGTGAATAAGTCAGAAAAGTATGATGTTGTTTAAAGCCAGCATGAAAAAATAATGTGGTTTTCAATTTTTCTGGGGCCTGATCAAAAATAACCTCAACCCGACTTTTATTCCGGGGGAAATAGGTTTCTTTCAGATGAGCGATATGGTGCAGGCCGGCCTGGCGCTGCTGCTCCGTTCCTAAAAACATCGCATCTCCTTATTTCTCCACGACGCCGTAAATTTGGTATCATGGTCGTCTGTCGGTACATTACATAATCAATCTAAGCTTGCATTTGCGAGTTGTCAAGATGATATTTACAGATTCAGGAGTTTTCGCCAGATGCAATTAGATGAACTTGAAGGTGGAAAAGCTGTTCTGACGCGTATGCTTCAGGCTTACGGCTTTAGCATGCAGAAGGAACTGGGGGATCTGTATGGATTGTCATCTGGCACGATAAGTACTTGGGTAAGAAGGGATTATTTCCCCGGTGATGTTGTCGTCGCCTGTGCGCTGGATACCGGTGTCTCGTTGCGCTGGCTGGCAACGGGCAAAGGTACGATGCAAGATGCCAATGCTTCAGCTGCCGGGGTAGCAGGTGAAATCCACCAGCTTAAAAAATTAAGATTGCGTGGCGGCACGCTTGAGGAAGAAGGCCTCTGGGCTGTTGACCCGTCACTGCTGGACGATTCGCTGGCACAGCCTGCGTATATAGTGAAGGGCAACCATTCGTGGATTATCGATCTGGGCAGTACGCATCCCGGCAATGGCCGCTGGCTGCTGGATATCGATGGTGACCTGGATGTTTACGATGTGGCCCGCATTCCAGGTAACCGCCTGAAGGTGAGCCGTCAGGAAAGTCATTTCGAATGCGGTGTTGATGAAGTGACTGCTTTAGGGCAGGTGTTTATTACTCTGGATCGTAACCTGTAGATTTCTCTTCCTCAGCAACATCTGCGTTGCTGAGGCTATTCCCAATCTCGTCCTCACTCCTCCTCTCTTAATGATTACGGCCTCTGCGGATAAATCGTATGTAACAATTACGGTACAGTCATTTCGATCCTGACGCCCTTTATGTAAATAAAACTTTCCATAAAGTGTCTTATTGCCGTCAATTGGTAATTTTATGTTTACAATTAAGGCTTGCTAAGTTTACGCGCTGTGTTAATGTTGTCCGCAGATGCCGCCGTGGCAACCCCTTTTCCTTATAACGGAACACGATCATGCAAAAAGATGCCCTGAATAATGTTCACATCACTGCTGAACAAATCCTTATCACTCCTGAAGAGCTGAAAAACCGTTTTCCTTTGAGTGTCAGTGATGAAAACAGTATTTCCGAAGCTCGTAAAACCATCGCGGATATCGTCCATGGTCGTGATCCTCGTCTTCTGGTGGTATGTGGCCCGTGTTCGATTCATGATGTTGATGCAGCGCTGGATTACGCACGTCACCTGAAAACCCTGGCGGCGGAACTGAGTGATCGTTTGTACATCGTCATGCGCGTGTACTTTGAAAAACCGCGCACGACTGTTGGCTGGAAAGGGTTGATTAACGATCCGCACATGGATGGGACGTTTGATGTGGAAGCGGGTCTGCACATTGCCCGTGATTTACTGCTGCAACTGGTCGGCATGGGGTTGCCGCTGGCGACAGAAGCGCTGGATCCCAACAGCCCGCAATACTTAGGCGATCTGTTCAGCTGGTCAGCGATCGGTGCGCGTACCACAGAATCGCAAACACACCGGGAAATGGCGTCTGGTTTGTCAATGCCGGTGGGCTTCAAGAATGGGACTGACGGCAGCCTGGGCACAGCGATCAATGCGATGCGTGCGGCAGAAATGGCGCACCGCTTTGTGGGGATCAATCAGGCTGGTCAGGTTTGTTTGCTGCAGACTCAGGGCAACCCGGACGGACATGTTATTTTACGCGGCGGCAAAACGCCAAACTACAGCGAACTTGATGTGCAGGCTTGTGAAAAACAGATGGCCGATGCGGGACTCCGTCCTTCCTTGATGATAGATTGCAGTCACGGTAACTCAAACAAAGACTATCGTCGCCAGCCTGTTGTGGCTCAGTCCGTCATCGACCAGATTAAAGCCGGCAACCGTTCTATCACGGGGCTGATGCTGGAAAGTCATCTGAATGAAGGCAGCCAGTCTTCTGAACAACCGCGTTCAGAAATGAAATACGGTGTGTCTGTCACGGATGCCTGCATTAACTGGGAAACGACGGAAAGCCTGCTGCGCAGGATGCATCAGGAACTGGGCGACGCGCTGGCGACACGAATCGCAGGAGAGTAAGTTTTTATGGTGGCAGAACTTAACGCGTTGCGCGATCAGATCGATGACGTAGATAAAGCGTTGTTAGATCTCTTATCACGGCGTCTGGCGCTGGTGGCAGAGGTCGGGGAAGTCAAAAGCCGTTATGGTTTGCCGATTTATGTGCCTGAACGGGAAGCGGCAATGCTGGCTTCACGCCGTCAGGAAGCGCAGAACCTCGGTGTTCCGCCCGATCTGATTGAAGATGTATTGCGCCGCGTGATGCGTGAGTCCTACTCAAGCGAAAACGACAAAGGCTTCAAAACGCTGCATCCGACACTGCGCCCGGTGGTGATTATCGGCGGAAACGGGCAGATGGGGCGTTTATTCACCCGTCTTCTGGAGCTTTCCGGCTATCAGGTAAAGGTGCTGGAACAGGAAGACTGGCCGCAGGCAGAGACGCTGCTGGCTGATGCCGGTATGGTGATTGTCAGTGTACCCATCCACCTGACCGAAGAGGTCATTGCCCGACTGCCTAAACTACCTGAAGATTGCATTTTGGTGGATCTGGCGTCGGTGAAAAACCGTCCGTTGCAGGCGATGCTGGCGGTGCATGAAGGGCCGGTTCTTGGTTTGCATCCGATGTTTGGTCCGGACGTCAGCAGCCTGGCAAAACAGGTGGTGGTGTACTGTGACGGCCGCGAACCTCAGGCCTATCAGTGGTTGCTGGAGCAGTTGCAGGTCTGGGGCGCGCGGTTGCATAAAATCAGCGCCGTCGAACATGACCAGAACATGGCTTTTATTCAGGCGCTGCGCCATTTCGCGACCTTTGCGTACGGCATGCATTTATCAGAAGAGAATGTGCAAATCGAACAATTACTGGCATTGTCTTCACCGATTTATCGTCTCGAACTGGCGATGGTCGGACGGCTATTTGCGCAGGATCCTCAGCTTTACGCTGACATCATTATGTCGTCAGAAAGCAATCTGGCGCTGATCAAACGTTACTATCAGCGTTTTGGTGATGCCCTTGCTCTGCTGGAAAGCGGCGATAAACAAGCATTTATCGATAAATTCAGACAGGTTGAGCACTGGTTTGGCGATTATGCGCCGCGTTTCCTGAAAGAAAGTGGTGCGTTACTGCGCCAGGCAAACGACAATCGCAAGTAATTTCATAAGCAGGTGAACAAAAGGGCGTTGCTTGGTGCAGCGCCCTTTTTGTTTGCGCCATTACAGATCGACGGAGACGACGTTTTCGCTTGGATAACAGCCGAGAACTTTCAGCGAGCGGGTGATAGGTGCCAGATCTTTCAGCGCCTTTTTCATCTCTTCTGAACGCAGGTTCGCCTGCACATCGATATAAAACATCTCTTCCCACGGATTGCCGTTAATCGGGCGTGATTCCAGTTTGGTCATGATAATGCCCTGGTCGCGCAACACCAGAAGTGCGTTCACCAGCGCCCCCGCTTGCTGGCCGGTTGCCATAATCAGTGTGGTTTTAGCCGGAACCTGATCCGTCACTTCAATGGCTTTGCGCGCCAGGATAATGAAGCGGGTGATATTTTCCTGCTGATTCGCCAGATTATGTTCCAGTACCTGCAACTTATACAACGCACCACCGGCTTCGCTGCCCAGTGCGGCCACGTGGGGAGAACTGGCTGCCGCCACTTTTTCCATCGCTGCTGCAGTACTTTCACAGTATTCAATTTTCCAGTGAGGGAAGCGGTTAATGAACTGGCTGCATTGCTGGAAGGGTTGCGGATGGCTATAGACCGTCTGAATCTGCGACAAATCAGTGTCAGTCGCGACCAGTACACAGTGGTTAATAGGATTAGTCAGTTCACCTACAATTGACAAACTGGTGTGTTGTAGCAGATCGTAAACGTCATTGATTGAGCCTGAACTGGTATTTTCAATCGGTAATACTGCGTAATCGGCCTGACCGGTTTCTACCTGAGAGAAGATGTCCTGAAATTTCTGGCAACCACATTCGATGAACTGGTCGAAATGACGGGCGGCAAACTGACGCGCGGCGAGATGAGAATATGAACCTTTCGGACCGAGGAAAGCGATGCGTGCTGAGTCAGAAGGGGTTTTGTTCAAATGTTGCTGCAGGAGCGCCTGCTGCGTGAGAACGGAATCTTCAATGATCAGCTGATAAACACGGGTGATGTAATGCCCGTCAAGTCCCTGCTTTTTTCCTTCCTGAATCAGTGTGTTAATCAGTTCTGCTTCACGTTCTTTATCGCGGATAGGGCGGTGAGAGTGCATTTTGGATTGCGCGACTTCAATTGCCATCGTACGTCGTTCCGCCAGCAGAGCCAGCAGTTTCAGGTCTAATGCGCTGATACGTTCACGCAGTGCCAGTAATGAGTTCTCGGTCATGTTGTTACCCTTTTAAATGTTCTTTCTTTCAGCAAAATGTGTAAAACGCAGGCATAAAAAAAGCCCCCTTTTCAGGAGGCTTTATTGTTCGTCTTCGCATTCATTCTTTCGCGACGAAACGCCTCCCAATCAGGGGAAGGTAAAAAAGAATGCGAAGAAAAACAGACGGGTATTCATGTATGCCTTGTTTCCATGAGTTTGAGCAGAGTCTTAAAGTAACCGCAGGCTTTTCCTTGTGTCAATAACATTTCCTTCAGACACAAAAAACGCGCTCCTCGGAGCGCGTTGTTACTGACATGTCGGATAACCCGGTTATTCCTCTTCTTCCTGCACCGGTTCCAGATTGAGTTCTTTGACGCCGGATTCTGCACGGCGAGCCTCACCCTTATGCTGCGCTTTGTTGAGTTGTCGCTCAAGTTTGGTCGTCATTTCGTTAATCGCAGCGTACATATCATCGTGCGTGGCGCTGGCAACCAGTTTCCCGTTTGGGGTACTGATGGTCGCATCGGCGACAAATCCCTGAGGTTCTTTAGACAGGATTATGTGCGGGTTAATGAGCTGAGTTTGCCATTTATCCAGTTTTTTCAGACGGCTTTCGATGTGTTCACGAATAGCGGTGGTGATGTCCATTTGTTTACTGGTAATGTTGACTGTCATATAACTTACCTCTCTTCTTTCCGTCTCCGATGAATCCAACATACCAGCCTTTTTTACGAAATGCGTCCCCAAACTCACGGTTTTTTGTCACTTTTTGTCAACTTTGGCGTTTATGTGATACAGGGTAATTAATGGCCGGAAAGACCTTGAGACTTCATTCAGGAGCAGGCATGATTGATAGGATCAGTGCGTTATTCTTTCCTGTTTTTCTGTGTTTCCCCCTAGAAAAAAGCCAAAAAAAACGGCAGCCTCAGCTACCGTTTGTCTACGGACATGTAAAATTACACTGCACTGTTAGCCGCAATAATTTTCGCGACTTTATCAGCCTGAGTGTTCAGCTGCAGTTCGCGGTAGGCGTTTTCCATCAACGGCAGCGCATCATGCGTTGCTTTAGTATCCGGATAATCTTTCAGCATTTGCTCTACACGGTTAACGACAGCGACGTAAGCACCGCGTTTAGTGTAGTATTGCACCACTGACAGCTCGTACTTCGCCAAACGATCTTTCAGGAATACCAAACGTTTAGTCGCGTCAGTGGCGTACTGGCTGTTTGGATACGTGTGGATCAGCTGGCTGAAATCACGGAATGCTGCACGTGCATGCTGTGGATCACGGTCTGAACGATCAACACCGAAAAATCCTTGCAGTGCACTGTCATCCAACGCCATATCCGTTAAACCACGCATATACATGACGTAGTCAATATTCGGATGTGTTGGGTTCAGACGCATAAAGCGATCAATAGAAGCCTGAGCCATAGGCAAGTCAGCAGACTTGTAATAGGCATAAATCAGATCTAACTGAACTTGCTGCGAGTAAGGCCCAAACGGATAGCGGTTATCGAGCGCTTCTAATTGCGCAATAGCGCCTTTAAAGTTACCGTCCTGCAGCTTTTGCTGGGCAGTAGCATAAAGGACGTTAGGCGGGTTATCGGGAACCGTTTCTTTGGAACTGGAGCAACCGACCAGCGCCAGGCTCAACGTGGCTGCTGCCACCAGATATTTCACACGCGTCATGACGTTTTGATTATCCTCAGGTGTTATTCTGGGAGACTGTCCGTTAAGCTCCCGACAAAGACCAGCTACAATAGCACATTATTTTAAACGGCATCGCCGTGAAAACCCAACGTTAACCAAGAAGCTGCATATGGCACAACAAGTACAACTCACCGCAACGGTGGCCGAATCTCAACTCGGTCAACGGTTAGATCAGGCTTTGGCCGAATTGTTCCCTGATTATTCAAGATCTCGTATAAAAGATTGGATCCTTGAAGACAGGGTCACGGTCAATGGCAAAAAAGTGACCAAACCAAAAGAAAAAGTGTTGGGTGGCGAGGCTATCGCAATCGATGCGCAAATTGAAGAAGAAGCGCGTTGGCTGCCACAAGATATCGCTTTAGATATCGTGTATGAAGATACTGATATTTTAGTCATCAATAAACCTCGCGATCTGGTTGTTCATCCGGGCGCAGGAAATCCTGATGGCACAGTACTGAATGCGTTGCTGCATTATTACCCGGCAATTATTGATGTGCCGCGCTGCGGCATTGTGCACCGCCTGGATAAAGATACTACCGGCCTGATGGTGGTCGCGAAGTCTGTGCCCGCACAAACGCATCTGGTGACTGCACTTCAGGCTCGCGAAATTACCCGCGAATATGAAGCCGTGGCGATTGGTACAATGACGGCAGGCGGCACAGTGAATGAGCCGATTGCGCGCCATTCCACCAAACGTACACATATGGCGGTCCATCCGACAGGTAAACCGGCGACGACGCACTATCGCATTATGGAGCATTTCCGTGCTCATACGCGTCTGCGCTTGCGTCTGGAGTCCGGACGTACCCACCAGATCCGTGTGCATATGGCGCACATTAACCATCCTCTGTTAGGCGATCAGCTTTATGGCGGCCGCCCGAGACTGCCTAAAGGTGCCTCGGAATCGTTTATTAATATGTTGCGCGGATTCGATCGTCAGGCTCTTCACGCTACCATGCTGCGCCTTTATCATCCGGTCACCGGTATTCAGATGGAATGGCATGCGCCACTTCCCCAGGATATGGTTGACCTGATCAGTGCGCTTAAAGCAGATACCGAAGAGTTCAAGGATCAGATGAACTGGTAATGTGCGCACTTATCAAGCCTCAGTGGCCGCAACCGGCAACGGTGCGGTCATGTGCGACGACCCGGGAGGGTGGTGTCAGTTTGCCTCCTTACGGGGCGCTTAATCTTGGCGATCATGTCGGAGACTGCCCTGAACATGTCGCTTTGAACCGTCAGCGTATAGTCGAACTCGGCGGGCTGCCAGCTTCACCACATTGGCTGGAGCAGGTTCATGGTACCGACGTTGTTCGTTTAACGGCGCATATTCCCCGCAGTCCTTCTTTAATTGCTGATGCGGCTTATACCCGCGAACCAGGTGTTGTTTGCGCAGCAATGACAGCTGACTGCTTGCCGGTGCTGTTCTGCAGCATGAACGGTGATGAAGTGGCAGCAGCCCATGCCGGTTGGCGTGGTTTGTGTGCGGGGATATTAGAAAATACGGTAGCCTGTTTTGACGCCGCTTCCAAAGACATCATGGCATGGATGGGACCGGCAATCGGCCCTTCGCATTTTGAGGTCGGTGGAGAAGTACGCGAAGCCTTTATGGCTGTGAACGGTGCGACATCTGCGGCTTTTAGACCCGTTGGCGCGAAATTTATGGCTGACATTTACCTGCTTGCACGGCTGCGCTTACAGTCGGCTGGCATCACAGCTATCTACGGCGGTGAACATTGCACAGTCACTGACAGCCGCAAATTTTACTCTTACCGGCGCGACGGCGTAACCGGACGGCTGGCAAGTTTAATTTGGCTGATATAACCTATCGAATCAAGACGATCCATCGCGCATAACAGCAGTCCTCTGAATATACTGCCAAGATAACCTTGAAAACGTGAGGGTTGACCTCATTTAATCTCCAGTAGCAATTTTGTTCAGTATTGGAGGTGTTATGCGTCTGGATCGTCTTACCAGCAAATTCCAGCTTGCCCTCGCGGATGCCCAGTCACTCGCGCTCGGGCGCGACAATCAATTTATCGAACCTGTTCACCTGATGAGCGCATTACTCACTCAGGAGGGCGGAACCGTGCGTCCTTTATTAACGGCGGCCGGGGTAGATACCCAGAAACTGCGCACGGACGTTGATCAGGCTTTGGGGCGTTTGCCGCAAGTTGAAGGTACCGGCGGCGATGTTCAACCATCCCATGAGCTGGTACGTGTTTTAAATCTTTGTGACAAATTGGCACAACAACGTGCCGATACCTTTATCTCTTCAGAACTGTTTGTTCTGGCCGTGATGAAAGACCGTGGCTCTTTAACGGATATGTTAAAAGCCTGCGGTGCAACGGCCGATAAAATGACAGCTGCCATCGATCAAATGCGTGGGGGTGAGAAAGTGGATGATCAGAATGCCGAAGATCAACGTCAGGCATTGAAAAAATTCACTATCGATCTGACCGAACGTGCCGAGCAGGGCAAACTGGATCCGGTCATTGGTCGTGATGAAGAAATTCGCCGGACCATTCAGGTTCTGCAACGTCGTACCAAAAATAACCCGGTACTGATTGGTGAGCCTGGTGTCGGTAAAACCGCGATTGCAGAAGGGCTGGCACAACGCATCATTAATGGTGAAGTGCCGGAAGGTCTGAAAAATAAACGTGTGCTTTCATTAGATATGGGCGCGCTGGTGGCCGGTGCTAAATATCGCGGGGAATTTGAAGAACGACTGAAAGGTGTTCTGAGCGATCTCGCTAAACAGGAAGGTAATGTCATTCTGTTTATCGATGAGTTACACACCATGGTTGGTGCCGGTAAAGCCGATGGCGCAATGGATGCCGGGAATATGCTTAAACCAGCGTTGGCGCGGGGTGAACTTCACTGTGTGGGCGCGACGACATTAAATGAGTATCGTCAGTTTATCGAAAAAGATGCGGCGTTAGAGCGTCGGTTCCAGAAAGTGTTTGTTGCTGAGCCTTCTGTCGAAGATACCATTGCTATTTTGCGTGGTCTGAAAGAACGCTATGAGCTGCACCACCATGTGCAGATTACTGACCCGGCCATCGTTGCGGCGGCGACATTGTCGCACCGTTACATTTCCGACCGTCAGTTACCGGATAAAGCGATTGACCTTATAGATGAAGCGGCATCCAGCATTCGTATGCAAATGGATTCCAAACCTGAATCTCTGGACCGTCTGGATCGCCGTATTATCCAGCTCAAACTGGAACAGCAGGCGCTGAAAAAAGAGTCTGATGATGCCAGTGTGAAACGTCTGGAAATGCTGGAAGCCGAACTGAGCCAGAAAGAGCGTGAATATTCTGAGCTGGAAGAAGAGTGGAAAGCTGAGAAAGCGTCACTGACCGGCACCCAGAATATTAAAGCCGAGCTGGAGCAGGCGAAGATTACGCTTGAGCAGGCCCGGCGTGTTGGCGACCTGGGACGTATGTCAGAATTGCAGTACGGGAAAATTCCTGAGCTTGAAAAACAACTGGCTGCAGCGACCCAGGCGGAAGGTAAGACCATGAAACTGCTGCGCAACCGCGTGACAGATGTGGAAATTGCCGATGTGCTGGCGCGCTGGACCGGCATTCCGGTGGCGCGGATGCTTGAAAGTGAACGTGAAAAACTGTTGCGTATGGAAGAAGAGCTGCATAACCGCGTGATTGGCCAGAATGAAGCGGTGGAAGCGGTATCAAATGCGATTCGTCGTAGTCGCGCAGGGCTGTCAGATCCAAACCGCCCGATCGGGTCATTCTTGTTCCTGGGGCCGACGGGTGTAGGTAAAACCGAGCTGTGTAAGGCGCTGGCAACATTCCTGTTTAACAGTGATGACGCGATGGTTCGCATCGATATGTCGGAGTTTATGGAGAAACACTCAGTTTCACGTCTGGTCGGTGCGCCTCCGGGTTATGTCGGTTATGAGGAAGGTGGCTATCTGACAGAAGCGGTTCGTCGCCGTCCTTACTCTGTCATTTTATTAGATGAAGTAGAGAAGGCGCACCCGGATGTGTTCAACATCTTATTACAGGTGTTAGATGACGGTCGCTTAACGGACGGGCAGGGCAGAACGGTCGATTTCCGTAATACGGTGGTCATTATGACTTCTAACCTGGGCTCTGACATTATTCAGCAGCACTTTGGCGAGGCGAGCTATGCGCAGATGAAAGAATCAGTCATGGAAGTGGTTACACACAGCTTCCGTCCGGAATTCATCAACCGTATAGATGAAGTCGTTGTGTTCCATCCGCTGGGCCATGCGCATATTAAAAATATCGCGAAGATTCAGTTGGAGCGTTTGTATAAACGTCTGGAAGAACATGGCTACTCGGCAACGCTGACCGATGCGGCGCTTGAATTGCTGGGTAATACCGGATTTGACCCGGTTTATGGTGCGCGTCCATTGAAGCGTGCTATCCAGCAAGAGATTGAGAACCCGCTGGCTCAGCAAATCTTGTCCGGCAAGCTGATCCCAGGTAAGCCAATTACTGTCGATGTGGAAAATGATCACATCATCGCAAGACAGTAAATAGATAAGTCGCGGTCTTAAACGGGCTCCGGAGCAATCCGGGGCCCCTTTTTTATACATTTCTTGTTCGTTATTAATTCGTTTGATGGATTTATGAACATTTGATAAAAAAAGTGAAATTAGCCCTTGCGGCCTGCTGAGAACTCCCTATAATGCCGCTCCATCGACAGGGAACAACGTGAACAACATCACGAAGTGACCGGGTCGGAAAGATTAAAAACAGCGGCAACCGGATGAAATAAACGGTTGACACTGAATGAGGAAAGCGTAATATACGCCACCTCGAGTTAGCAAGCGAAAGCGCGTAACTCACTGCTCTTTAACAATTTATCAGACAATCTGTGTGGGCACTCACAAGACGATATCAGCCACTTCGGTGGCAAAAAATATCAAGTCTTAGAGTGACCAAGCAGTAATTCATTTAGTTGAATTATTACGAAGTAATCTCTGAGCACCGCTTAACGTGTTTAAGCAAATCGAACTTTTAATTGAAGAGTTTGATCATGGCTCAGATTGAACGCTGGCGGCAGGCCTAACACATGCAAGTCGAGCGGCAGCGGGAAGTAGCTTGCTACTTTGCCGGCGAGCGGCGGACGGGTGAGTAATGTCTGGGAAACTGCCTGATGGAGGGGGATAACTACTGGAAACGGTAGCTAATACCGCATGACCTCGAAAGAGCAAAGT